>DKBA01000027.1 GCA_002450985.1 Acidimicrobiia bacterium UBA6912
CTCGCGACGAGCTCGCCGAGGAGGCCTTCGCGGGCGTGCGGCTGGCCAGCCTGGGACACCACGAGTTCCACGGATTGCCCGAACCCATCGAGGTCTTCCAGGCGCAGGCCCCGGGAGGGGCTGAAGCCTTCCCCCCGCTGCGGATGGGGAAGTAGCGGCAACGAGCAATGGTCTTCCCAGGGCGGCAACCTCTGTGGTACGTTGCTCCCATGAGTGGGACATACACGGTGACTGTGGGAGATCGAGGCCGTATCGTGGTGCCCGCCGATGTCCGCACTCGGGCCGGCCTCACCGAGGGAACGCCGCTCGTCTTGCTCGAGACACCCGATGGCCTGGTCCTGATGACCCGGGAGCAGTTGCGCAGACGCGTCCGCGGCGAGCTCGACGGTCTGGACTTGGTGACCCAACTGCTGGACGAGCGGCGCCGTGCCGCCGCCACCGAGGATGCGGCGTGACGAGCGTCGTCGATGCCTCGGCCCTGCTTGCGTTCCTCCAGGATGAGCCGGGAGCCGACGTGGTCGAGACGGCCCTCGGCGAAGGAGCGCTGTGTGGCGCCGCCAACTGGTCCGAGGTCGCGCAGAAGGTGCGGGGCGCCGGCCGTGATTGGGACCTGGTACGGGCGCTTCTCCTCAGCTACGAGCTCGAGGTCGAGTCCGTCGTCGTCGCNNGACGTGGGGCGCCACCGGACGCGTCCGCCAGATCCGCTGACCGGGCGCAAGCCTGTCGTGCGACGCCATCACCTCAGGAATTCCACCGTCGTACACCGGTTCTCGTCCGACCTGGGCGAAGACGTCGACTGCACCGATGATCGATGCGTGATCCAGGTGAGCACCAACAGCGGCTACCTGAGGGTCGGTCAGGCCGAGATCACGTTCGGGGAGTAGCTCCCTGCCGGCGGCCGATGCCGTCCGCCCGATCTCTTGACGAGCGGTCGTGCGCTTCGCTCAACCTTGGCGAGCCTGCGCGATCATCTCGAACAGCCCTCGGTTCCACAGTGCATGGACCCGGGGATTCAGGTGATCGGGAGTCCGTGCCGGGATCTCCGCGCCGGCTTCCGCTGCTGCGGCGTTCAGGTCGAAGAGCCGGCTCGGCCACTCCCGCGGCCACGGATCCACGAGCGATTGCAGCATCTGAAGATCGACGTCCCAGTACCGCGCATACAGGTCGGCTGCGTCGGCGCCGAGATCGAACCACCTCGCAACGCTCTCCATCGTGGGGACCCAAGCCCAGAACTCATCCACGTCGCCACAGAAGTCCACCACCGCCGCCGCGAGCTCGGGGCGATGGAGTCGGGGTTCGTCGGCGGGTATCAACGCCACGATCTGGCTGCCGGCGAGCCGCTCGATGTCGACGTCGGCGGCGACGGCACTCCATGCCGAGCCGGCTTCGTCGGCGAGGCCGACCCACAACAGCTCGCAACCCCCGGACCACGGAGGTTCGGTCCACTCGGTATCGACGAAGATGCGACGGGTCATGATCGGCGGGGCGATTGGGATCGTACCGTCGTCCTCCGATCGTGTGCGATCGTCAGGAGGTCCTGCAACGAAGATGCGGCTGCTCAGCCGACGGGGAAGGCCTCCGCCCGCACGGAGCCTCCAGAGGTGATGTCACGCTCGCCCCTTGTGAGGACCGAACCATCTTCGAACGAGTACCGGCGGCTCTCCACGTCCACTTGACCGAAGACGTAGAACTCGACGACGAAGGTGGTGTCATCTCGCCACACGCCCCGCAGCGCGACTTGGAGGTCGTCGTTGGTGCGGTACCGGCCGTCCAACCCGACCACCAACTCGATCAGACCTGCTGTAGTCGCTTCGCGCACGACTGCCGTGTCTGAGCGGAAGTCGATCTCGAACCATTCCCATCCCCAGTCGTTGGGTCGGTATTCGTGGCGAACGCCATCGACCACGGCAGCCATCTCGGAGAGTTCGACTTCCTGAGGCTCGGGCCCCGCGCCGGCTGCAGTCACCGCAGCGGCGAGACGGGCTCGTGCCTCTGGATCGGGGGGCAGCGGCTCGTCGGACAGTACCGCCGGCAAGATGTATTCGTCGGTCAGGCTCAACGGCACCTCTGTCAACATCGAAAGCGCGGAGGTGAAGGCGATCAGCAGGTCATGGTCGGGCACGACGATGATGCCCTGGCCGTGGGCCCCGGCGGCCATGAAGTACCCGGCGTCATCGACCCACCACTGATACCCGTATCCGTCAGAGAGGAAGTCTGGCCTGATCTGCGCTGTGGTGGCGGCCTCGATCCACGATGCCGACACGATCTGGTCGCCGTCCCATTGCCCGTCCCGGACGTAGAGGTAGCCGAGCTTGGCCATGTCGGCGGGTCGCAGCATCAGGCCGGTATCGCCGTGGCTGATCCCTTGCGAGTCGGCGGGCCACACGTAGTCGGTGATGCCCAGGGGCCCGAACAGCACCTCGTCGGCGTACGCCGACGTCGCCATCCCGGTGACCTCGGATACGATCGCCGACAACAGGTGAGAGTCGCCATCGCAGTAGCTGAACCGAGTCCCGGGCTCCGCCACCATTGGGAGTGCCAGCGCGAGAACGGCCCAGTCGTTGCTCGCCGTCGCTGGGTCCGCACAGCTGAGGCCACTCGACATCGTCAACAGGTCCTCGAGCGTCATCGCCGCCTTCCGCTCGTCTACCTGGGCCGGGGCAGCATCGGGCAGCAACTCCACCACCGGAACATCGATCCCCGGAATGAGGCCCTCGTCGATGGCGATGCCGACCAGCGTGCCGGTGACGCTCTTGGTGGCCGAGTGCAGGTTGTGGGCGGTCTCCTCGGGGAAGGGATAGAAGTAGGTGTCCAGCACCACGTGGCCATTGCGCGCCACCAGGATGCTGTCGATCCGGTTCTGCGTCATGGCATTCTCTACGAGGTCGGCGAGCATCCCTGAGCTCATGCCCACGTCCTCCGGTGTCGCAACCGGCCATGCCTCCTCGGTAGGCCTGGGTGCCGGCTTCGGGGGCTCTGGCACCGTGATCGGGGCCGTTGTCGACGGCTGTGCCGTGGTCGCGACCGTGGTGGTGGTCGGTTCGGTCGTGCTTCCTGCGGCAGCGTCCGGCGAATCCGCACCGCCGCAAGCCCCCACGACGAGTGCCAGAACCGTCAACAGGGGAAAGAGCCGCTTCATGGCGTCCTCCTTCGAGACAGCCACCACGAGCAGCGACCACCGCCGTGCGTGGCGGCGCTTCACCCCCATCGCGCCCGCCGTCGATCTCCCTCGTAAGGGTCAAAGGACCCTTGCCCAGACCCGATCTTGCCCGCCGGATCCAGCGTGGCCCAGGCAACTACCTGCGAGGATTCGAACCCTCGCCCC
>DKBA01000343.1 GCA_002450985.1 Acidimicrobiia bacterium UBA6912
CGGCGAAGGCGTCGCCGCCGCCGACGCGGTCGATCTCCGTGGCGGGGAATGCGTCGGCGACCCCGCGTTCTGCGCCGTCCACCCAGGCCGCCCCGGCGGCGCCCGCGGTGACCACGACGCGCGATACCGCCATACGATCCGCCAGCGCCGCCGCCGCCTCCTGGGGGCTCGCGCTCATGCCGAAGAGGTCGCGGGCGTCTTCTGTGGTCGAGATGAGGAGGTCGACTCCCNNGCCCCGGCGCGGTGCGCCCGCTCGATCACATCGGCCACCACCGCCCGGCAGCTCGGGCTCAGGGCGGGAGTGATGCCGGAGAGGTGGACGATGCGTGCCGCTTCGACCACATCCCACGCCACATCGGCGGGCGTCATGTGGCACGCCGCCGACCCGGCGCGGTCGTAGATCACGGTGGTCGGTCGCGGCGCGGCTCCGGTCTCGACGAAGTACACGCCGATACGCTCGTCGTCGGCCCAGACGACGTGATCGACGTCCACGCCGTGGCGCCGCACGTCGGCGGCGGCCCGATGACCGAGTGCGTTCGTGGGGAGCCGGGTGAGCCAGGCGCTGCGGTAGCCCATTCGGGCGACGGCGACCGCCACGTTGGCCTCGGCGCCGCCGACGTGGACGTCGAGATGGGTGGCGTCCTCCAGCCGGTGGCCGGCCGGTGTGGACAGCCGGATCATCGCCTCGCCGATCCCGACGACGTCGTGACTCACGCCGGCGTCCTCACGAAGCCGTCTGCGCGATCGAGGACACGCCATCCAGGGTCGTCCTTCGGTCGGTCACAGAAGTCCACGCGCTTCGCTTCATCAGGCTGCGGGCGAGCCTAACCGGCGGCTCGATGAGCCTCAGGCCCTTACGCAGCCGGCCTGTCCGCCGACGGTGGTGACACAGCGTGAGCGACCTCGGGATGGAGAGAACTCGGAGTGAGTGACGGGAACGGCCCAGGCGTGGTGCCGGCAGCCCGCGCCACGGACCCGGGGTGCGGCGTCGTTTGCGTTGGTAGATCCGGCATCGATGGAGGGAACGTACGGCCATGAGACGCAGGAAGATCGTCTTCGTGGACGGGGATGAAGGTTTCCTCGCCGGCATTCGCCGCATGCTGCGGCCCTTCCGCGGCGAGTGGGAGATCGACTTCTACACGTGGCCGGAGCGGGCGCTCGAGGCGATGGCGGTCGACCGGGCCGACGTCGTCTTCTCCGATCTCCGCCTGCCGGGGATGAACGGCATCCCGTTCCTCGAGGAGGTGCGCCGGACCCATCCCGACACGGTGCGGGTGGTGCTGTCCGGTGCGGGCGACCAGATCACACGGATCCGCTCGACGGGCGTTGCCCACCAGTACCTCGCCAAGCCGTGCGAGCCCGGAGAGCTGGAGTGGGCGGTGCGCCGCGCCGCGGCGCTGCGCAGCCACCTCAACGACATGCAGCTCATCGAGACCATCGCCGGGACGAAGTCCCTGCCGTCGGCGCCCACCCTCTACCACGAGCTCCTCGAGGAGCTCCGCACCGACGACCCGTCGCTGGCTCGGGTCGGTGCCATCGTCGCCGCCGATCCCGCGATGACCGCCAAGGTGCTGCAGGTGGTCAACTCGGCATACTTCGGCCTTCGCCGCCAGGTGTCGGACATCAGGCAGGCCGTGACGCTGCTCGGCACCGACATGATCATGGCGCTCGTGCTCAGCGCCCACCTGTACAGCCTGAAGTCCTTGCGTGGTGAGGAGTTGGAGTACGTCGAGGCCGTGTGGCGGAAGTCCCTGGCGGTTGCCCAGCTCGCCCGGGCGATCGAGATGATCGACGTCTCGACCCGGGTCCTCGCCGAGGAGGCGTACCTGGCCGGCATCCTGAGCGGCTGCGGCAAGCTGGTGTTCGCGCTCAACTGGCCAGAGGAGTTCGTCCAGGTAGAGCGCAGCGGGGGCGACGTGGAGCAGGAGCGTGCGACGTTCGGCTCCGACCATGCGCTCGCCGGGGCCTACCTCCTGTCGCTGTGGGGACTGCCGGATGACGTTGTCGAGGCGGTCGCCTACCACCGTGAGCCGTCACGGTGTGCCGCCGGCGCGTCGTCGGTGCTGGTCGCCGTCCACGTTGCCAGCGTTCTCGAGGCCCGGCCCGACACGCTGACGCCTCCGGAGTTCGACATGCCCTTCCTCAAGGACGCCGGTCTCCGGCCCCGCATCGGCCAGTGGATGGCCGTCGCCGACGAGATCACCTACGAGCGCGAGTTCGCCTGAGGCGAGCGGGTCCATTGAATTCGCCGGCCATTGCCACGGTCTGGGCACCGGGGAAACTCGCCGCCGGGGAACTCACCTTCATCTCGGGAATCTCGATCTCGATCTCGGTCTCGATGGTGGTTGCTGTCCGGGTTGGGATCGTGGAAGAAGGCCCGCGCCCTTCAGATCGATCCGCGCCGTGGCCGTGAGGCTGGGCATTGCGGGATCGGTTGCGATCACCTCGAAGGAGACCTTCTTCGACTTCTTGCCGGCGTCGACCGGCTTGTCGTCGTCGTACGGGCGACGCACGAGCGGGAAGGCGGAGACGTCGGAGCTCCGGCGCTTGTCAGTCCTGTCCTTTCTCTGGGTCGGGCCCGGTGGCAGCTCGAGCACGACGTCGCACGTGCTTACGGTGTCGTGGCGGCGACGACAGGTCTTCATCGTCAAGTTTGGGGTTCTTCGACACCTGCCGACCGCGGTGTGCAGCGTGCTCCACTCGGCTCGAGAGCGCCTCAGGGGCGCGTCGGCAGCGTTCTCTTCGGCGTCCATGGGGCGCATCGGGGACGGGAACATAGGCTCCCGGCCCCGATTCGGACCGACGTCACACGGTGTAGGTGAAGTACCTCCATGGCGACCAGGAGCAGGTCTGGCCGTCGATCGTGGCGCGCACGCGCCACCGGCCCCGCTGCATGCCCACGAACGTGTGGGTGACAGTGTTCCCGGTGATGTTCGTGTAGACGACGCCGCTCTGGTTGACGGCTTCCGCCCACTTCCCGCCGTTGACCGCACCGAAGGCGTCGACCTCAACCGTGTACGTGGCGCCCGGGATGTTCACCGGGTCCCACCGCAGCTGCATCGTGCGCGGCCACTGGTCGAAGACGTCGTTCGGCTGGGGCTGCTCCAGCTGCGGGACCGCACCCTTCCACCACGTGAGCGTTGGATCGCCGAGCAGCACGAGCCCGTAGAACCAGCGCCGCTCGAACAGATCGTGGCTCGGGCCGCGGGCCTGCCACCACTTGAGGAAGGCGTCGCCGATGCAGTCGCCCTTGCCGAGTGGGCCGTAGAAGTCCTCGAAGAACAGCATGGACCCAGACTTGGCGCTGGCCACTGCGGCGAGTCCATGATTGACACCGCCGCCGGCCTTGTCGAACACGTACCAGCCGGCGAGGTAGTCGCTTGCCGTGTACTTGCCCGGGCCGCAGCAGAACAGGTTGTAGAAGTGTGCGTTCGGCGGATTGACATCCCTGAAGTACGCAGTGTTGATCGATTCGTGCCCTGTCGACACCTTGAAGCCGTGGGAGTGCACCGACGAGTGAGCACACAGCTGCACCCACGACCGCAACGTGTTGACCTCGCTCTTGTACAAGTCGGCGTCGGTGACGTCCGGTGCGTTGTGCACCGTGATCTCCGATGCCGGGAACTGCAGGTCGAGGGCGCAATCGTGGAAGCCCTGCCAATCGTCGTCTGGGTACGCGAGCGCTGAGCGTGCGTGCCCGAGATTGCCGAGCCGGAACTCGTGGTTGCGGGCGAAGTAGTCCATCAGCATCTTGGCGTCGTTGCCGCCCATCGTGGGGGCGTAGACCCGACCGATCCAGATCTCCGGATCGACGTTCCTCCCGTGGCTGTTGAACATCCCGTCGTTGTCGGCGTCGACCCACGCTCCATTGAGGTCCATGTAGTACAGATCGCACGGAAACTCGGAGTGGTTGTCGTGGAAGTCGTCGTCCATCTCGAACCACGGGGCGGCGATCCCTCCCACGAGCACCGCACCGACAGGGCGTCGGCGGCGGATGTATCGCCGGATCTCAGGCGGCGTCGCCGCGTGCACCACATGCACGGTGGCCCAGTATCCGTCGCGAGCGAGGTCGAGCACGTATGTCTCGATGCTCGGGGCGATGTCGGTGTACACGTCCTCGGCGACGAGCACCAGCACCTTGCCGTGCGGATACAGCCACGGTACGTAGTGGTTGCGGTAGCCCTCGTCCTTGGGGAACTTGGGTCTCGCGGTGGTGACGATGCGGAAACGCCGGCGCGCCAACGCGGCGCGGTCCCGCTTGTAATCGGCGAAGGGATGCTCCTCCTCCTCGAGGAACTCCAGGTTGCGCACCTCGCGGTAGGCGTCTCGAAGCTTGTAGCGATCTGCGAGGGCGCCGAGCTCCACCCGGGTGTGGTCCTCGTCGAACGCCACCCGCATCTCGCTGCCCGCCGTGAACCTCTCTCGCTCACCGAGCGCCGGTAGCTCGCGCCCCTTCATCTTCTTTCTGGGCATCAGCCTTCCTCCTCTGTCGGCAGGAGCCGGGAGGCCGGCCCGTCACGTCGGTGGACTCGGGTTCAGGCGCGGTTCTCCCCTCCCGCACGTCATCGGAACAACGAGGTATCACCCCCTCGGCGCTGCGCCGGGAAACCGAAGAATGGGCCATTCCGCAGCGCCGGACAGCCAACCACAGTGTCGGGTGCCCGGCTGGTCGGCGATAGGGGCTGGATGGCCCCGGTGGGTCCCGACATGGTGGAGTACGACGCAACGGCTCGCTCGAGCCGGCAGTACGTTGGCGGTTGTGCGGTGCATCACGAGGTCTGGGTGAGCGGAGGGGCACCACTCGCCCCTCCGCTCAGGCCGTCACAGACCGAACTCCCCCAACTCCAGCCACTCGCACTTGGTGAGATTCCACCAGTCCACGGCCTGGCTCGTCACGATGTAGTCGTACGGCAGCCACCCGTAGCCGCGTTCCGTGCCGTGCTCGGGCGGCACGCAGCCCCAATCCGTGCCCCACGAGTTCTTGAACAGGATCGCCCCCTTGGTCCTCGGACCATGCGGGTTCGTGTTCGTGATGACCTTGTCGTCGTCGTAGCCGACCGCCAGGACGGCATGGCCGCCGATCCTCGACTCCTGAGGAGCCGGGAAGGGAACCTCGCCGGAAGCGCCGGCCTGGCCGATCGACTGGTACACGCTGAAGCCGAACATGAGGGGCCAGCCGATCGCCAGCATCATCTTGATGCGGACGAGCAACGGCAGCTTGGTGGTCACACCGTCGAGCCGGTGGTAGATGAGACCCTGGTAGTTCTGCGCAAACGAATACAGAAAGGCCGAGGGCTCGTCATCGAACGCAGGCCCCGTGGTGTAGGGCAGGTAGTGCTCCGGAGGCGCGCCGAATGCGGCGAGCGCCGCCATCGTCGTCCGGCAGAAGGCGCCGGTGTCGCCGGTCCATCCCAGCAGGTTCCGGGTCGCCTTGTAGACGAAGCGGTTCGACGCATCGACGTGCTTCCCGTGCACGCGTCGCTGGTAGTACTCGAGCAGTCCGACGCCCGCCTGCGCCGTGCAGGAGCCCAAGGAGCCCTGGTCCTGGACCGGTGAGCAGAATCGAACGTTGCGGAAGCTCTCCTTTGGTGGCGGGTACGGGAACGTGATCTTCGTCAGCACATCGCTGAGCGCGGCGCGCTGTTCGAGCGGCTTCTCCATGACCACGGCCTCAGCGGACATGGCGTCACTCGACTCGGGCAAGTCGAGGAAGTAGTCACGGATGTCGGGGGCGTCACGAAGCCAGCCGAAGCCGTGTGGTGTCTCGGGCATCGTTGAGTCCTCCTCGGTAGGTGCAGCATCGAACGATGAGAGGTCAGACGCACCACCTCCGCTCATGATCGCCATCGTCGGCCCACGCCGACGACCCCCACACGGCCCCCTCAAGGCCGATCGTCCCGCCGCCGAGCCCTGCCGGGCCAGGGCCGTTTGGCCCGCTCCCGGTCCCGTCGCGGCCCGGAGTCGGTCCTGCGGCGCGAATGGCGGTTACCCGGAATGCGTGCGCCGTCCGCCCAGATGCGTGGTCATACCCCGCCGTGCTTGGGACGGAGCAGGAACTCCACCCAGAGCGGCAGGTGATCGGAGATGCGGTACGAGAGCTGCTGCCGTGTCAGCGCCTGGTTGCGCAGGCAGTGCGGCACGAAGTCGAAACTGCCGGCATGGTGCCGATAATCGAGCGACAACCGCGGGATCTTCCCTTGGTCCTCCGTGAACCATGCGATCTGGTCGTAGTGGCTGTGCTTCGTCTCCGGGAAGATCGTGCGCTCGACGTCGTCCAACTCCTCTGGGGTGCGCAGCCCGCGGCTGATGAGCGCCTGGTACAGCCGGTCGCCTTTGTGCCTGATGTTGAAGTCGCCGAGGACGATCATGTTGTGCTGGCGGTCGTCCTTGGCAAGACGTGCGGACCAATCGGCCAGCCAATCGGCAATGGTCTGGATCTCCCGCTGGCGCTCGGAGGTGTCCGCCCTTCTTCCGTAGTAGATGTGTACCGTGATCAGCATCAACGTGATACCGGCCGCGTAGAACGTCACTGCATAGGGTGTTCGCGCAAACTGCCGGTCGAGGCTGGTCTTCTTCACGCGGGCCTTCTTGAGAGTCTCCTCCGGGATCACGATCTCGGCTGCAAGGCCGCACGGCTTGACGCGCCGGGTATCGAAGACAAACGCCATACGCTCGTCGTTTCCGAGCCGGCCTCGGCATTCGTCGGTGAGGATGACCCCCCAATGCGGGTCGGGGTCGTTGAGTACCTTCAGCGTGTGGCGGAGCGCACGAAGGTCACCTCTCACTTCTTGGAGGGCCACGACATCGAAGTGTGACAGGATCTCGGCGATGCAGCGGATCGAGTGGAAATCCCGTCGGGGCGTATCGTCGGGTTTCGAGTGCCACTGCTTCGTGAGCCCCCCGAAGGCGCGCAGGTTCCACGTTGCGATGAGGAGGTTGTGGTCCACCTCCCGTTCGGGAACGTCCTTGTCCAGGGCGATGCGCAGGTCCTGGAGCTCGTCGCAGATCACCTTGGGTGGTCGGTCGGTGACCTTCACCATTGCAGCTCCCCTCTGCAGGCGCAGCTCCAGTATCGGGCTGCGCAACCTGCGGTCGGTAGGGACGAATGACCCCCAGCCGGCTCGGGCCTGCGGGATGACCGGGGGCTCAGCCGAGCCCCTGCCTTTCCATCAGTGTCGAGGGCCGGCATCCGCGGCGCCCCGCATCTCTGCCAGGTCCTTTCCCGCCTTCTGCGCCCAGGCAACCAGATTCTCCGGCCGGTAGCTGCGATCGCGTCTCCACTTGTCGAAGACCGATCCGTCGATCGTCTCGTTGAGGACGTGGGAGTAGCCGGGCCGCCGCGAGGTCGGCCGGGGATCACGCCCGATCTCGCGCCGGTGCCTCTGGCCGAGCTTGAGCGCTCGATAGAGACCGAAGGCAAACGTCGCAAAACTGTCGTGATGGGGCAGCGTCACCGCGTCGGCGTCGACCTCGACCTTCCTCTTGAACGCAAGACCACATGCCGACGCTTCCTCCTGAATCCAGGCCAACGGGATCTGTGCCAATGGATCGAGGCGATGGCCCCCGCCCACATTGCAGTGATCGCCGACGAACCAACGCTGCTCGATGGTTTGATCTTCCTTGAGCGGCTCGAAAGGCTCGCCCTCGGGCTGGAATCCGGTCCAGAGCGTTGCGTCGAACGCCTTCCGGTGCTCGTCGATCGCCACGGCGTGGATCATGTGCTTGTAGAGAACGCTCGGATTCGTGTTGTGGAACTGGAAGGTTCGCCGACTCAAGCCTCGGATCTTGCCGAAGGGCACGCCGAGCGCGCCCACCGTGTCCCAGACGCCGATGAACTCGATCTCGATCCGCCGCGAATACCGGAGCAGGATCGCGTCCTCTGACGAGATCGGCCGTCCATCCCGCCTCGCAAACTCCAGCTCGTGGAGCCCTGGGTGCTGGTCGGCTTTCCGGTAGCGACCGAAGACCTCGCCGACCGACAGCGGTGCACCGGGCCGCAACAGGCCGCAGCGAGCGATCATCCCGGCCAAGGTCCGGGCCGTGTATGCGCCCCGACTGAACCCGAACAGAAAGACCTGGTCACCATCCTCGTAGTGCTCGATGAGCCACTGGTACGCCTGGCGCATGTTGCGAGAGAGACCGAGTCCCATGGCGCCCCCGCGGAGCCTCTCGGTGATGCGATTCCCTACGCCTTCCCCATAGTGGACGAGCTGGCGCACCCCATCGCCGTCGGCAGTCAGGACTTTGAGCCGCCACACATTGGTGTTGTCCTCTGGATCATTCCACGTTCCGTCCAGGAAAACTGCGAGTCGTTTCACTCCGCACCTCGCTTCCTGGCTGCCTCTTCGGCCGAAGGTGTCCGGTGATCGATCGGCGATGTGACACGGCGTCCTTTGGCAGCCAATCTCCCTTCACGATGGACCTCGGCGAGTAGCAGCGGCTAGGGCCCAATGGGCCTAGCGAGGACGTGGCTGGAGGTACATGAGCCCGATCTGTGGCTTTGCTGGCCCCGTCAGGCGTGACCTAAGGCCCATACCGCGGCCTTCGAGCCGCGGCATACGATGACTGGTGTAGCCAGCAAGAGGGGGTGGTTGGCGTGGCCATCGACGTCGCGTTGCTCGCAGCCTCGGTCGTTGCCAAGTTCCTCATGCCGTATGCGAAGAAGGGCGCTGAGAAACTCTCAGAAGAGATCGGGAAGACTCTCGGCGCTTCCGCTGCTACGCAGGCTGTCGACGTGGCGAAGCGGATCTGGACGAGGGTGAAGTCCGTCTTCTCGAGCAGCAAGGAGCAGACGACACTCGCGTTGTTCACCGAGGACCCGGAGACCTACGGGACCGCCCTCGAGAAACTGCTCGTCGAGAGGCTGCGACGCGACCCGGATCTCGCTGCCGAGCTCCAAGGTCTCGTAGGTGCATCGATGGGCGGCGAGAGAACAGCCGTCGAGATCATGGCGGAGACGGTCGGCTACGTCGACGCACGAGGGGCCACGATCTCGGGGACCGTGGGCGGCATCGTGTACGACCGTCGCCCTACGGATGCAGAGTCACTCTCGGGATCGGAACCCGGTGCCCCGGATGCTCACGAGTGATGGAGGCGCTCCAATGCCTCTCATGGTGGGAAGGGATGCAGAACTGGCCGACGTGATGGGCCTGTTCAACGACGGCACCCAGATCGCAGCAGTCTCGTGTGAGCCGGCAAAGGGTCTGTCGACGTTTCTCGTCGTGGTGGAGGACCGGGCCTCTGAGGCGGGCTGGCGGGTGCTGCACCTCACCGCGGAACGCGCAGCCGACCGGCTTTGCTCCGCTGCTTCCGTCGAGAGGCATCTTCGCAGGCTGTTCGATCTGCCGGAGGGCACAGAGGAAGGCCGGGTGCGTCGGGCGCTGAGTCGTTTTGTTCCGGGGCAGGTCTCGGTCTATGCACGAGCCTTGGCGGAGGGCGGCCGCACCCTCATGGTCATCGACGGATACGAGGGGAGTCTGCGCTTCGACTTCTGGCTGCGCTCGCTCACCGGTGATCTCAACGCTCTGGGAGCGTCCGTCGTCGTTCTGGTCGGCGGCCGCCCGGGCGCCATCGAACCAATCCGGGCTGACCGCAGAGTCGAACTCGGCGCCCTCGACACCGCAGCGGTGCGGACACACCTCGAGGAGGCTGCGGCCTTGTTGTCACCACCTCTCTCGGACGATGAGCTGACTGCCTACGTGACGGCCGGTGTGGAGGAGCCGGGAGTAGTGGCTGCGCTCGACTTCCTCTTCGAGCTCGTGTCGCAGGAGGGTCCGACGTGGATGTCATGACAGAGGCACAGTTCATCGATCGCGAGGCCGAGGCGGAACTGTTTCGCCAGCTCCTCAGGTTCGAGGATGGCCGCCGCCTGTTGACGATCACCGATCGGGGTGGCCGTGGCAAGTCCACGCTCCTGAAGAAGCTGGAGTACATCTGCGACTGGGACATGGATGTGCCGTGTGCGCGCGTCGAGCTGGATCGAATCACTGGGATGTCCGACTTCGATGTCGTGGACACCATGCGGCGTAGCTTCGGCGAGGACCTCTCGCTGGGTCGATTCGACCGCCTCAACACTGCGCGCCTCCTCAAGGACCGGAGCTGTCTCGAAGCCGGCGTCGTCGACATGAGGGGCGCTTCGGTCCAAGCCGGAGGCGTGGTCGCAGCGAGCGCAACCGTGATCCACGGTGACGTGCGGGGGTCGGTCATCGGAGTCCCCGGGCAATGGAGTGACGAGCTGGAGCAGGCAGCGCGCCAGCGGTGTGTCGACGCGTTTCTCGAGGATCTCGACGATGCGGCCCTGGAGCGGCCGTTGGTGATCCTGGTCGATACGGTCGATGAGAAGAGCCCGCTCACGCTGCGGAAATGGATCATGAAGTCCTTGGTGAAGCGCAGGTTCGTGAACGTCGACACTCACGAGTCCAAGCTGGTTCTCGTGCTTGCTGGCCGCACCGTCGGTCCCGATCTGAAGCGACGGATCGGGGCGGAAGCCTTCGAGCGTTCCGTCAAATCGATCGAGTCTCTGAGTGAATGGAAGCTGGAGCACGTCCGCGATTTCCTGACGATGCACGGCTACTCGCAACTCACCGATGAAGACGTGGGGGCAGTTCACGGGTTCATCGCAACCGGCTCGTCGCTCGCCCTCGCGCTCCAGATGGCCGAGGTCTACAAGGCAGCTCGGGAGGAGTCGTGACTGGTCGCCACGCGAGCCGGGACGGCACGTCAACGGCACGATGGTCGTCGATGGCGGAATTGGTGTCCGAGGTCGAACGGGCGAGCGATCCCGAGCGCGCTCTCGTGCAGCTCGCGCTCGAGGAATTGGGGCGACTCGAACCGGCGCGAGCCCGGGTCATTCGTGCAGCGGCAATCGCAAGGCGCATCGACCGTCCGGTCATCAAGACCCTGATGCAGGTCGATGACGCCGAAGCACAGGACCTGTTGACCTTCGTGATCTCGCAACCGTTCGTGGAACATCGCCCGGACGGCACTCACGCCTTGCACGACACCTCGCGAGACGAGCTCCTGCGCGACTGGCGCGACCGCGACCCGGAGACATTCGCCCGATTGAACGAGCAGCTCGCTGCCCACTACCTCGACCTCCACGAGAGAACGCGCCCTGGTGCAGCGCACCTGAGCCGGGTGGCCGGCGTCGTGCAGGCGGTCCGACAGGAGCGGTTCATCCAATTCGCCCTCGCTGTCGAGTCGGTCGAGGTCTCGCCCCTCCTGGAGGCGATCTACCACCTTGCGATGGCCTCTGCCGACAAGGGCTTGGAAGCGCTGCAGAAGTACTTCTGCGAGTACGAGGACGAGGGCCGCTACTCGGTGGGCTCCGCTCTGATCGACGGATTGCGCGACGCGTCTACGCGCCTCCCGCCCGGTGAGTGGTCGGCGCGCCACGATGCGTGGCTGGCGTATTTCCAGGGGCGACTCCTCAACCGCCAGCGTCGGTACGAGGAGGCGGCATCCACACTGGGTGAGGTGTTGGCCTCCTGCGAGGGCGACGCCCGGCTTCGACTCTGGGCCCTCTCCGAGCAAGGCGTGGCCTTCGAGGAGCGGTTGCTCTTCGGCGATGCCCGTCATCGGTACAAGGAAGCCTTGGCGCTGGCGGACACGAGCCATGAGGATCCGTGGAACGTCCCGATCGACTGGCTGCGGCTGGCCGGCGTGGCCTCGACGCTGGAGGACTACGAGGAGGCCGAGACGTCTCTCGAGCGAGCGGTGAGGAGCGCGCGTGAGAGCGGGAACCGTCCGGCGGAGGTGTTCGCCCTCACGGAGCTCTCTGCGATTCGGGAGAAGCAGGGGGATTGGCGTACGGCCTTCGACGCGGCGCTCGGTGCGCTTCACATCGCCCGTACCGATTGCTCGACGGACGCCTCTCAGAATCGCCTCGCTGCCAGGCGGGTCATGGAGATGCTCGTCAAGGTCGACCCCCACGTTGCGGACTCGATCCTCCACGAGTGCTTGAAGGCCGCTGCCGGGCAGCGAGCTGCGCAGTGCATCGTCCGCAATGCCTATATCGAGGCTGCGATTGCCGCAGGTCGGCTGCGCGCTGCGTTGAGCCAAGCAGAGAAGCTGAGCGAGGAGGCGCGTGTCGCTGAAGACACATGGACTGCCCTGGGCGCGGCGTACAACTCGGCATGCGTCCTTCACGCAATGGGCAGGCTGAGCGAGGCCGAGGAGTTGCTGCTCGACGTGTGCAGACGGGCGACCGAACGAGAAGTGATCTTGGGCGCCCAAGCCCGCACCGTGGCAGCGTTGATCTGGATGGACGTGGGTCGACTCGACGACGCCGACTCGGCGCTCCTGGAAGCAGCGGAGGTGTGGAGGAAGATCGGGCACGATCGGATGCTGGCACGGTCCGTACTGCACCGGGCCGACGTGGCGCTACTGAAGGGAGCGCAGACGGCGGCGCACGGGCTTCTCGCAGAGGCGAACTCCCATAGCGTCCCGACTCTTGATCTCCGAGCGCTGCGGGAGTCGGTGAGCGCTCGCGTATGCGCCTCCGAAGGGCGCCATGTCGAGGCCGCAGAGCACCACGGTGCGGCAGCCGACCTCTATCACGCACTGCGGCGCGACCATGAGGCGGCGAGAGCGCACCTTGCACGGGCCTCCGCCCTGGGCGAGGTGGGTGACTTCGCCCGGGCCGCCGAGTCGGCGTCGATCGCTCGCGACAGGTACGCCGCGCTCGCCGCAGCCGATGGCTACACCGCAGCCGAGCAAGTCATCGATGCGCAGAGGCGGAACGCCGATGCCATGAGTAACTTCGTGGACGCCACCGGAGTGAGGCATCGCAGCCTGCAGCGTGCGCGAGAGCAACTCGAGGCTGCGTGTACCCGCGATCGTGACAACTGGTGGTTCCAGCTCAACCGGGCGTACGTGGAGCGGGCGACCGACGACGTCGAGGCAGCGAGCAAGACCCTGAAGCGACTGGTCGCCAGCGCTCCCGAGTACCTCACGTCGAGTCGACTCGAGGGGATCTGGACGGGAGTCGGCCCGTTCTCACAGGACGCGCACGAGTCGGCAGTTGCCGGCGGTGAGGAGGGCGCCGGGTGACGTGCGGGGTCGAGGGCGGCTTGGCGAGCGGCAGTCCACGTGCCGCAGCCTCAGACGTCGCTCGGCGGGTGCTGCGCTGACCGTTCGGAGCGCAAGCCCACGGCGAGAAGGCACTCGGGATGTCGTGCGAGCTGCCGTGACCTCGGACGCGTCAGCTCCTGATGGATGGCTGCCGGGACGCAAGCAACGGAAGGGAGGTGCGCAGTGGAGGAGACGGCCCGACTCTTGGAGGGCATAGGCGCTCTCGCCTGGCCGATTCTGGCGATAGTCGCCGTCGTCGTCTTTGGCGAGCCTCTTCGCGAGATCATCAGGAGCACTGGTGATCGCGGGGTACGGTGGAGGCCGGTAGCGTCGAGCTGACGGTCGAGCGACTCAGGGAACAGCAAGAGAGCACCACGGAGCAGCAAGCGGACGTGACGGCGAAACTCGGGGAGCGCCTGACGGCCCTCGAACGCGGCGAAGCTCCGCCGCTCGCACGGACCGAGGCGCCCGAACCCGCTGAGGCGCGCGTGAAGTCCGTTCTCTGGGTCGACGACCGTCCGTCGAACAACACCTACCTCATCGAGCTGCTGCGCAGCAGATCTGTCGATGTGCAGGTTGCGTTGTCTACCGCCGACGGCCTCCGTCTGTTGGATTCCCAGACTCCCGACGCAATCGTGTCGGACCTCGGGCGCGAGGAGAACGGCGTCTGGAAACCGCACGGGGGGCTCGAGTTCGCAACGAGGGTTCGTGCGCTCGACGGCGCCATTCCGATCTTCCTGTTCACCCGTCGAAAGCACGTGCTCCAGGTCGGCGACAAAGCGCTGGCAATGGGTGTCACCGGCATCACTTAGCGTGCTTCGGAGCTGCTCGAGATGCTCGAGTTGAGCTGACCAAGCCATCGAGTCGGGTGATCCGATGCGATGTGACGGGCGGGCGTCCGAGTCGACACGAGGCCTCGCACCACGGTGAGGAGGAACTGAGATCGACCCGTCGGCATGGGCCTTTCACCGCGTCGTCGGCCCTTGCTGCCAGCACGGGTCGAGTCCGTGGCATCCGTTCGTGGTCAGGGCCGGCGTCGATCCGGCGACCTCCGGTTTTTCAGACCGGCGCTCTACCAACTGAGCTACCTGACCGGGACACGAGCAACGCCCGGGACCGGCGAGCCAGCCCGGGCGGTTCGTCTGGCGGGAGCGACGGGATTTGAACCCGCGACCTCCGGCTTGACAGGCCGGCGTGAACTCCAGACTTCACCACGCCCCCAACCGCACACCGCGACCGAAGCCGAGTGAGCACCGGGAGTATAGGGCCACCGCAACCCCCGCGGAATTGGACGGCGGCCCGGTTCCGTCGCGACTCAGTTCTGCGACCAGGACACCCACGATCCGTCGATGATGCGCACCGGCTCCCCGCCGTCGGCCGGCACCACCCAGATGCCGGTCTCCTCGGCGATGCGGCCGGCGAACGCATAGGCGTTCGAGTCCGGCGACCACAGCCGCATGCTCTGGGCGTACTGGTCGAAGAACGGCAGGAACTCGGTGATCCACCCGGCGCTCGGGGTGAACGCCGGCCCCGGCGTCGTCTCCCCGTCCTCCCACACCGACCACTGCACCGTGCCCTGCTCCTCGGCGAGCTGCATCACCAGCAGCTTCTGTCCGTCTGGGCTCCAGAAGAAGGCCAGCGCCGGCTCCGTCGTGACCTGCTTGGCCTCGCCGGTCGCCGTGTCCACCACGTACAGCTGGTTGGCGGGCAGCGGCTGGTCGTTCTGGAACAGCACCGACACCGAGTTGCCGCCCTCCGCGTCGAACGACATCACGGCGAGCTGCTGCCCGCTGCGATTCGCCTCGAACTGCACGACGCCCTGCACTCGGACGATCGGCGTCTCTGCGCCGTCTCGGTCGATGAATGCCACCTGCCCCCCGTCGTCCCGCTCGAGCACGCTCACCACCCCCTGGTCGAGCCACTGTGGGGCACGGAAGATGCCGGGCGCGGGCGCCAGCGGCTCCGGTTCGCCGGCTTGCGGCAGCGGGCTGAGCACGTCGAGACGGTTGGCGCCGACGTGGGCCACCAGCTCGTCGCCCGTCGGGTTCCACGCGAAGTAGAAGGGCTGCCCCACATCGACCTCACGGATGGACACCTCGTTGCCGATGTCCACCATCTCGAACACGATCCCGGTCGGGCCGTTTCGCAGCGAACCGAGGCGGTGGCCCTGCGGCGACCAGGAGAAGTAGAAAGAGGCGCTGCCGGTGTCGACTCGGCGCTGCTCACCCGTCTCCGGATCGACCACGATGAAGCCTGGACTCGCCGCACGGCTGGAGTAGGCGATGCGGGTGCCGTCCGGCGACCACACCGGCTGGAAGGGCAGATCGCCCTCGGCGCTGAGGACTCTCTCGTTGCCCCCGTCACGGTCGACCGCCACGACCCGTCCGGCGCTGTCGACGACCACGAGACGGTCGATCTCGAGAACCGCCGGGGCGGTGGTCGTGGTCGTAGTGGCAGTCGTGGACTGCGGGGTGGTCGTGGAGCCGTCCCCCGCCGGCTCGTCGCCTGACGTGCACGCCGATGTGATGAGCGCAGCGACCGCGGCCAGCGCCGCGAGCCGTCGCATGGGCATGTCCCGCCTCCGTTCGCTCGCCAAGCGAGCCTACCGAGGGACGGTTGCTAAGGCCGTGGCGTGCCACCGAATCCTGAAGGCCCTCGCAGGCAGCGGCGAGCAGTACGGTGCGGAACGATTGCGTCGAAGAAGCCCCCTCAGCCGGGCCCTCCGGGCCCGCCAGCTCCCCCGATGGNNGATCGAGGGCAGAGGGAGGGGAGACCGTCGCCGCTCCTGCGCAACTCGACACCGGTGGGGGAGCCATCTGGACGGCGCCGATGAGTGCTCGTGTGGACCCAGACTCGATGAGCGACGAGCCGTCGAGGCTTCGAACGGCGCCGACCGCAGTAGCCTGCGGATCGTGGAGACCACCGACCTGCTCCACCCGCTGGCGGCGGCGTTCGCCCTGCACCCCGACCGGGAGGACGTCGTGCTCCTCCTCCACGGGTGGACCGGATCACCGTCGCATTTCCGGCTTCTCGCCGACGATCTCGTCGCCGCCGGTTACGGCGTCACCGTCCCGCTGCTCCCCGGTCATGGCACGTCGATCGAGGAGCTGCTCCACGTGGGCTGGCGTGACTGGCTGCGCACCGCCGCCGAGGCGGCGGACGACGTGCTCGCCTCCGGGGCCCGCCTGCACCTCGGCGGCCTGTCGATGGGCGGGCTGCTCGCCATCCTGCTGGCGACCTCGTTCGAGGCCTCCTCGCTCACCACCCTCAACACCCCGATGCGCACCTTCGAGTGGCGCGTCCGGTTCTCGCCGCTGGTGAAGGGGTCGTCCCGCGTGATCGAGGAGCCTCCGCCGGACCGCGCCGCGGGCTTCGCCGAGGACTACGACTGGGGGTACGAGGGCACGCCGATCGGTTCCGTCGCCGACCTCTACGTGCTGATGCGGGCCGCCCGCAAGGCGTTGCCCAGGGTCACCGTCCCCACGCTCGTCGTTCAATCCCACGCCGACCAGACGGTGCGGCCGGTCAGCGGCAGCATCATCTACGACAACGTGGGCGCCCCGCGGCGCCGGCTGGTGTGGCTGACCGAGTCGTCGCACATGGCGACGCTCGACGTCGAGCGTCACGAGGTGGGGGTCCAAATGGTCCGCCACCTGCGGGACGCCCAGGGACTTGCGTCTCTGGAGGCGGAAACCTGACGTCGATAGCATGCGGGGCACCGCGATGTTGAGAGGAGCAGACGTGGCCGACACGCAGCAAGCGCTCGAGAACCTTCTCACCGAGGAGCGAGTCTTTGCGCCATCGGAGGGCTTCGTCGCCCAGGCCAACGGCGATCCGGGGATCTACGACAGGGCCGAGGGGGACTGGCAGAGCTTCTGGCACCGGCAGGCGCTGGAGCGCATCACCTGGTTCAAGGAGCCGTCGGTCACCCTCGACGACTCGAACCCGCCCTTCTACAAGTGGTTCCCGGACGGCGAGCTGAACCTCTCCTACAACTGCCTCGACCGCCACCTCGTGACCCAGGGCGACAAGGTCGCGTACCAGTTCGTGGGCGAGCCCGGCGACGCACTCGCCATCACCTACCGCGACCTCCACGAGCGGGTGAGCAAGCTCGCCAACGGGCTCAAGTCGCTCGGCGTGGAGCGGGGCGACCGGGTCGCCATCTACATGGGCATGATCCCCGAGTTGCCGATCGCCATGCTGGCNNTCGATCGAGCACATCGTGGTCGTGCACCGGGTCGACAACGATCCGGACATGGAGGAGGGCCGCGACGTCTGGTACCACGAACTGGTGGCGGACCAGTCTTCCGAGTGCGAGCCCGAGGTGCTCAACGCCGAGGATCCGCTCTACATCCTCTACACCTCGGGAACCACCGGAAAGCCGAAGGGCATCGTTCACACCCAGGGCGGCTACCTCACCGGCACCACGACCACCCATCACTACGTCTTCGATGTGAAGCCCGACGACGTGTACTGGTGCGCCGCCGACATCGGCTGGGTGAC
>DKBA01000082.1 GCA_002450985.1 Acidimicrobiia bacterium UBA6912
CCGCCGTCGTCGGTGACGGTGACCGTCGCCGTGTAGGTCCCGGCCGCCGTGTAGACGTGCTCGACCGTCGAACCGGTGCCCGACGTGCCGTCGCCGAACGTCCACGCCCACGAGACGATCGACCCGTCCGGGTCGTTCGAACCCGTGGCGTCGAAGTCCACCGTGAGCGGCGCCGCACCCGATTGTGGGACTGCCGTGGCTACCGCAACAGGAGGCAGATTGCCGCCACCGCCCGACGGCCGGAAGCAGGACACGTAGGCGTCGTACCCGCCCGTCGTGCAGACGTCGCCACCGGGAAGGGCAACCCCCCACACGGTCGCAAACGGAGAGAAGCCCTCCCACAACAGCGCTCCCGTCGACGAGTACCCAGCGGTCACTCCCGGGATGAAGCCGCCGGGCAGGTTGGGCCCGCCGCGCCCAGTCACCACCGAGGTGCCGTCAGCCAGGACGATGACGCCCGCCGGTATCTCGTCGGTGTTGAGGCCCCCATCTCGCACGGCCTCCCAGCGCACGGACCCAGACGTCTCGAGGGAAACGGTGTACCAGTCGAGGAATCCGCGCAAGGCCTGGCCCGTTGCGACGAGGCTGCCGTCGGGTGCCGTAGCCAGCCGGAGACCGGCCGCGCTGGAAGCGTCCGCCGGCTTCTTGTCCGTCCGCCACAGTCGCGCCCCCGTTGCGCGGTCGTAGGCGATGACACTGAGATATCCCGTGATACCGACGTTCCCCATTCCGGCCACGTACACGCGATCCGCGTCGACCACAACGTCGCCGGCGGCGATGCCCTCGCCGGCGCTCACCAGCCAGCGACGGGTTCCCGTCGCCGCATCGAACAGCCCGGTGATCCAGGTCGCCCCCCCGAGGACATCGCCGGTCACGACCACGTCGGCGCCGTCAGGGCTCAGTGCCAGCGACGTGGCGATGTCGTTCGAGAGGAAACCCGTCGACACGAGCTGCGCCCAGAGCAGAACGCCGGTGGGGCTGTACTTGTGCACCTGGATGTCCTGACCATCCCCGACCGAGTTGAAGGCGAGGTATACGTTGCCGGCGCCGTCGATGATCAAGCGTCCGACACTCGGAAGCGTCCTCGTGAGGTCCACTCGCCATTGCAGTGAGCCAGTCGAGCCATAGCGCACCATCGTGATCCCGATCGGGTTCCCACTCGATCCGCTGATGTTGTGTCCCACTGCGACGACGTCGCCATTCGGGGCGGCCGCCACCCAATCGCCCAGGAAGATGCCGGCCGACGGGGAGACCACGCCTCGCCAGCGGAGCTCACCCGTGGGGGTGTACGACGTGACCGCCAGCCCCGATCCTCCTGACGGACCCGACACCACTGCGACGTTGCCACTGGCGTCGACGGCAATCCGAGAGGCTTGACCCGCACCACTGCTCCCCGCATCGAGACCGCCCGCCTCCCACAGGATCGGCAGCGTATCGGTCGCTTGCGCCATCACGGCCGGCCCGACAATGGACACGACCAGGCTGATCACGGCGGCGAGCACCACCCGCCGAGCCCCGATGCGCCGCCCATGCACCCAACGGGTGGAATCCCCAGTCCTCACGCCATCCTCCTACGGACGATCACGACCCACCGAACCGGCGCCGTGCGGCGCCGGCAGATCGCGGCGATGGTACGACGCCGCCCTGCGGGCAACCTGAAGCGGGGGCTAAAACTGGCGGGCACGGTACCGGCTGCCCTCACTTGCACTTGACGATGTTTTACAGTATTTATAGTTGTCTCATGTCGGTGCATTGGGCAGCCCTCGACCATCTGGCCGCACTCTCCGCCGGCGTCGCCGCGGCGGGCTCGGAGGTCGAGCGCGCATCTGGGGCCGGACGGGGTCTCCTTGCCGTATTCGGCTACCAGGCCGCCGCCACAACGGTTGCGGCGTTGACCGCCGCGACCACTGCGTGGGCGGATCGGTGGATGGCGTCGCTAGGGACGAGGGTCGCGCTCCTCGAGGATGACACACGGATGCCGGTGGGTTGGGCGGGGCTCACCGGGCTCGCCGCTGCGGCACGGGCGCACGCCGTCTACGTCGCGACTCCCGGATCGTCCGGCAAGGACCGGCCGGTGGGCGCACCCATCGCAGTCGATCTCCTCGACGCCCTCGAGCAGCAGCGGCTCGACGGGGTCCAGGCCATCCTCCTCCAGCTCGATGCTCTCGGCGAGCAAGAGCTCGTGGACTTCTTCGAGCAGCTCGGCGTCGACATGATCGGCCTCTTCCCACAACTCCTGGTCGATGCCGGCGTCAATCCCGTCGACCTTGCGCCGTACCTGTCCCCGATTGGCGAGGCGCTGGGCGTCGCCAGCCGGGCCGGGGAGACCATGGCGCTGTCGTTCACCGGCGCCGAGATGATGGACGGGCACGAAGGCCGCTCGATCACCCCGGCCGCCTACTTCGACTTCGGTGAGTTCGCCCCGGAGTTCCTCTTCGCCGCAGCGGGCAGGGTCCTCTCGGGATTCGCCGAGTCCGACCTCCCGCTGCAGGGCGCCGACTACACGCTCGAGGACGGCAGCGGCGCCGGTCCCGACCCCCGCCTCCCGCTCATCCGTGCGATCCTCGCCGCGGATCCCCTCACGCAGCGCAGCTTCCTCACCCACCTCGCCGTGCAGGGCGCTCTACCCGGTCTGGTGGCTCCGGCGACCTCATGGGCCGACGGCGGCGAGGCGGTCGGCGTCTTGCTCCGGTCGCTGGTCACCGGCGTCGATGCCGCCGCCGTCGACACAACCGCCGACCTGATTCGGATCGTCGCCGACGCCGGCGAGCTGGCGCCGGCCATCGCCCTCGGGTCGGCGGTGGCCGTCGCTCCCCATCTCCCGTCGTTCGTCCTCACCACACGATTCGGTGCCGGCGCCGTGACGATCGAGCAGACGGCGGTGCGGACCGCCCTCGACGCGATGCCCGACGCCGCCGGGGTCGTGACCGGATTCCTCGCCGCCGTGCTGGCGCATGCCGAGGCACGGGCGACGTTGCACGCCGCCTTCTCCGCCCTTCTCGCTGCGACCGTCGCCGACCGCCTCGACCCGGCAGACACCGACTCGCTCGCCCCACTCGCCGACGACTTCGGCGTGCTGTGGAGGGCGCTGTTCGGGCTCTCGCTGCAGTCTGATCTGGACCACGCCCGGCGCAACGACGCCGCGGTCGGGATGGCAGGCGATGCGGCCAATCTCGCCGTTGGGTACCTGCTCACCGGAGGCGCCGGCGCCATCGCCGCCACCGGCTTCCGGGCATGGGCCGCCAACGCCCTCGGCGGCGCCGGCCTCGCTGCGGCGCCGGTGGAGGCACTGCTCGGCGGCACCGGCGACGTCGAGCAGGTGCTGCTGGAGAGTTTTGCGTTCGTCGAGGACGCCGAGACGGCGGCGGCGGCGATCCTCGCCGCCGAGCTGCATCGCCGTGGCGTCGTCGAGCTGCCCCCTGCGCTGCTCGACGAGGCGGGCCACGTCCACCTGGACGAGACGACGGACTGGTCGCTCCTCGCCGATCCCTTCGCAGACGCAGGCGTCGACCCGACCGTCTGGTTCAACGACGTCATGGCGCTCTTCGCCTACGGGATCCCACAGCCCCATTGAGGCGAGAAGAGGCCCGGCACCCCGCTGGATGCCGGGCCTCCCTCGCCGAGAGACCAAGCCCTCAGGGTCTGCTGACGATGACCGAGGTCATCTCGTTCGCAGCCGCGTCGTAGGCGTAGCCGTCGAGGGTGATATCGGTCACGGTGAACTCGTCGTTGCGGCCGCGCGCCGCGAACTCGATGACGCAGGAACCCGTCTCGCCCGTGTCACACACGCTCACTTCGCCCCGCTTCCACGTCCCCGTGACGGTGGCGCCTTGCACCGGCTGGTCGCCGCCGTCTACGACGGTCACCGTGACGACGGCCACCCAGTCGCGCCCGCCGGACGAGTAGGAGGTGCCTTCGAGCAAGAGCACGTGCATGGTGGCGCCGCCGACAGGCTCGGTCACCGTCACCGATTGCGAGGTCATGCCAACCGCCCCGTCGTCGTCGGTCACCGTCAGCGAAACCGAGTACGTGCCCTTTGCGGCGTACGAGTGCGACGGGTCCTGCGCCGTCGACGTGGCGCCGTCACCGAAGTCCCAGCTCCACGACACCACGGTGCCGTCCGTGTCGCTCGACGTGTCGGTGAACGAGCACGTCGCATCGGTGCAGCTCGACGTGAACGACGCCGACGGCGGGGTGTTCGGTGCCGGCTCGCCCGCTCCCTCGACGACCAGGGCGAAGGGCTGCGGTCCCATCGGCACGTTGAAGCCCGTCACCGTCACCGTCCAGGTGCCGGCCGCGGCGCCCTCCACATAGACGTTCTCGACGTTGTTGAGCCGGTCGGCGGCGCCGCCGGTGGTCGACCATCCCCCGCTGAACACATTGCCGAGATAGCTGCCACCCGGGCCGCTCACCGTGAGGTCGAGGTCGTTCACGAGGTTGACGGCCGCCGTCTCCGTCGACGGGTAGTCGGTCCAGACGAGCGACACCTTGAAGTCGGCCGCACCGGCGGTGTCGAAGGTGTAGGTCATCGCGCCGCCGGTGGTGACCCCGTTCGCCTCGTCGACCCACTGCGCCGAGCCGTCGACGGCGTTGGCGACGTCGATGCGGCCCCAACCCTCGTGGACGTTCGGGATCGGGTAGTCGTTGTCGTTCACGCCGTCGTTGTTCTCGTCGAGCAGGTCCACGGCCGAGTTGATCAACGTCGCCTTGGTCAGCGCGGCGCTGGCGTCATGGCCGTGGGCCTTCTCGTAATAGTCGCGCACGACGGCGGCGGCACCCGCAGTGATCGGGTTCGACATCGACGTGCCACCCATGTACTTGTACTCGTCGTCGACCGGGTAGCCCCAACCGTCGTACTGGAAGGCGCCGTTCTGCGGGTTGGTCGCCCCGTCGTAGCCCTCCTGGTAGAGGTCCGAGTACCCAGACAGGATCCACGTGCCGGGCGCCACCACATCGGGCTTGATGCGGCCGTCGTCGGTCGGGCCGCGGCTCGAGAACGCCGCCATCTGCTCGGCGTTGCCCGCGCTCGGGTCGGTGGAGATCGGCGGAGCCGGATAGTCGCTCGGCCACGCCGCGCCGTAGGTGAAGATGTCGTTCTGCCCGCTGCAGCCGTTGCCGATGCTCGAGTCGCACGGCCAGTCGCCCTGGCGGTCGTTCTCGCTGGCGCCCACCGTCAGCAGGTTCTTCGCCGTCGCCGGCGAGCCCATCGAGTCGGCGTCGACGACGCCGTCGGCATTGCCGTCGATGCCGGCGTTGCCTGCGGACGTCGTCATGAGGAAGGTCGGGTGGTCCCAGATGAACGTGTCGACCGAGGCGGCGTCGGCGGTGTAGTCGCCCGCCACGCTCGACCCCCACGAGTCGGAGTGGATGCGAGCGCCCTCGGCGTACGCGGCTTGGAGCAGCTCCTGGAGGTCATCCGGGAGGCCGAGCAGGTAGTAGCCGCTCGGCAGCAGCGACGAGCAGAACCCGGTCGACGAGACATAGTCCTCGGTGGCCTGGAAGACCAGGCTCGCGGCGGGCGCGGTCCCGGTACCGAGCCCGGTGCCGGTGCCGTCGCCCAGCACGGAGACCGACACGTGAGTGCCGTGACCGGAGTCGACGTCGATGGCGCCATCGCTGATGGCGGTGGAGCGGCTGTTGCGCCCGAACGAGCAGATCGTGCCGCCCGTGTACGGCCAGTCCTGCACGCCGACGATGCGGCTAGCCGGGATGTCGGGATGGGCTCCCGCCGCGGTGCCGCTGCCGAGCCCGGTGTCGGCGACGGCGACGATCTGCGTCGAGCCGTCGTAGCCAGATGCGTTGGCGGTGTTGGCGCCGACGATGACGCCCGCGCCGTACTCGTTGTGCTTCTCGCGCCACACCAGGTTCTGCACCCACGCCACGTCGGCGATGGCGGCCACCGCATCGAGCGTGGCGCGGTCGGCTTGGATGGCGAGGACGTCGCCGTTGCCGCTCACGATGCGTGCCCCCGCCGCCTCGATGGCGGCGGCGACGGCGGCGTGGTCGATGCCGCGCTCGGTGCGCACCCAATAGAGGCCGTCGGCGGCGAGGTCGGGGCTGAGCTTGTAGTCGGCTTCGAACGTTCCCACCCACGTCACGCCGGCGAGGCCGGATACGGCACCCACGGTGGAGGGGCGCATCCGCACCTTGTAGGCGAAGTCCGGGACGTAGGCCATGATCTCGGCGCCGGCCCGGCGCAGCGCATCCGCCTGCTCCTGGAGGATCGGACCGCCGTACTGCACGATGTAGTAACCGCGCCCGCGGGCGTTGACGGCCCCCTGGGCGGTCGTGGTGCCGTCCGGCGAGAACTCGGCGGCCTTCAGCCGCACCGCCGGCCGGTCCGAGTCGGGTCCGGCGACGCCGGTGGCCGCGGTGGCCACGATGGTGCCGAACAGCAAGGCGAGCACGACGAGCAGCCGCGCCGATTTCCTCAGGGTCATGGTCCCTCCCTTTGTGTCCACCCGCAGACGCCGCCGATTGCCCCCGACGTCCCAGCGGGCGGAGGCTAGCCAGCGTATGGGCCGATCGACATGGGGCGCGTGCCCCATTCGGCGGCGGCGCTGGGTCCGGCTAGCCTTCCGGACCCTGCCCTGCTGGAGCCAGGCGGAGGACTGTGGCGACCGCATCCGAGATCCAGTGCCAGGTCCTCGACCGCGTTGAGGTTCGATGGATCGATGCGCCCCCACCCCTGGTGGCGACGCTCATGTTTCGCGTGGGCCCCATCGACGAGCGGCTCAAGACCTCGGGCATCACCCATCTCGCCGAGCACCTCGCCCTCCACCCGCTACGAGACCGCGACCACCCGTTCAACGGCGCGGTCCACGTCGACCACACCGCGTTCTGGGCCGCAGGGACGGAGCAGCAGGTCTCTCAGTTCATCCGCGATCTCTGCAAGACCCTCACCGACCTGCCCACGGAGCGGCTCGAAGCCGAGGCCCGGGTCCTCGCCGCCGAGTCCCAGGCGATGACAGGCTCGCACTACACCGACCTCCTCCGCACGTGGTATGGACCCAACGGACCCGGCCTGCTCGGTGCACCGGAGTTCGGTCTCGACTGGATCGGACCAGCGCACGTCGGGTCGTGGGCGAACGCCCACTTCACCTCGGCCAACGCCTTGCTCGCCCTCACCGGCCCACCCCCTGAGAGCTTGCGGATCAACTTGCCGGTCGGCGAGTACGTCCCCGTGGTGACGCCTCCCGACGACGTCGGTTTCCGGCCCGACCGCCAGATCAAACTGCGCGGTCAGCCGGCGGGTGTGTGCCTCGGCACCGTCGCCGAGCGGTCCGTGCCACTCGTCATGGCCGTCGGCATCGTGGGCAACCGGCTCCGCGAGCGCCTCCGCCACGAGCTCGGGCTCGTGTACTCGGTTCAGGCGAGCTACGAACCGCTGTCCGCAGACGACGCGTTCGTCTACTTGGGCACCGACTGCGACCGCGCCCACAACCAGGCGGTGAGCGCCGCGTTCATGGATCAGGTGCGCCAATTCGCCGCCGACGGGCCGACGCCGGAGGAGCTCGCCCGGGTCCGCGACGATCCGGGCACGCCGCCGAGCCCGGATCCCAGCAATCTCGCCCGCAGCGAGCTCAACCGGCTCGGGCACGACGAGCTGCTCGGGCATCGGCTGATCAGTCAGCAAGAGGCAGACGAGATGCGAACGTCCGCAACGGCCGAGGACGTGCGCCGCGCCTTCGCCCGCGCCGTGGCGCGCTGCCTCGTCATCCCGGCGCCGGAGTACGACGAGGGGCTCGGCATCCGCCCTCGACGCAACCAGCAGACCTTCCTGGGGAAGCAGTACCGGGCGAGGCGGCAGACCCAGGGCGGTATCGCCCGGCTCATCGTGGCCGACGAGGGCATCTCGGCGCTGGCCGACGGCCGCTGGGTGAGCATCCCGTTTCGCGACCTGGTGCTCGTCACGCGCCCGTCGCCCGAGGTTCGCCACTTCTACAGCCGCACCGGCAGCTGGATGGAGCTCGACGCCGCCGCATACTGGCGGGGCGATCGCGTGATCCACCAGATCGACCGCCTGGTCCCCCCCGACGTCCTCATCCCCGTCAGCCGGCGATAGGGCCCGGTGCCCCACTCCCTGTTCGGGACACGTCTGAGCCACCTCGACGTCTCTCCGCGCGGCACGACGGATTCGGCGAGCCGGAGGCGGCGAGCGCACGAGCCGGAGGCGCTAGCCTCTGTCGTACCGTGCTAGGCGGGGCGCTAGGGGTGTCCTGTACCCGAAAACCCCTTCATGCGGGGCCGAACCCCCGCCCGAGGGTGAGCGCCTTTCGGGCCGAGCGCTGAGAGTATCGACGATGAAGGCCGGGTCCTGCGCGGCGGGACGCCGTGAATCGGGTCAGGTCCGGAAGGAAGCAGCCCTAAGCGGGCCGGTCCTGGGTGCCGCAGGGGTGCCTGGCCAGAGCCGATCTCTCGGGACGCGCCGGAGGACGAGCATTCGAGGGCGGGGCCGCACGGTGCCCCGTTGTGCCGGGCGGCGCCCGGGCACGTCAGACGTCGATGACCACGGTGTTCGCCGCCTTGTCGTGCAGTCCCTGCCGCCGCGGGTCCCACAGCAGCCATGCGTAGACGAGCATGGTGATGAGACCACCCCCCACGGGGATGAACGCTGCAGCAGACGGCACGACGAACCGCATCACGGCGCCGGTGAGGCTCGGCAGCTGATGCGTCACGGCGTCGACCACCTTGGTCGAGACGAGCATCTTGCCCGGGGTCTGCCCCCGCGTCGCGATGAACCCGATCTGGTACACACCCACCATCGCGAGGTTGGCGAAACGGAACGCCGACGTGCTCCCCAGCGTCTCGGGATCGTCGAGCTGCACGCCTGTGAGCGGGATGAGCACGAGGGCGAGCAACGTGAGGATCATGAGATCGATCACGAAACCGCCAAGCCGTTTGCCCGGCCCGGCGTACGAGATGGTCGGTGCGAGGGGTTGCTCGTTCATGGCTTGGTGAGGATGGCACCGTAGACGAAACCGAGCGGCCCCATGCGCCAGGTGTACTCGAGGACCAGCGGACCCGCGGCGAACATCTCCTCGGGCGCAGGGAGCTTGTCGAGGCTGTGGTGAAGGTAGCGGTACTCGTCAGGCGCCCCGGCGAGCCGGCCGACGAGGGGGAGGACCACGGCGCTCGACGCCCGGTGGACCCGCGCCGCCACCGGACCCCGGGGACGCCCGAGGTCGACGATGCCCGCCTTGCCGCCCGGCCGCAGCACCCGGGCGATCTCGGCGAGGGTCCCCGCGACGGAGTCGAGGTTGCGGAAGACGTAGGCGGAGAACACGGCATCGAAGGAACCGTCCCTGAACGGGAGCGCCTCCCCAACCCCGACCACACGGTCGGCGCCGGCGTTGCGGGCGAGCATCTCCGGTGCAGGGTCGATCACCACGACGTGACGTTCGCCCAGGTCGGGGTTCGCCGCCCCGGTGCCGCCACCGAGGTCGAGCACGCGCCCCGACGGCAGCCGTGAGATCGCCGTGCGCCGCCAGGCCCCGTCGCGACCCAGCGAGAGGATCGTGTTGATGCGGTCGTACTTGCCCGCGATGTCCGCGAAGACGTCACCGTTGGACACGCCGGGTGGCTCCTCAGGCGCCGATGCGGTCGAAGCCGGCGTAGGGCCGCAACGCCTCGGGTACGACGATCGAGCCGTCGGGCTCCTGGTAGTTCTCGACGATGGCGATGAGCCAGCGGCCGACGGCCACTGCGGTTCCGTTGAGGGTGTGCACGAGCTGGTTGCCCTCGTCGCCGCGGAAACGGATACGCAGCCGGCGCGACTGGAAATCGGTGGTGTTCGAGGTCGAGGTGATCTCGCGGTAGCGCTGCTGACCGGGGAACCACGCCTCGATGTCGTACTTCTTGGCGGCCGACGAGCCGAGGTCGCCTGCGGCGACGTTGACCACGCGGTAGGGCAGCCCCAGGCCCTGGGCCAGCTCCTCCTCGCGGGCGAGGAGGAAGTCGTGCTCGGCGAGCGAGACGTCGGGGTGGCAGAACGAGAACATCTCGACCTTGTCGAATTGGTGCACCCGGAAGATGCCGCGGGTGTCCTTGCCGTACGTGCCGGCCTCGCGCCGGAAACACGTCGAGAAGCCGACGTAGCGCATGGGAAGCGCCTCGGCCTCGAAGATCTCATCTGCGTGCATCGCGGCGAGCGACACCTCCGAGGTGCCGACGAGGTAGAGCTCGTCTGCGTCGACCGAGTACACCTGCTCGCGGTCGCCCGGGAAGAACCCGGTGCCGAACAGCGCCTGCTCCCTGACGAGCACCGGCGGCGCCACCGGCACGAAGCCGTGCGGCTCCAGGGTGTCGAGCGCCCACTGCACGAGGGCGAGCTCGAGCCGCACCATCGGCCCGAGCAGATAGCCGAATCGGCTCCCCGAGACCTTGGCCGCCCGCTCGATGTCGAGGAAACCGTGTTGCTCACCGAGCTCGACGTGGTCGCGCATCCAATCGCCTTCGGTGGGTCGTCCCCACGCCCGCACCTCGACGTTGTCCTCTTCGGACATCCCGTCTGCCGCGGTCGGGTCGGTGAGGTTGGGCAGCCCGACCCATGACGCCTCGAACTCGGCATCGAGGGTGTCCGCCTCGGCGAGCGCCGCCTTGTAGGCCTCGGCGAGGTCTCCCGCCTCGGCGATCGCCTCGGCTCTGGCATCGCCGTCGAGCGTCGGGATCGTCTTGCCGATGTCCTTCTGCTTGGCTCGCAACGTCTCGGCCTCGGTGCGGATCTCCCGCCGCCGCCGGTCGAGGTCGGCGAGCGCATCCACATCCACGATGACGCCCCTGCGGGCCAGGGAGGCACGCAGGGTGTCGGGATCGGTGCGGAGAACGGCGACGTCGATCACGGTTGGGATGTTACCGACGGCGAGCCGTCAGCCCGCCATCGCCCGACGGATCGCCTCGTGCTCCTCCGGCGACAGCTCCTCCGCTCCCTTGCCGTCGCGCACCTGCTTGGTGTAGAAGAGGGTCTGGTTGCGCCCCACCAGGATCGACAGGACGAGACCGTTGGCCCCGCGATCGAGGAGGGCCACCGAGCGGGACTGGTTGCCGCTGATGTCGCCGAACGCGTCGTAGTTGATGACGCCGATGTACGAGACGGCCTCCGGCATCTGCGCTTCGAGCTGGGACACCCGCGGCACCAGATTCGAGAGGGTCTTCTCGGCGGACGACAGGTCCTGGTCGATCTCCTGCATGAGACCGACGACATCGCCATCGCGGGGCACGGCGGCGAGACGCCGCCGCAGCGCAAGCACCTGGAGTGAGAGCCACACCGAGCTGAGCAGCGCAACGACGGCGACGATGAGGGCGATCGTGATCATTCCGAGTTGGTGGCGAAGACGAGTTGCCAGACGTTGTTCTCGATGTCGTCGTCCTGCGGGATCGATGCGGACACGTCGAGGGTGTACAAGGCTCCCGGGTCGACCTCGAGACCGAGGAACTGCACCGAGAGCGACGTGGCCGGATCGAGCGCCGGAATGATACGACGTTCCTCGAATGGCGCAGCATCGCTGCCGTCGCGATTCAGCTGGAGCGTGACGACTATCTCCTCCTGCACCACGTTGCCCGAGTTGGTGACGATCGCGGTCACGTCGAANNGCCGTCACCTCGATGTCACGGTGCTCGGCGAGGCTCAATCGCAGCCGGAGCCGGCTGGCGAGCGAGGAGACGTCGAGCGGATCCTCGCCGCCGACGTAGGCGACCTGGGGAAACTGGGGCACCACGATCTCGGGGTCGAGACCGCTACTCGCACCGAGAAAGCGGTCGTAGGCGAAGTCACCGATACGAAGGACGTCGAGCGCATCGGTGAACGCACCCGGCGCGGCGGTCTCCTCATCGGGCTGGTCCATCACCGCAACGACACCATCGCCGAGTGTGCCGAGCCCCTCCGTCCAGGCCGAGGCGGCCACCGACATGAAGCCGTGCATCTCCGCCACCGGCCGGGTCACGACCGCGACGTCGAGCCGTCCCTCGAGCTCCTCGGCCTGAGTACTGAGCACGTCGAGGCGGTCGACGATGTCGGGCCGGGACAGCTCACCCACACCGTCGAGGAGCTCGCGAAACCCGAGGGACAGCGTGAGCTGATCGCCTGCGATCTCGTCGACGAGCGCCAGGTAGTCCGTCGTCTCGCGCTCTTCGGTGCGATAGCGCACGGCGAGCGCGATCACAGTGATGATGACGGCAAGGGTCAGGAAGAGGGCGACCTGGCGACGCCGGCGAGTGCGGCGCTGCATGGCCAGAGATGACATCGCCATGTCAATGGGCTGGAAGGACAGAAGGCAAGACCAATGGTGCTTTCGCTAGAGCCGTCCGTTGCCGGACTGCAGGTGGACCCGTTCCTGGTGGGTCCGTTGGGCCCGGGTCGACGGTTCCCGAACCAACGATGGTTTGCGGCCCCGGGCGACTGCTCACCGAGCAGCTCGCGGGGTCCGCGTGGGCGAGGAGGGACTTGAACCCTCACGAGTGTTACCTCACAGGAACCTGAATCCTGCGCGTCTGCCAATTCCGCCACTCGCCCGGAACGACGAAAGGGTACCAGAGCCGAGAGGTGAGACGTCAGGGGCGGACAGCGGACAGCGGGCGGCAGATGGCAGACGAGTGTCGCTACGGTGGCAACGTGACACCAAAGGAGCTCGCCGACCTCGCCCACCTGCGCCGCGCCCGCGATCTGATGGACCGCGAGTACGCCCGACCGCTCGACGTCGCCGCGATCGCCGCCGCGGCGTTCATGTCGACGGCACACTTCTCTCGGCAGTTCCGCGCCGCCTACGGAGAGACGCCCCACGCCTACCTGATGACGAGACGCATCGAACGGGCCAAGGCGCTGCTGCGCCGCGGCGGCATGACGGTCACCGAGGTCTGCATGGCGGTCGGGTGCACGTCGCTGGGATCGTTCAGCGCACGCTTCACCCAGCTGGTGGGCGAGACACCGTCGGCCTACCGGGCACGCGACCACAGCGCGCTCGCCGCCGTGCCCGGCTGCATCGCCAGGGACCTCACCCGCCCCGGCCGCCGATCGAGCAGGAATGGAGAAGCGCAACCCGCCCCGGTTCCTTAGGGTGGCCGGCATGGACATCACGCTCTCTCAATGCTTCGTCATCGTGACCGACCCGGACCCTGCGCTGGCCTTCTATCGCGACGCCCTCGGGCTCGAGGTGCGAAACGACGTGGCCCGCGGCGAGTTCCGCTGGATCACCGTCGGCGCCGGTCCGCAGCCCGGCGTCTCGATCGTTCTCACGAACTATCTGAACGGCAGCCCCGCCGACGTCGAGGCGGTCACGGCCCTCGTTGCCAAAGGCGCCCTCAACGGCGTGCATTTCCACACCGACGACCTCGACGCCGCCTTCGCCAAGGTGCGCGATGCCGGCGCCGAGATCGTGTCGGAGCCGGCCGACCAGCCGTGGGGGACGCGAGACTTCGCCGTGCGCGACCCTTCCGGCAACCTCCTCCGCATCGATCAGCCACCCACAGCGTGATCCGGACGCCGGACAGCTCGCAGCGAGGGTCACCCCAGACGGCCAGCTGGGACGAGTTCGCCAGACATGCGCCCGACCTGGCGCGGTTCGGAGCGGACCGCCTCACTGCAGCGCCTGCGTACCTGGCGACGGTTCGCCGGTCCGGCTCACCTCGAGTCCATCCGGTGACACCAATCGTCTGTCCGACGGGACTCTTCCTCTTCATGGAGCCGACCTCGCCGAAGGGAAGGGACCTCAGGGAGCGCGAATGGTTCGCCCTCCACAACGGCGTGCCGGACGATGCCGGTTCCGGTGGGGAGTTCTCCCTCAGTGGCCGCAGCCGCGCCGTCGACGATCCGGAGACATGGTCGCTGGTCGCCGGCGCTGCGACCTACACGCCGGCCGACCGCTACGTCCTGTTCGAGTTGCAGGTGTGCGAAGCCCGCTGCAACGGATACGGCGACGTGCCATTGCCCTCGCCGCGGAGATGGTCCGCCGGCCAGATCGGCGAACACGCTCGGTAGCGTGGCCCCAATGCACGCCGCCGACAGCCACGATCTCATCCGGGTTACGGGAGCGCGGGAGAACAACCTCGAGGACGTGAGCGTCGAGATCCCCAAGCGCCGGCTGACGGTGTTCACCGGGGTCTCGGGATCGGGGAAGAGCTCACTCGTCTTCGACACCATCGCTGCCGAGTCGCAGCGATTGATCAACGAGACCTACAGCGCCTTCGTGCAAGGCTTCATGCCGACGATGGCGCGCCCCGACGTCGACGTGCTCGAAGGCCTCACCCCGGCGATCATCGTCGACCAGGAGCGAATGGGCGGCAACCCGCGCTCCACCGTGGGCACGGCCACCGACGTCAACGCGATGCTGCGCATCCTGTTCAGCCGGCTCGGACAGCCCTACATCGGACCCCCGACGGCCTTCTCGTTCAACGTCCCGACCCGAAGAGCGAGCGGATCGATGACCGTTGACCGGGGCAGGGGGGAACGGATCGTGGTGCGCGACCTCGTCTACCACGGCGGTATGTGCCCCCGCTGTGAGGGCATGGGCGCGGTCAACGACATCGACCTGACCCAGCTCTACGACGACTCCAAGTCGCTCGCCGAAGGGGCCATCACGATCCCCGGCTACACGGCCGACGGATGGATGGTGCGGGCATTCACCGAGTCCGGCTTCCTCGACCCTGACAAGCCGATCCGCAGGTACACGAAGAAGGAGCTCGACGACTTCCTCTACAAGGAGCCGGTGAAGGTGAAGGTCGGTGGGATCAACCTCACGTACGAGGGCTTGATCCCCAAGATCCAGAAGTCGTTCTTCTCCAAGGACCGCGAGTCGCTCCAGCCGCACATCCGGGCATTCGTCGACCGGGCCGCCACCTTCACTCCCTGCCCCGACTGCGGCGGCACCCGGCTCAGCGAGTCCGCCCGCTCCTCGAGGATCGAGGGGATCACCATCGCCGACGCGTGTGCGATGCAGGTCAGCGATCTCGCCACATGGGTCCGCGGTCTCGACGAGCCGTCGATGGCTCCCCTCCTCACGGCGCTGCAGCAGACGCTCGACTCGTTCGCCGACATCGGGCTCGGCTACCTGTCACTCGACCGGCCGTCCGGGACCTTGTCCGGCGGCGAGGCGCAGCGCACCAAGATGATCCGCCATCTCGGGTCGTCGCTCACCGATGTCACCTACGTCTTCGACGAGCCGACGATCGGCCTGCACCCCCACGACATCCAGCGCCTCAACGAATTGCTGCTGCAGCTCCGCGACAAGGGCAACACGGTGCTCGTCGTCGAGCACAAGCCGGAAACGATCGCCATCGCCGACCACATCGTCGATCTCGGACCCGGCGCCGGGAGCGCAGGCGGCACCGTCTGCTTCGAGGGGAGCCTCGAGCACCTGCGCGCCGGCGACACCGTCACCGGCCGCCATCTCGACGACCGGGCCGCGTTGAAGCCGGCGGTACGGGCGCCGGCGGGTGCGCTGGAGGTCCGAGGCGCCAATCTCCACAATCTGCAGGACGTCGACGTCGACATCCCGCTCGGGATTCTGGTGGTGGTGACCGGGGTGGCGGGGTCGGGAAAGAGCTCCCTCATCCACGGCTCCGTCTCGGACAGGGAAGGGGTGGTGGCGATCGACCAGGACCCGATCCGCGGATCGCGGCGAAGCAACCCGGCGACGTACACGGGGTTGCTCGACCCGATCCGCAAGGCATTCGCCAAGGCCAATGGCGTGAAACCTGCGCTGTTCAGCGCCAACTCCGAAGGGGCGTGTCCCACCTGCAAGGGCGCCGGCGTCATCTACACCGAGCTGGGGTTCATGGACACCGTCGCCGGCACCTGCGAGGACTGCGAGGGGAAGGGCTTCGAGCCGTCGGTCCTCGGGTACACCCTCGCCGGGCGGGACATCAGCGAGGTGCTGGCCATGTCGGTGATCGAGGCCGAGGAGTTCTTCGGCAACGGGGAGGCGAAGACTGCGGCCGCCCACACGCTCTTGCGCCGCCTCGCCGACGTGGGCCTCGGCTACCTCACCATCGGCCAGCCACTCCCCACGCTGTCCGGCGGCGAGCGGCAGCGGCTCAAGCTCGCCATCCAGATGGGCGAAGAGGGCAGCGTCTACGTTCTCGACGAACCCACCAGCGGCCTTCATCTCGCCGACGTCGATCACCTGTTGCGGCTTCTCGACCAACTCGTGGATGCGGGAAGATCGGTCATCGTCATCTCGCACCACCAAGCCGTGATGGCCCACGCCGACTGGATCATCGACCTCGGCCCCGGCGCCGGCCACGACGGCGGCCGGATCGTCTTCGAAGGCACCCCCGCCGACCTCGTTGCCGCCCGCTCCACCCTCACCGGTCAACACCTCGCCGCCTACGTGGGCGCGGTGGCGTAGAAGCGGATCGTGCTCGATGGCCTCGCTACGGCGCCGAGCCCAGCCACCTTCATCGTGCAGAGCCCGAAAGCAGCGGCGTGGTGTGCGGTGCGGTGCGATTGCGTCGAAGAAGCCCCCT
>DKBA01000332.1 GCA_002450985.1 Acidimicrobiia bacterium UBA6912
GCGCACCCACTACGTCATCAGCGGAATCGCCCGCTTCCTCGAGGCGATGCGGGATCGGGTGCGATCCCAGGCCGAGAGCGACCGCAATCCGGACGGCGGAGGGCACTAATCGCGCACGAAGTCGTACTGCGCGGAGTCACCGACTCGCTCGTAGCCGATGCGCTCGTAGATGGCGTTGCTCGTCGGATTGGCGAGGTCGGTGTAGAGGAAACAGAACTGCCGGCCCTGCTCGAGCAACCAGCGAGACTGCGCCGCAACGAGCGAGGTGGCGAACCCGCGACCTCTTTCCTCGGGTGGCGTGTAGACGGGACCGATGCGGATGCCATGGGGGGTCCGCCCGCCATTCCCGCTCATCGCGACGGGTCGCGCGTCGTGCTCCCACAGCCACAGCCCGCCACCGGACCTGCCGGCGAGACGGTTGTCGATCCAGCGCAGGAGTCCGTCCGGGTCTTCTGGGTCATCGGGAAAGACCTCACGACTGAAATCGGCATGCCACGCGCTGAGCAACTCCCGGTCGGCGACCGTCGCCGGACGGTACGTACCCGGGGCCACCGGCACCGGCCGCACACGTTCCAGCGCAAAGATCCCCTGCGCCATCGAGAGCCGGACCCCGGCGCCGGTGCGGCGTCGCCATTCCGCGGCGAACCACTCGACGGTGGGCACGTTGCCGACCGCCCCCGGGAGCTCACCTTCGCAGTCGGCGACGAGGGCCTCCGCCAGGAGCGACGCCGCGTCCTCGCCGGCGGCGTCGCCGAGGATGACCCGCCGCGCCTCGGTGCGCAGGGCTGCGGCGACGGGAGCGCCGCCGTCCTCCACTATCCACAGCCGTAGCTCCTCCTCGCCCGGGTCCTCGGCGTAGGCGCCGGCGATCCCGTAGACGAGGTTGTGATGCGCCTCGTTCTGTGCCAGCAGCGGCTCGGCGGTCGCGAGGAACTCGGCAGCGTCGGTGAATCTGCGGACTTCCATCCCGGCAGGCTACGCGCTCACACGGCGTTGAGGCCCACCGCCTTCCGCACCTCTTGCTGGTAGCCCTCGGCCTGGGTGCGGGCGTCGAGGGCTCCCTTCTGCATGAGCCGCGCCACCTCGGCGTCGTCGAGCTCCTTGAATCGGGTGCGCACCGGCGCCAGCTCGGCAACCACCGCCTCGGCTGCAGCCTCCTTGAATCGCCCGTACCCGCCGCTGCCGTACTCGGCGACGAGGTCGTCGATGGTGCGCCCGGTGCAGTCGGCCATGATCTCGAGCAGGTTGGAGATGCCAGGCTTCTCCTCCCAGTCGTAGCGCACGTCGGGGTCGGAATCGGTGACGGCCGACTTGATCTTCTTGCGGATGTCGTCCGGCGAGTCGGTGATGAGAATCCGGCTGCGCGGGTTCGGGTCCGACTTCGACATCTTGGCGGTGGGCTCGGCGAGCGACATGACCCGGGCAGACGTCGGCGGAATCAGGGCGTCGGGCAAGGGGAACACCTCGCCGTACCGGTTGTTGAAGCGCTCCGCCAGGTCGCGAGTCATCTCGAGGTGCTGGCGCTGGTCGTCACCCACCGGCACCAGGTCGCACCGGTGCAGCAGGATGTCGGCAGCCATGAGCACCGGGTATGCGTAGAGGCCGACGTTCGCCGGGATCCCCCGCGCCACCTTGTCCTTGTAGGACGTCATCCGATTGAGCACGCCGGTCGGGGTGAGCGTGCCCAGGATCCACGACAGCTCGGCGTGCTGCGGCACCTGGCTCTGGAGGTAGAACAGCGACTTGCGGGGATCGATGCCGACGGCGAGCAGCACCTTGGCGGCGTCCAGCCGCTGGGCGTGCAGCACGTCGGGCTCGATCGGCTGGGTGAGGGCGTGCAGGTCGACGACGCAGTAGATCGTGTCGTACTCGTCCTGGAGCTTCACCCAGTTGCGAAACGCCCCCAGGTAGTTGCCGATGTGCATGTTGCCCGTGGGCTGCACCCCCGAGAAGACCTTGCGCTTCGCTTCCACTGTTCTCGTTCTCCGTGTGTGGGTGTCATTGCCAAATGAAAACCGCCGGGGCGAGGCCCCCGGCGGATCGAGTCGACGTGCGCGCGGCGGCCTCAGGTCGGGTCGGGCCACCAGCTACGTGCAACGTTCATCGGGCCAGGTTACCGGACGGCGGCTGCGTCGGGCAACGGATCCCCCCCAACCCCCCGTCACCGCGGTGGGTTGTCGTGGGCCGCCATGAAGGCGGCAGCCTCGGAGCGCCGGGCCACGCCCAGCTTGCGGAGCACCGACGAGACGTAGTTCTTCACCGTCTTCTCGGCGAGATCGAGCGTCGCCGCGATCTGCCGGTTGGTGTTCCCCTCCGAGATCAGCTCGAGCACCCGTCGCTCCTGCTGCGACAGTCGGGCCATCGGACCTTCCGCATCAGCACCGGCACGCACGCCTCGCAGCGCTTCCTGCGCCTCGGGGTCGATGAGAACCTTGCCGGCGGCGGCGGCGCGGACGGTCTCGGCCAGGGCCGACAGATCCATCCGCTTCAGCACGTAACCGCGCGCTCCGGCGGACAGCGCCCGTTCCAACAGCTCCGGTTCGGCAAAGCTGGTGAACACCACGACGCCCGTCTTCGGCGAGATCTCCGGGATGTCTCCGCAGAGTTCGATGCCGGAGCCATCGGGGAGTTGAACGTCGACAACGGCGACGTCTGGTTGGTGCTCGCGCGCCGACTCCAGCGCGGTCGCACAGCTCTCTGCCTCCGCAACGACCTTGAAGCCGTTCTGGCGGCCGAGGTAGCCGACGACACCGGCGCGGACGACGCTGTGGTCGTCGACGACGAGGATACGGATGCTCCGGGCCACGCACGGAGGCTACACGGAGGGAACGCGAATCCAGACCGTCCCATGCTCCGTGCACGATCCCGCGCGGATCCCGCGCCACGCGACCCCCTCAGGTCCCCCACTCCTCCGGCGGCAGGGCGTCGGCCTCGTTGCGGCGCATCCGTGCGATGTAGGCGGCGGCCTCGCTGCGGTTGTGGAACCCGAGCTTGCCCAGGATGCGGGACACGTGGTTCTTCACGGTCTTCTCTGCGAGGTAGATCTCGTCGGCGATCTCCCGATTGGTGAGGCCGTCGGCGATGAGGTCGAGGATGCGCCGTTCTCGCTCGTTGAGCACGTCGAGCCGGGAGCGTTTGCGCACCCCGCGGATACGATCGAAGAGCCGCTCGGTCACGGTCGAGTCCACGACGCTCTCCCCGCGGCCGATCCGCAGCACCGCATCGACGAGGCGCGACCCGTCGAGCTGCTTGACGAGGTAGCCGGACGCACCCGCACGGATCGCCTCGGTGATGGCCTCCTCGTCGGCGTAGGCCGACAGCATGACGACCTTGACGTCGGGGAACCGCTCGACGATCGATCGGCACGCCTCGACGCCGCTCATGTCGGGGAGACGCACATCGAGCACGACGACGTCCGGCGAGTCGTAACCGACGCGCCGGATCGCCGAGGCCCCGTCTCCTGCCTCCCCCGCAACCTCGATGTCAGGATGCGTGGTCAGCAGGTTTCGGAGCCCCTCGCGCACCACTTCGTGATCGTCAACGAGGAGTATCCGCATCCAGCATCCACCTGGGACAACCGTACCCCCTCGTCGGCGGTCCGCTGTGGGTCCGCAGCCCCTTCGATTCGGGCCTTTCGACCCCCGCCATAGACATCGGTATCGTGGTGGCACATGGCCACCCCGGTGCTCGATTCCGACCTCCTCACGACGCTCTTCGACGCCGCAATCCAGGTGTCCGAGGAGGGTGAGCTCCGCAACGTGCTCAAGTCCATCGTGCGTTCGGCGATGGACGTGACGGGTGCGTCGTACGGCGCACTCGGCGTGGTGGGCCGCGACGGCTACCTGGTGGAGTTCATCCACGAGGGCATGGACGAGGAGACCGCCGACCGGATCGGCCATCAGCCGGTCGGGATCGGCGTGCTCGGCACCATCACCCGCACGGCGGCGACGGTCCGCCTCGACGACATTCGGGACCACCCCGACTCGAGTGGCTTCCCCGAGCACCACCCGCAGATGCGAAGCTTCCTCGGGGTGCCGGTGCGTACCGGCGACACCGTCTTCGGCAACCTCTACCTCACCGAGAAGCCGGATGGCTTCACGGCCGAGGACGAACGGGCCATGGAGGCCCTGGCGATGATCGGCGGCTTCGCCGTCGCCAACGCCCGCATCCACCAGCGGCTGCGCCGCGCCGCCGTCGCCGAAGATCGGGCGCGAATCGCCCGTGACGTCCACGACGACACCATCCAGGATCTGTTCGCCATCGGTCTGTCGCTGCAAGCGCTCGCCGAGTCCTCACGCGATGCCGACATCGCATCGGCGTTGCGCAACGAGGTGCGGCGCATCGACTCGTGCATCACCTCGCTCCGCCACCTCATCCTCGACCTCCGCCAGCTCGAGCCGAGCAGGCTGCTCGCCGAAGAGGTTCACGAGCTCGTCGAGGAGCTCGCCGACGCCCACGGCGTCAACGCTCGCGTCGTCGTCGACGGCACCTACGACGGGCTGCCCACCGGTGTCGCCGAATCGGTGCTGCACATCGTCAAGGAGGCCACCTCGAACGCCTTGCGGCACAGCGGTTCGCAGTGGGTGGAGGTGGTGCTGTTCGGGGCCGAGGACTCGATCACGATCAGCGTCAGCGACGCCGGCAAGGGATTCGATCCGCACGGGCACTACGGGGGCCTCGGTCTCGTCAACCTGCGAGCGAGAACCCGGCAAGCCGGAGGCGAGCTGGAGATCCTGACCGCTCCCAGCCGTGGCACGACGTTGCGCGCCGTGATCCCCATCGACCTGAGCCTCCCCTCCCGCGATCGGGAGTCGTGACCAGGGCCCCGAGAGGCCACTGCGGGGACCGGCCACAGCAGCCATCACATCGTCGCGGGCCCGCATCCACCGGTTCTGGAACCGGCTTCCGATCGTATCGAGATCAGCCTCCTCGTGCCTCAGCTCGGACCGTTCCGATCACGAAGATGTGCTGGTCGAAGCCCACGCCGACAATCGTATCCGTGCCGACGACGATCTCGGGAACCACGTACCCGGCGAGCAGTCCCTCCGGGAGGGGGTGAGGGCCATCCCACGTGGAGCCATCGGCGGAAGCCCACAGGGCGAAGTCGCTCGCAGCCTCGCGCTCGTTCTCGGCGCCGACGAGAACCCAACCCAGCTCCCCTGCGTCGACCGTGAGCGGATACCCGACCCTCACGTCCGCCTGCCGCCAGGTGACGGCATCGTCGGAGACCCAGACGAAGCCCTGCTCCGCTGCCTCGATGCCACCGACGGCGACGAACCGTCCGCCGCGTTCGGCGATGCTCTCCGTGTTGACGGCAGCAGCTTGCCCAAAAGGCGAATCCGGAGAGACGAGATCCCAGCTGTTGCCGTCGGGTGAGAACCACAGGAGCGGAGCGCAGACCTCGTCGGCCGGGTGGCTCGCCGACGTGAAGGCGACGAAGCCCGAGTCGGTGGCCAGGATGGTCCGGATGCTGCTCTCGGTTGCGCCGAACGTCCCGCGGCAGTCCATCCGGGCAGCCTCGACGAACTCCGCTTCCGCGGGGCTCTCCTCAGAGGCCACGAACGTCGCCAGGTCCGGACCGCGCTCGGCCGTCCTGAAACGCACGCCATCCGCGGAGTAGTAGACGGTCGTGGGGTTTGCGGCGACGATGCCGCGAGGTCCGAACGCCATCCAGTCGATGTGACCCGGGACCTCGATCTGCTCCTTTGCGACCCAGGCATCTCCATTCCACACGAACCGGGATGCCCCTCTCTCCCTGAGGACGACGACGTCGTTGCCGACGCGCAGGGTGATCCCAGAGTCGCCACCGATGGAGACCTCGCTCCAAGTCGTGGAGTCGGACGACCACCACATCGTCCCATCGTCGACCGCCACCAAGCCATGCGGCGTAGCGGCCATGTGGCGCGGGAAGTCGAAAACCTGGCCGTCTGGGAGTCGCATGGTGACGAACTCGAATTCGCCGAGGGACGTGGACATCGTCACCGGATCCGCACTCGGCACCGGCTCGAGCCTGATCCCGGTCGCTGGCTCGGGAACGCTCACGCCGGTGGGGACCATGTCCCTCGGGCCGCCGGGCGCGATCGCATCGTCCGGCTGCCCGAACAAGATCAACGGGACGCCGACCAGGACGATGGTGATCACCGCGGTTGCCACCGCGATCACCCAGCCGCGGGCAGGGAGATGCGCAGTTGCCCCAGCGCGGCCGAGGTCCAGCATCACGCGCTGGCGGAGTTGCTCTGCACCTATGTGCGTGCCCCGCTCGGACAGTTCCGTGAGCCTCGACTCGAGATCGTTCATGACGTCACCTCCGCACGCAGAGCCTCGCCGAGATGCCTACGGCCCCGAGACGATGCCTTCCTGGCCGCACCCTCGGAACACCCGATCATGCGACCTATCTCTGCGAACGCGTAGCCCTCGACCTCGTGCAGATAGAGCGCGGCTCGCTCGCGCGGCGGGAGAAGGAACAACTCTGCGAGGTCCGATGGGTAGCCGGGTGCGAAGGAGCCGGCGGTGGAAGCCGCGTACTTCGACATCGCATTCCGCCATCGCCCTCGGCGGCGATTGTGCGCACACGCCGCGTTGACGATCGTCTTCCTCAGGTAGGCAGCGGGGTGATCCAGATCCGAGAGCGAGCGCCTCCGGAGCACCGATACCAAGGCTTCTTGGAGGAGGTCATCCGGCTCGAGATCGATGGGGGCAACGACGGCGGCAAACCGGCGTAGCGAGGGATAGAGCGCCTCGACGATCCTCCACTCACCCCGCTCGGCTCTCGACAGTGGCTCCATCTGATCCACCAATCAACAGTGTCACCCATAGAGATGCCGAAGTCACCCCGAAAGTGACACCACCTCCCCGAGCGCCGGGTCGCTCACGATCGCGGATCGCACCGGCGCGCCCCTCGTCGCGCCGCCCGTCCTCGACGCCCGGCACGGAGCGCCGCATCGCCGAGCACTTCCCGCCTCGGTCCCGCGGCGAGGTCCTGCTTGCCGTTGACGGCTGAGCGGGGTTTGGCAGCGAGACCAGCAACTCGAGCAGCACGTTGGCGGCATCGGGGTCACGAACGCTCGTTCAGCGCAGGCGCGAACTTCGACAGCGGAAGCGCCGAGCTCGAGCCCGAGACCGAGGCACTCCTCGGCGTCGCCCGCGCCATCCTCACCAGGGACCCGACGCTCGGCATGGAGATCGCCGGGCACACCGATACGAACGGCGGCGATCGGTGCAACCAGCGGCTCAGCGAGGCGAGAGCTCAATCCATCGCCNNCCATCGCCTCGAACGACACGAATGAAGGCCGCGAGGCGAATCGACGCGTCGAGTTCTCGTTCGGCCCGGCGGCCCAGATCCTGGCCACCGACGGCTGACGGCGCCTCCCCCCGTCCCACCGAGAGCGGGAAACGGGGGCGACGAGCCTCGACCCTGGACGGACGTTGCCCTGAGGACTGGGCACCGGAGGCCGGTGATCCCCGATCGATTCAGCTCTCGTTCGCCGAGTCTTCTCGCTCTTGCTGGAGATGGCGTTCGGTGATCGCCCAGAGCACGTCCTTGATGCTGGCGATGCCGATGAGCTCGTTCCCGCTTCGCACCGGGAGGTGCCGGTAGCCGGCGGCAACCATCCAGATGGCGGCGTCATCGACGCTCATGTCGGCGTCGACCGTGTCCGGGTCCGGCGTCATCCAGTCGGTGACCGTCTCTTGCCGGAGGTTGGCCCCGGCGGCGACGGCGCGCAGGACGTCCCGTTCGGTGACGATGCCCGCGAGACCCTCGGGTCCCTTGACGCCGAGCGAGCCCACACCCTCCTTGACCATGACGTCGGCGGCCCGCGCCATCGTGGTCGTGGGCCCACACAACTGGGCAGCGCCTCCCACCAACTCTTTCACTTCCACGGTGGGCCTCCTCGCACCGGGCCGTCAGCCTCCGGCGGCTCCGCCGGGGTTTCTCCAGTCTGGCACGTCGGGTGCATTGGGTTCGAGCGAGCGCAGGAACGTCACCACGGCGTCGATCTGCTCCGAGGTCAACGGGCCCCCGAAGTCCAGCGAGTAGGCGTTCATCTGGGTGCCCGGCACGCCGACTGCGATGAGCAGCCCGATCTGCTCGTCCGTAGCTGCGGTGAGGAACTGCTGGGAGTTCAGCGCCGGCCCGATGCCGCCCTCTCCGGCGACGCCGTGGCACGCCGTGCAGTTGAGCTGGAAGATCGCTTCGCCCTGCGTGGCGAGCGACTCGACGTGCGTTGCGCGGGCCGCATCGCGGTTGGCCGGCTCCGTGAACCGGTACAGCGGAAACGCCAGCACCATCAGTCCCATGATGACGAGGCCCGCGACCATCCACTTGTTCGTCGACTCCTCGAGGCTCGGGTCGGGTGGGCGGTCAGCCACCGTGGCCCCCTTCGCACGCCGGCCCCTTGGCCGGCTCGTCAACCGTCATCGTGCCCGGGGGCCCACCCGCCACGGTCTCGCCCGTGTCGATCTCGACGACACCGTCGACGATGGTCGTCGGGTAGTGGTCGAGACCACGTGGCGCCGGCCCGGCGAGATAGTCCCCCGCCCGGTTGAACACCGAGCCATGACATGGGCACTCGAATTGGCCCGACGATGCGCAGTACGGCACCTTGCAGCCGAGGTGGGTGCAGGTCTCCGACAGTGCCACCACTTCGCCGTCGATCTTGGTGAGATAGGCACGGGCGGCCGGGACCTCGAGGACGCTGTCTTCCGGCACCGTGTCGGCCGGGACCGATCTGACGACGCCACCGAACCCGGACGCCAGCCTGGGCTGGAGGAGATCCCACGACGTCCACACCCCGGCGGCGGCGATCAACCCGGCACCGAGCTTCCATCCGTTGGCGAGGAACCGGCGGCGATCGATGTCACTCATAGCTCACCATGCCATTCCTGCCAGGGCCAGACCCAGCCCCAGTTCGGGCCGCGGAAGGCGAAGCCCACGAGGGTGAGGGCGATCCACACCACGAGGAAGACGGTGAATGCCGTCCGCGCCACACGACGCGCGTTGGGGCTGAGGCTCGGGTTGCGATCGATGTACGGGAGCGCCACCAGACCGATGACGATGGCACCGGGCACGAGCACGCCGGCCACGAGCGGATGGAAATGGGCCAGCAACTCCTGGAGGGCAGCGAAGTACCAGGGCGCCTTCTCCGGGTTGGGCGTGTTCGTCGGATTGGCGATCTCACGAAGCGGGGCATCGAAGCTGAGGGCGAGGAACAACACCACGGCGAGGATGGCGAGGGCGGCGACGCCGTGCCGTACCAGCAGGTGGGGCCATACCATGACCGGGTCGTCCTCGGCGAGCACCTTGCGGTCGCCCGCCGCCGGCTTCCCCGGCACGATGCCGAGCACCCTCGTGTTGGCGTCGAGAAGTTGCGGATCCCTGTCAGGCATCTTCGACCTCGCTGTCCGCCGTCAGCATCGCGTCCTTGCGCCACCGCCAGAGGTGGACCGTGACCACCACCACGAGGAGGGTGGGCAGCACCGCAACGTGTAGCACGTAGAAGCGCAACAGGGTGGCGCTGCCGACGGTGGGACCACCGAGGAGGATGTCGCGCACCTGCTCGCCGAACAGCGGCACGTAGCCGGCCATCGACGTGCCCACCGTGACCGCCCAGTAGGCGAGCTGGTCCCACGGCAGCAGGTACCCGGTGAACGACAGCAAGAGCGTGAGCACGAGCAGCACCACGCCGATCACCCAGTTGAACTCCTTGGGCGCCTTGTAGGCCCCGCGGTAGAACACGCGGGCCATGTGGGCGGCGACGGCCAGCACCATGAGGTGGGCCGACCACCGGTGGATGTTCCGGATGTACTGGCCGAAGGCGACCTGGGTCTGGATCGTCTGGATGTCCCCGTAGGCGCTCGCCGGCGACGGTACGTAGAAGAACATCAGGTAGATGCCCGAGACGACGAGCGACCCGAAGAGCACCAGCGACGCCACGCCGAGGAACCAGGTGTAGCGGAAGGTGATCTCCTTGCGGCGCACCTTCACCGGATAGATGTGGAGCAGGAAGCTCGCCCAGTGACCGGCGGCCCGGTCGCGTTCCGTGACCCTGTCCGGGACACGGAAGATCGACTTGCCGACCGTCGTGGCTCTGATGCGATCCATCACCTTCATCGGAGCACCTTCATCGCACGCCTCCCATGGCCGGTTGTCTCAGCTGCAGCGGAACGCCGACCCCGGTCCACACCGCCATCGAGAGCGCCTTCGTCGGGCAGCGCTCGATGCAGAGCCCACAACGGATACACGCTCGCTCGTCGAGCGTCAGCGCAGTGCCGCCCGGATACTGCGGGTCGACCTCCTCGGAGGGAACGAGCGAGATGAGGTCGAGCGGGCACACGTCGGCGCACAGCGCGCAGAGGACGCACTTGCCGACGTCGAGTTGGATGTTGGCGAAACAGCGCAGGCACCTCGCCGCCTCGCAGCGGGCCTGCTGCTCGGTGAACCCGGTCTCGACCTCGGCCAGGCCGACCCGCCGGTCGGTGGCCAGCGTGGGCACCGCCACCCGCGCCTCACGGTCGTAGGTGTCCTCGAGACGGTGAAACTGGCGAAGCTCGACGAGCTGCCCCGGCGGACCTTCGTCACCGACGCCACCGAAGAACCGGTGGATGTCGGCCGCAGCCTTCCGGCCGTCTGCGATCGCCTCGATGAGGGTGCGGGGCCCTTTCGCCGCATCGCCGCCCGCCCACACGCCCTCGAGCGACGACGCCCCCGTCTCGGGGTCGACCTGGATGGTGCGACGCGGCGAGATCTCGACGTCGCCGCCGATGGCGTCGAGGTCGATCGCCTGCCCGATGGCGAGGATCACGGTGTCGGCGTCGTGAACCTGGCGGTCGGCGTCGTTGAACTGCGGGCTGAACCGGCCGTTCTCGTCGAACACCGACAGCACCCCGATCGTCTCCAATCCGGTGACCTTGCCGTCCTCGGCGAGGATCCGGGCAGGCCCTCTCCGGTGGATGAACTCGATGTCCTCGTGCCTGGCTTCTTCGATCTCGAACGGCGACGCCGGCATCTCCTCATCAGACTCGAGGGAGATCACCGTCACCTGTTGGGCGCCGGTGCGCGCCGCGGTGCGGGCGACGTCCAGCGCCTCCGTCATGGCACTGCGTTCATCGCCGTTGTCGTATCGCTCGGCGACGCGAGCTTCCTCGTAGGCGGCGGCGCGCAAAGCCGAGCGGGCGGCGTCCATGGCGACGTCGCCGCCGCCGATGACTACGACGCGCTCACCGACCTCGACCTCGAACCCCTGGTTGATGTTGATGAGGAACTCGATCGCCTTCAGCACGCCGTCGGCCTCGTGACCCTCGATGTCGAGACCACGACCCAGCGTCGCCCCGATGGCGAGGAACAGGGCGTCGTGGCGCCTCCGCAGATCGTGGAAACCGACATCGCGCCCCAGCCTGGTGTGGAGGAAGACCTCGACGCCGAGGTCGACGATGGCGTCGAGCTCGGCCTGCAGGAGGTCACGATCGAGCCGGTACTCGGGTATACCCAGCTTCATCATCCCGCCGAGTTGACCCGTCGCCTCGTACACCGTCACCTGGTAGCCCAGCCGCCGCAGGTCGTGGGCGCACGCCATGCCTGCCGGTCCCCCGCCGACGATGCCGACACTCTGCGGCCGGTCCTCGGTGGGCGGCGCCGCCACTTCGAGCCAGGCCTTCCCGGCTGCCGACTCCACGCCGTACTTCTCGGTGACGAACCGCTTGAGGGCGCGAATGGCGATCGGCTGGTCGATCTCGCCACGCCGGCACGCATCCTCGCACGGGGCGGCGCACACCCTGCCGCACACCGAGGCGAACGGATTGGGGAGCCGTGCCGTGAGGTACGCGCCCAGGTCGTCGCCGTCTGCGATGGCGGCCACGTATGCCCCGGCGTTGGTGTGGACCGGACATGCGGCGAGGCACGGGATGTTCTCGTCATAGAAATGGAGAGGCTGCATCAGAGCACGCGTTCCCGCTGACCTCGCCACAGCCCATACAGACCGACGCCGAGGGCGACGACCCATATGCCCGAGCCAATGAGGTCCTGGACGATGCGGGGGGCGCGGGTCACGGGTCCCCATTGCATGATGACGCTCGGCACCACCACGGTGGCGATCACGAAGAACAGGAAGATGACCGCGGCCTTCAGCCAGGCGCGCGGCCAGTCGAAGCGGTGCCGGTCGTTCCTGGCGAGCACGTAGGGTCCGGCAATGAGCACCGCGACGGCGAGGAAGGCCAGGAAACCGAGCGTCATGGTGATCACCGTGGCGAACGGAAGCGCCGTTCCCGCCACCTCACCCGGCGGCGCGACCGGTGCGGCGCCACCGGGCACCTCGAGGCCCGCCTGGAGGTAGGCGATGACTGCTGCGACGTCCTCGTCGCTGAGCGTGGCGAATGCGATCATGTTGCCGCTGTTCGCCTCCGGATCCCTCACGGCGGCGCTCCCGTTGCGGATCACCTGCTCGACGTACGCCGTGTCGGCCACATTGGGGTTGTCCCGCACCGCCGGGAAGGCGCCGGCGACGCCACGCCCGTCGGCCTGGTGGCACGCGACGCAATTGACCGTATACACCTCTTGACCGCGCGCGATGAGCTCGGTGTCGGCAGCGTCGCCGGTCTCGTCGGTGGCACCCGCGGTGCCCGCCGCCATCAGGGCGAGTCCGAGCACCACGCACGCCAGCACGGCGACGCGGCGGTACACGTGCCCCGCCCTATGGCCGCGTGTCACTCGCACGGCGCTGATCGTACTCGCACGGCGCTGATCGTAAATTTGGCGCGCCCGGCCGACCTGGGTCTATGGTCGCGCCACGCAGGGACTTTGGCCCCCTGAAAGGACACCGTGCGACGGGCACCCTTGCCCTGCGATCGCACCCGGACGAGGGAGGGAGGAGCATGGCCGACAACGCCGGCAGCCCGGTCGAGTTCGACGAATCGACGTTCAAACCCACGGGCACCGTCGCCGTGGTGGCGCTTTTCGTGGTGGTGCTTGCACTGCTGTGGTTGTCGATCTACCTGATCCTCATCGCCCGTGGTGTGACGACATGACCGACGAGACTTCGAGCGCAGGATCGCCCGGGCCCGCCGAGACCCACGAAGAGGGCTGGATCGACCCGACCGAGCGAAACTGGTTCCGCTTCTCCATCGTCCTGCTCGTCGCCTTCGCCGTTGCCGTAGGCGTCGCCGGTTTCGCCCTCGGGTTCCAGGTGCCCGGCGACGAGGCGCGGGTCGACCCGCGCACCGTGGCTGACGAGGCGCCGTGGAGCGATCGCATCGACAACCCGGTCAGGGAGGTCGCACCCGGCGAGTACGTGGTCTACATGATCGCCCGCCAGTTCCGGTACGAGCCGAACACGATCACTGTGCCGGAGGGCTCCACGATCACCTTCTACGTGACGAGCATCGACGTCCAGCACGGCCTCAAGATCCAGGACACCAACATCAACCTCCAGATCGTGCCCGGCCAGGTGTCGAAGCTGACGACGACGCTCGACAAGGCGGGTACCTACCCATTCATCTGCCACGAATTCTGCGGTCTCGGCCACGCCGGGATGTTCGGAACACTCACCGTCGAGGCCGGGGAGGGATGACGTCGTGCTGATCACCGAGCCGACCTATCAGGTCACGAAGGAAGAGAAGCGGTTCATCGGGCTGCATCTCTTCTTCGCCATCCTCGCCCTGTCGATCGGGAGCCTGTTCGGACCCCTGCAGGCGTTCCAGTACTCCGGTCTCGACTTGTACCCGTACATCGAACCGATCTTCAAGTCGTACTACCAGGGCCTCACGCTGCACGGCGTGCTCAACGCCTTGGTGTGGACCACGTTCTTCATCACCGGCTTCCTCACGCTCACCATCATCAAGGGGCTGAAGCGGCCCCTCGTCTACCCGACGCTGAACAAGGTCGGGTTCTGGACGATGGTGGTCGGGCTGGTGACGACGGCGATCCCGCTGCTGCTCGACGAGGCCACCGTCCTCTACACCTTCTACCCGCCGCTCCAGGCGAGCTCACTGTTCTATGTGGGACTCACGCTCGTGGTGGTGGGAAGCTGGATCGAGGGCTACGGCTTCTTCTTCACCTACCGGGCGTGGCGCAAGGAGAACCCGGGGGTGCGTACGCCGTTCGTGTCCTTCGCCGCACTCATCACCATGGCGCTGTGGCAGGGAGCGACGCTCGGTGTCGCCGTCGAGATCCTCACCATGCTGCTCCCCTGGTCGCTGGGCTGGATCGACGGCGTCGATCCGGAGCTGGCGCGGACCTACTTCTGGTTCACCGGCCACCCCCTGGTCTACTTCTGGCTGCTCCCCGCCTACCTCTCGTGGTACGGGATGCTGCCGAAACAGGCAGGCGGCAAGCTGTTCAGCGACTCCCTCGCCAGGCTCGCCTTCTGGCTCTTCCTGCTGCTGTCGATCCCGGTCGGGTTCCACCACCAGTTCACCGACCCCGGCATCCCCCAAGGCTGGAAGTACATCCACGCCGCCCTCACCTACGGCGTGGCCTTCCCCTCGCTGCTCACGTTGTTCACCGTCGTGGCCTCACTGGAGCTCGCCGGGCGAAAACGGGGCGGCAAGGGCCTGTTCGGGTGGGTGCGCGCCCTACCGTGGGGCGACCCCTCGGTGTCGGCCCAGCTCCTCGCCGGCATCCTGTTCATCTTCGGCGGCATCGGAGGCATCACCAACGCGTCCTACAACGTCAACCTCGTCGTCCACAACACGGCGTGGATCGTGGGGCACTTCCACCTGACGGTGGCAACGGCGGTCACCCTGTCGTTCATGGGTATCAGCTACTGGCTCGTTCCCTACCTCACCGGCAATCGGCTGTGGAAGCCGAAGTGGGCGGTTGCCCAGGGCTGGATCTGGTTCGTCGGCATGATCATCTTCTCCAACGCCATGCACGTGCTCGGGCTGCTCGGCGCGCCGCGGCGCACGCCGCTCGGCTCGGCCCCCTACGTGCCCGAGGAGTGGTCCGGCCACCTGTTCCGCGTCAGCTTCGGAGGAGCCATCCTGCTCGTCGGAGTGATCCTCTACGTCGTCATCATGGTGCGGACCGCCTGGAGCAAGGACAAGCTCGGGCCGGACGAGCAGGTCGAGGTCCCCATCGCCGAGGCGCTGCACGACCCGCAGCGCACCCCCGCGTTCCTCGATCGGTGGCGTCCGTGGCTGATCGCCACGGTGGCCCTGATCCTCATCGGCTACGGGCCGCAGCTGCTCGACATGCTGCTCAACATCCAGCTCACGTCGCCGGGGTTTTAGTGATTCGCAGCGGAGATGCTCCGCTGCGAGCTGCGCCTCGCCCCTTGGGCTCGGCTCCGTCCTGGAGGGGGGCTCGCGGAGCGTCCCCCCTCGTGCTCCCCCCATCGCGCCCGGCGGTATGAGCGCCCACAGCGAGCGAGAGAGCGACAGACCGGCTGAATCCTCCGTCGACTGGGGGCCGCGGATCGGGGGGAGGCGGAATCGGCTGCTGATCTGGCTCGAGGGGATCACGCTTCGGGTTGAGCGGGGCATTGCGTGGCTGGTCAGGCGGCCGGACCTGAATCCGGTGTACCACTCGGGGACGATCACGATCTTCCTGCTCGCCCTCGTGTACGCCACCGGGATCTATCTCACGATGTTCTTCCAGTTCGGATTCGAGGCCTCATACGACGCCGTGACCGCTCTGGAGGGCAACCTCGTCGGGCGGTTCATGCGCGCCGTCCACCGCTATGCCTCGATCGGGGCAATCGTGATGGCGGCGATCCACGGATGGCGCACGTTCGTCATGCGCCGGTTCGACGGAGCGCGCCGCTGGCCGTGGGCAACGGGCATCGCCATGGTCGCCGTGTTGTGGGTGATCGGGGTGACGGGCTACTGGCTGATCTGGGACGAGCGGGCTCAGGTGCTCAACGATGCGCTCACCCGCGCCATCGCCGGCACGCGGCTCGGTCTCGACTTCCTCATCGACACCGTGCTCACCGACGCCGCCGGATCCGGGTGGCCGTTCATGCTCATGCTGATCACGGTCCACGTCGGTCTCTCCGTCGGGGTGGGCGCGCTCCTGTGGTACCACCTGCGGCGGTTGTCCCGACGGCACTGGATGCCCCCGCCCGTGTGGTTGTGGATCATCGGTGCGACGGTGGTAGTCGTCAGCGTCGCCATCCCGGTCGGCATGCTCCCCGCCCTCGACCGTCACCTGATCCCGGGTGACATCCCCATCGACCCCTTCTTCCTCTTCCTCCTGCCCGGCACGCTCACCTGGCCGCCCGGACTGTTGTGGCCGGCCGCAACGGTCGTGCTCGCCCTCGTCGCCTTCCTCCCGTGGGTGTTGCGCACTGCCGCCCTCGAGCCGGTGGTCGTGAGCGCCGAACGGTGCATCGGGTGCACCTACTGCGTCGCCGACTGCCCGTACACCGCGCTCGAGATGGTCCCGCGTGATGACGGCCCCCACCAGCTCCTCGCCGTCGTCACCCCCGAGCGGTGCGTCTCGTGCGGTATCTGTATCGGCAGCTGCCCGACGAAGGCGCTCACGCTCGGCGCCGCCCCCGCCGAGCCGCTGTGGGACCACACCACTGCGGCCGCAGCAGGGCGCCGAGTGGTGTTCGTCTGCGAGCGCCACGCCGTCCACGGGGCCCGCCCCGTGGCCTGGGTGGACAGCGGCGACGACCCGCTCGTGGTGCCTCTCCCGTGCATCGGGATGGCGCATCCCCAGCTCGCCGTCGACGCGGTCGCCGCCGGCGCGACGGCGGTGCGTTTCCTCGGTTGCCCCGCAGACGACTGCGCCAACCTCGAGGGCAACGTATGGCTCCAGCAACGTCTCGACCGCAAACGCCGACCCCGACTGCGGTCGACGCACGTCGCCGACCCCATCACGACGGCATGGATCCCCCCGGACCAGGCCGCGTCCGGGTGGGCAGACGGCGCCGACGCCCCGGCGACGATCCGGGACGTGCAACCCTTCGACGCGTGGGGGATCGCGCTCCCCGCCCTCGTACTCACGTTCGTCGTCGGGCTGGGGACAGTGGCCGTCACCACGCTTCCATTCGACCCTGGGGGCAACGACGACGCCCGCATCGAGATCGCCCTCGACCACCGGGACGGCGCCCCGCTCGCCGTCACCCCCGACGTGGCCTCGCCCGCCGACGGGCTACCGGCCCGGCTCGTCCTCGACGTCGACGGCGAGCGCCTCCTCGAGCGCACCTATCCCCTCGTCACCGCCGACGGCGGCCCGACGTCGCTCGCGCTGGAGCGCATCACGGTCGCCCCCGGAACCCACGAGGTCACACTGCGCCTGGTCGACGGCGACGTCGAGACGACGGTCTTCGCCGACACCGTGGCGCTCGATGCCGGGCAGGCGCTGACCATCGACGTCGGCGACGGTCAACTGCTGGCGCAAGCCGACGCCGGGCGCTCCCTCTACTTCGAGACGACGCTCGGCACCAACGCCGGGTGCCGCATCTGCCACTCGCTCGATCCCGGCGTGACCCTGGTTGGACCGTCGTTCGCCGGCGTCGCCACGCGGGCCGAAACGCGGGTGCCGGGGCTGTCTGCAACCGACTACCTCAAGCAGTCGATCGTCGACCCCGACGCCTACGTCGTGGAGGGCTTCCCGGCGGGACAGATGGTGCCGAACTACCTCGATCTGCTGAGCGAGGAGGACATCGACAACCTCGTCGCCTTCCTGCTCACGCTGAAGTGAGCCTTCGCTGAAACGGTCGGTTGGCAACTGTCGCTGGCCGGGCCTTGACACCCACGTCGGTCCGGGTCCTCGGGTGGGATGTGTGAAGGTGAGGGTTCCGTCGGGGCTGCGTTTGATGGTCCAGCGCGAATTGTGGATCAGGGTGTGATGGCGTGCCGGCTGGCGCCGGC
>DKBA01000234.1 GCA_002450985.1 Acidimicrobiia bacterium UBA6912
TTTCACGGGGACTGCCTGGAAGGCATGGCCGCCGGTCCCGCGGTTGCGGCGCGATGGCTGCAGCCGGCGCAAGACCTCGAGGGCGCCGACCGCGAACGCGCCGTGTCGGTCGAAGCCCACTACCTGGCGGAGGGGGTGCGCAACATCGTCTACGCCGTGGCCCCCGAGCGGGTGATCATCGGCGGCGGGATCGCCGAGATGCCCGGTCTCTTCCCCGAGGTCCGGCGCAGGCTGCGGTCGTCGCTCAACGGGTACCCGGGTCTCTCCGAGCATGCGCGCAACGACTTCATCGTCCCCCCCGGGCTCGGCAATCTCGCCGGGATCGCCGGCGCCTTCGTCCTCGCCCAGGCCGCCGCGGCGGGGTGAATCGACGGCGACCGAGTGCCGTCGGGCCAGGGCTACGCTGGCCAGGGATGGCGTCGTTCGACCCGTGGGACAGGACTCACCTGCCGGATCCGCATGCCCTGTACCGGGCCATGCGTACCGACGCTCCGGTGTGGCGAGGCATCGGCCCGGTGACGGGCCGCCCGATCTGGTTCCTCACCCGCTACGACGACTGCGTCGCCGCCCTGCGCGATTCGCGGCTCGGCAAGGACCTGGAGCGGCACCTCGACGCAGAGCAGGTGGCCGCCGAGCGTGCACTCGAAGCGGGCCCGCTCGAACCGCTCGGGCGCAACATGTTGTTCGTCGACCCACCCGACCACACCCGGTTGCGCAGGCTCGTCGCCAAGGAGTTCACGCCCCGGGCGATCGCAGACCTCGAGCCACGTATCGCTGCGATCGCCGCCGATCTCCTCGACGACCTCGCCGGCCGCACGCAGATCGACCTCGTCGCCGATTTTGCGCACCCCCTGCCGGTGACCGTGATCTCCGAGATGCTCGGGATCCCCATCGAGGATCGCGTGCGTTTCCGACGATGGGTCGACGTCGTGCTGCGCGGACCCGTCGGCTCCGATCAGCAGACCCTCGCCGGCATGGAGTTCATCGCCTACCTCAACGACGCGATCGAGTCACGGCGATCCGCGCCCCGCAACGACCTCCTGACCGCGCTCATCAACGCCGAGGAGGAGGGCGACCGCCTCGACCACACCGAGCTGCTGGCCATGGTGTTCTTGCTGCTCGTCGCCGGTCACGAGACGACGGTCAACCTCATCGGCAATGGCACCCTCGCCCTCCTGCGCAACCCCGACGAGCTGGCGAGACTCCGCGCCGAGCCGTCGTTGATGGCGACCGGGGTCGAGGAACTCCTGCGTTACGAGGGTCCGGTCGGCGTCGCCACCAGCCGCTGGGCATTCGAGGATGTCGACTATGGCGGCGTCACCATCCCTCGCGGCGAGATCGTGATCCCGGTGCTGCTCGCCGCCAACCGCGACCCGGAGGTCTTCCCCGACCCCGATCGCCTCGACGTGAGTCGAGACCCGAATCGCCACATCGCTTTTGGCTCGGGGATCCACCTGTGCCTGGGTGCACCTCTCGCCAGGTTGGAGGGGGCGATCGCCTTCTCGGCGCTGCTCGACCGTTTCGAGCAGATCGAGCTCGCCGTACCCGTCGGCGATCTGGAGTGGAACGAGGACTTCTTCCTTCGTGGGATCCGGACGTTGCCGCTCGACGTGGCCTGAGCAACGGGTCCGGGCTTGGGCCGCTCGACTCATTCCGCCGCCGAGCCTTTGCTAGCAGAATGGCGACCGGTACGCTCCGGCACCGTCCACTCCGGGAACGAACACAGGGGGAACCGATGAGCATCCCGACCTCAGCCGACGTCGTCGTCATCGGCGGCGGGCCGACCGGCAGCGTTGCAGCCGCCGATCTCGCACGCAAGGGCAGGCACGTGGTCGTCCTCGAGAAGGGCCATCACCCGCGCGATCAGGTCGGGGAGAGCCTCATCCCCGATTTCTGGCGCTTCGTCGACATCATCGGCGCCACCGACAAGATCCTCGCCGAGGGTTTCCTCAACAAGAACGGCGCCATCGTCTCGTGGAACAAGACGTTCCGCGGCCACACCTTCGGTGATTTCGGCTTCGACAAGCCGGCGATGCACGTCGAGCGTGATCGTTTCGACCAGATCCTCTTCGAGCACGCGGGCGACTGCGGTGCGGAGCTCCATTCGGGAACTGCCGTGACCAACGTCGAATCCGGTGTCGACGAGTCGGGTGTCGAGTACTCCCGCATGTCGTACCGAACCGAAGATGGCGTGGAGGGCACGATCACGGCTCCAGTCGTCATCGACGCCAGCGGCCAGGCCGGGGTGATCTCCCGTCAGCTCGGAATCCGCGTGATCAACCCCGAGTTCCGCTACCTCTCCGTGTGGGGCCACTTCACAGGGTCGCGCTACCTCTCGATCGACGGCGAGGCGCACGAGGCCCACGAGGTCTGGGAGCACCGTCCCGTCACGTTCGTCAGCGCGGTGAAGGAGGCCGGTGACGCCGGCTGGTCGTGGCACATCCAGCTCCGGGAGAAGACCTCGGTCGGTCTCGTCATCCCGCTCGAGGTCGTCAAGGTCGCTCGCAAGGAGGGCGAGACGTGGGAGGACTACTTCTTGCGCAAGACGCGGGAGGTGCCGGTCCTCCGCGAGCTGCTCGAGAATGCCGAGTACATCCCTGGGACGTTCCGCACCATCCGCGACTACTCGTCGACCGCCACCCAGTTCTCGGGGCCCGGCTACATCCTGGCCGGAGACGCTGCCGGCTTCATCGATCCGATCTTCTCCGTGGGTGTCGTCCTCGGCATGTACTCGGCCCTGGCGGCGTCGTGGGCGGCCGACCGGCTGGTGGCGACGCCCGACAAGGCGGAGCACATCCGCAAGATGTACAACCACCAGCTGAAGGGCCGCATCGAGGTTGCCCGGTCGCTCGCCCTGCCTCGCTATCGCGTCGACGGCGAGGTCAGCGAGACGGCCAAGGAAGCGGTCAGGTTCGAGCGCACCGGCGTCCAGGAGCTCATGTACGTGGTGACCCAGTTCACGACCCGCAACGAGAACTGGGCCGACATGATCGGCGGCACACCTCCTGAGCTCAAGGAGAACCAGCTCCGCGAGTACGAGACGCTCGCCGGGATCGGCCTCGAGGCCGTCGCCGCCAACTGACCCGGCCGACTCACACGCGAAGAGTGGCCTCCCGAGATCGGGAGGCCACTTTCGCGAAGGCTGCGATCGCGACGGGGGACGCCTATGCCGAGCGTTCCTCCGGGAGATCGCTCGCGATGAGGTCCTGGACCGGGATGAGCGTCGGGTTGACGCGGTTGCGGACGACCTCGGCGTCGATGACCACCTGGGCGATGTCGGTGCGCGACGGCAACTCGTACATCGTGTCGAGCAGGACCTCTTCCATGATGGCCCGCAGCCCCCTGGCCCCGGTGCCCCGCTTCATCGCCTGCTCGGCGATGGCCTCGAGCGCATCGGCGGTGACCTGGAGCTCGACCCCGTCCATCTCGAAGAACTTGGCGTACTGCCGGGTGAGGGCGTTGCGCGGCTCGGTGAGCACCCGAACCAGGGACTCCTTGTCGAGATCGTCGACGGTGGCGACCACGGGGAGGCGCCCGATGAACTCGGGGATGAGCCCGAAGCTGATGAGGTCCTCCGGCATCACCTTCGAGATGAGCTCGCTGGGCCGCCCCCGGTCTGCGGAGCGCACGTCGGCGCCGAACCCCACCGTGTTCTTGCCGATGCGGCTGCTGATGACGTTCTCGAGACCGGCGAACGCCCCACCGCAGATGAACAGCATGTTGGTCGTGTCGATCTGGAGGAACTCCTGGTGGGGATGCTTCCTGCCTCCCTGGGGCGGCACCGAGGCGACCGTGCCCTCGAGGATCTTCAGC
>DKBA01000198.1 GCA_002450985.1 Acidimicrobiia bacterium UBA6912
CTTCGCCGCGCTCGTCTCCTGACCGGGTCAGACACCGCGCGTCACGTCGGCGGCCGACGACGACGCGGGCACGGGCGGAGCGGCGTGCGCCCGCGCCATCCGCTCGACGCCGACGACCAACGTCGCCCCGGCGATCGCCAGGAGGACGGGGACGACGACGTCGCCCGAGGGCGACGTCGTCGTCCCCGTCCTCCTGGCGATCGCCGGGGCGACGTTGGTCGTCGGCGTCGAGCGGCTGGCGCGGGCGCACGCCGCTCCGCCCGTGCCCGCGTCGTCGTCGGCCGCCGACGTGACGCGCGGTGTCTGACCCGGTCAGGAGACGAGCGCGGCGAAGCGGTCGATGCCCTCGGCGAGATCGTCGTCGGCGAGGGCGAACGAGAACCGTCCGAAGCCACCGAGACCGAACGCCTCCCCCGGGACGAAGGCCACCTTGGCCTGATCGAGGACGAGGTCGGCGAGCTCGAGGGTGCTCGTCGCCGTGGTGCCACCGATCGGGCGGTTCAGGAGGCCGCGGAGATCGGGGTAGGCGTAGAACGCGCCCTGCGGCTCGGGACACACGACCCCGGGGACGGCGTTCAGCATCTCGTGCATGGTGCGGCGGCGGCGGTCGAACGCATCCCGCATCTCGTGGACCGCATCGAGCGAACCGGACACGGCGGTGAGGGCGGCCACCTGGGCGATGTTGTTGACGTTCGAGGTCGTGTGCGACTGGAGGCGAATGGCCGCCTTGGCGGCGGCGGGCGGTCCGATGAGCCAGCCGACACGCCATCCGGTCATGGCATAGGTCTTGGCGACGCCGTTGACGACGATGCACCGCTCCGCCGCCTCGGGGGCGACGACAGGCAACGACTCGGCCGTCACCCCGTCGTAGGTGAGGTGCTCGTAGATCTCGTCGGTGAGGACCCAGATGCCGTGCCGGGCCGCCCATGCCCCGATCGCCCTCACCTCGTCCTCCGGGTACACGGCCCCACTCGGGTTCGAGGGCGACACGAAGACCAGCATCTTGGTCCGCTCCGTGCGGGCCGCCTCGAGTTGATCGACCGTGACCCGAAACCCGGCGGCAGCGTCGCTGGGGACGACCACCGGAGTCCCGCCGGCGAGGCGGATCGCCTCGGGATACGTCACCCAATAGGGGGCCGGCAGCAGCACCTCGTCGCCGGGATCGACGATGACCTGGAAGCCTGCGTACACGGCGTGCTTGCCGCCGTTGGTGACGACGACCTGCGACGGGTCGACGTGGAATCTCGAATCCCGAGCCGTCTTCTCGGCGATCGCCTCTCGGAGCTCGGGAAGCCCCGCCGCCGGCGAGTAGCGGTGGTAGCGGGGATCGGACACGGCCTCCCTGGCGGCGGCGACGATCTCGGGAGGTGTCGGGAAGTCGGGCTCGCCCGCCCCATATCCGATCACCGCGATCCCAGACGCACGCATCGCCTTCGCCTTGGTCGTGATGGCCATCGTCGCCGACTCGGCAAGCGCTTCCACTCGCTGTGACAGCTCGCTCATCGTCACTACCCTCCGCCGGGCTCCCGGCACTGCGAGTGCAGCACCCTACTCAACGGAAGAACGCATGATTCCGCAGATCACCCTGCCACCCGATCTCCTCCCCCGCGACGGGCGGTTCGGCTCCGGACCCTCCAAGGTCGATCCGATCGCCGTGGCGGCGCTGGCCGCCGCCGCAGACGGCTATCTCGGCACGAGCCATCGCAAGGCAGGAGTGCGCGGCGTCGTCGGCAGGATCAGGAGTGGGCTCGTGTCCCTCTACGGTCTGCCCGACGGCTACGAGGTGGTGCTGGGTGTCGGCGGCGCCACCGCGTTCTGGGACGCGGCCGCCTTCGGCCTGATCGAGCACACCAGCCAGCACCTCGTGTTCGGCGAGTTCTCCGGGAAGTTCGCCGCGGTCGCCGCCGGGGCGCCCCACCTCGCCGACCCCCAGGTCATCGAGTCGGCCCCCGGCTCGCACCCACTGCCCCGCCCGGACGAGGCGGTGGACCTCTACGCGCTCACGCACAACGAGACGTCGACGGGTGTGATGATGCCGGTGCGACGGCCCGCGGCTCGCGGCCTGGTCGTGGTCGATGCGACCTCCGCCGCCGGGGTGGCGCCGGTCGACCCCGGCGAGTTCGACGTGTACTACTTCTCACCGCAGAAGGCCTTCGGCTCCGAAGGCGGTCTGTGGGTGGCGTTGTGCTCTCCTGCGGCCATCGACCGCATCGGATCCATCGCAGAGAGCGGGCGGTGGCGGCCGCCGTTCCTCGACCTGGCGCTCGCCCTCGACAACTCGCGCAAGGACCAGACCTACAACACCCCCGCGCTCGCCACCCTGTTCCTCCTCGCCCACCAGATCGACGCCATGCTGGAGCGCGGCGGGCTCGCATGGGCGCAGGAGCGGTCGGTGCGCTCGTCGCGGACGATCTACGAGTGGGCGGAGGCATCCGAGTACGCCGAGCCGTTCGTCACCGACCCGGCCATGCGCAGCCTCACCGTGGCGACCATCGACCTCGCCGCCGCCGTGGATGCCGACACGGTCGAGGGCGTGCTGCGCGCCAACGGCATCCTCGACACCTTCGGGTATCGCAAGCTCGGACGCAACCAGCTTCGCGTCGCCTGCTTCCCCAACATCGATCCCGACGACATCGCGACGCTGGTCGCCGCCATCGATCATGTGGTGGAGGAGCTTCGCCGGGCCTGACCGAGGATGGCACAGGAACCGGCCCTCCACCAGACTACGAGACGATGAGGGAGCACGACCGCACCATCGCCGACGACCATTCGGCGCTCGAGCACGTGCTGCTCACGGATCACCCTCGGGCAGTGCGTGTCGCCATGTGGCTGTGGGCGCTGTCCGGGGCGCTCTTCGTCGTGATGGCGATCCCGCCGCTGCGCGACGCCGTCCAGAAGTTCGACGATGCGATCTACGACGCCGTGTACCCGGTGAAGTGGGGACCCCTCACCGCCCTCGCCGAGACGCTGGCCTTCCTGGGGAGCGTCTGGTTCGTGTGGCCGTTCCGTGCCGTGGTCACGGCGTTTCTGGCGCTACGCCGCCGCTACGTCGCCATGGCGGCGTGGCTCGTGCCGATCGTGCTGTCCGAGCCCTTCATCGGCCTCCTCAAAGCCNNCTGGGCGCCCACTGGTTCACCGACGTCGTCGCCGGCATCGCGTTCGGGGCGGCGGCTGCCATCGGCGGCGCTGCGCTGGTGCAGCGAGTCGCAGTGGAGATGCGGGTCCGCTCCCGCCTCCGCGAGGGTCAGCCCGACGCCGCGTCGTAGGCGTCGCCCGCCAACTCGCGACGTGCCCGCTCGTCGAGCCGCCATGATCGATTGCGCCGCCACACGACGTAGGAGATGGCGCCGAGCGGGACCGGTATGAGATAGGTGATCGCCCTGAACACCAAGATGGCGGCCACCACCTGGGCCTTCGTCGCCTCATCGAGACCGATGGTGAGCGCCGCGGCGTAGCCGAGCTCGACGACGCCGACCCCGCCCGGCGTGATCGGGAGCGCGGAGATCAGCCGCACGAAGGCGAACGCGGCGAGCACCTGGATCCAGCTCAGCTCCTGCTGGGAGACCCCGACGTGGCGCAGGGTGACCAGGAGCACGACGTAGAGCGACGCGTGACTGATCACGGACGCCACCGTCAGCGACAGCCAGCGGTGCCGCACGAACCCGACCGTGTCCGACCGGAACGCCGCCGCCCGGTCGCCCCAGCCCGTCGTCACCCGGCGGCGCAACAGGCGCTGGAACCAGTTGACGACGGCACCGACGCCGCTGCCGATCCGCCGCGCCAGCCGCTCGCTCCGCAACACGAGGGCGAAGCCGATGATGAACGCCAGCAAGACGCCGATGCCGATGGCCGCCGCCGTGACCCGCGCCGGCGTGATCCCTCCTTCGAGCGCGAGCAGGGCCAGCGCGATCACCGGCATCCCCAGCTTGACGAAGTTGTTCCAGATGCCGGTGACGAGCGCCGAGCGGGTGATCGCGGCGATCGTGAATCCCCATGACGTCAGCATGGCGACGGTGACGCCGACCCCGATGGCGCCGCCGCCGGGCAAGGTGTTGGAGACGGCGGTCGAAGCCTGATTCACGACGGACGCCTCTCGGAGCCTCAGGCCGGGAAGGGCCGCAACCATGACGAACCAGTAGGTGGCGAGGTTCCACAGCGCAAGCACGACGAGGGAGGTGGACTCGCGCCAGGTCAGCGCTCGGATCGTCTCCCACACGTCGCCGTAGCCGGCGATCTGCGGCATCACCCCGAGGAAGATCCCGGCGACGATCGCAAGCGACACGACGCCTTGAAGCACCCGCTTCCAAGGGAAACGGCTCCGTGCGACGCCCTCCGTCGGGGGCGCGGCCTG
>DKBA01000093.1 GCA_002450985.1 Acidimicrobiia bacterium UBA6912
CGCAGGCTCGGGACGGAGGGGGCCGCTTCGCCCTCACGAGCGGGCCGTCGCCCCCGCCCACTTCGCCGGCGCTAGCCTCGCCTTCCATGAGTGGGTTCGATCTCAACGGAAAGGTCGCCGTCGTGACCGGCGGCAATCGGGGCATCGGTCTCGGGATGGCGCGCGGGCTGGCCAGGGCCGGGGCGAGCGTGGCGATCTGGTCGCGGAACGAGGAGCGCAACGCCGCAGCCGTCGACGAGCTCGGCGCCCTCGGGGCGACGGCTGTGGCGCTCCCGTGCGACGTGGCCGACCGGTCGAGCGTGGTGGCGGCCATGGCCGCCACCGAAGACGCTCTCGGCAGGGTGCACAGCCTGTTCGCCAACGCCGGGATCAGCGCCGGGGTCCGCTTCGAGGAGATGGAGCCCGCCGAGTGGGAGCACGTCATCGACGTCAACCTGCACGGCGTCTACCACACCACCCAGGTGGTGGCGCGGCACATGATCGAGCACGGCGGCGGTGGCTCGATGGTGCTCGTTGCCTCGGTGCTCGCCCACTTCGGCATGGCGTCCGCCCCCCATTACTCGGCCAGCAAAGGAGCCGTGCTCCAGCTCGCCAAGTCGCTCGCCGCCCGTCTCGCCCGCTACGGGATCCGGGTGAACACGATCTCGCCCGGCTGGATCGAGACCGAGATGACCGAGGAGCTGCGGGCCGACGAACGGCTCGGGGCGATGGGGCTCGCCCGGACGCCGATGCGACGGTTCGGGACGCCCGACGACATGGAGGGCCCGGCCGTCTTCCTGGCCTCGGACGCCTCCGGTTTCATGACGGGCGCCGAGCTCGTCGTCGACGGCGGCTACTCGGTCGTCTGAGCCGCCAGCCGCTCACCGGCGCGCACCGGGATCCGCAGCCAGTTCTCGGGAGGGGCGAGGGGACAGGACCACCGGGGGCTGTGGACGCAGCTCGGGTGATAGGCGAAGTTGAAGTCGAGGACGATCGCCTCCGGCGTGCCCCCGAGGTCGGCGCCCTTGGCCGTGTCGAGGAGGTAGCGCCCGCCTCCATAGGTCTCGGTTCCCGACGTGGCGTCCCGGAAGGGGAGGAACACCCCGCCGCCGTAGCCCTCGAGCCAGTAGACCGACAGAGCGTGGCGGGTGTCCCCGATCTCGAACCGAACCGTGGCGAAGCGGCGCATCGCCGTCGCCCCCGCCGAGCTGTGGGCGGCGCCGAACACGTGCGGTTCGGTGCGCTCCAAGGGAGCGATCACCCGCCACACCGGGTCGTACCCGAAGTAGGCCAGACCCTCGAACGCCGACCGTGCCGCCGGCTCCAGCGCGCTCTGGGGATGACCGGCGAACAGGGCATCACGACCCGCCCGCCACCGCTCCCACCCCGCAACGGCATCGGCGGTGCCTCTGACCTCGGCGTAGAGGTCGGCAACCCGGCGCCGGTAGTCCCACAACGACGCCGTGGCGAGTGGCTCTTCCATGCGCTCCGAGGCTAACCCGGACACGCACTCGCTCGTCGGGAGCCGATCCGAGTCCGTCCGCGCCGCCGCAGGCACCCGGGCGATCGGGCTGCGCTTCCGTCGGTAGCATCGCGCCATCCCGCCGAACCAGGAGCACTGTGGCTACCTCGAATGACCATCGCCTACCGCGCGACGTCGTCCCCCGACACTATGCCGTGACCCTCGAGCCGGATCTCGGAGCGGCGTCGTTCACGGGCTCGGTGGACATCGAGCTCGACGTGGTGGAGTCGACTTCGGAGATCGTCTTCAACGCCGCCGAGCTCGACATCACCGCCTTCGCCCTCGTCACCGCGGCGGGCGTCGCCGTCGAGGGCGATCTCGCTCTGATGCCCGGCCAGGAGCGCGCCGAGGTGCTGCTCCCCGAGCCCGTCTCTCCCGGGGCCTACCGGCTCCACCTGGAGTTCTCCGGAGCGCTCAACGACCAGCTACGCGGCTTCTACCGGTCGGTCTACGTGGACGACTCCGGTACCCGCCACGTCCTCGCGACGACGCAGTTCGAGGCCACCGACGCCAGACGGGCCTTCCCCTGCTGGGACGAGCCGGACCGCAAGGCCACCTTCGACGTGATCCTCGTGGTTCCCAACGAGATGACCGCGATCTCGTGCTCGCCGATCGTGGACGAGCAGGAGCTCGGGGACGGGCGGCGCCGGGTGCGGTTTGGCACCACCATGCCGCTCTCCACCTATCTCCTCGCCTTTGTCGTTGGCAGGCTCGAGGCCACCGAGCCGGTCGACGTGGACGGCGTGCCGCTCCGCGTCGTCCACGTGCCCGGCAACCGCGACCTGGCGTCGTTCGCCCTCGAATTCGGCGCCTTTGCGCTGCGGTGGCTGGTCGAGTACTACGGCGTGCCCTATCCCGGGGAGAAGGTCGACCTCATCGCCATCCCCGACTTCGCCTCCGGAGCCATGGAGAACCTCGGGGCCATCACGTTCCGTGAGTCGGTGCTGCTCGTCGACCCGGCGGCGGCCACGCAGGCCGAGCTGTCGCGGGTCGCCGAGGTCATCGCCCACGAGCTCGCCCACATGTGGTTCGGCGATCTGGTCACGATGAAGTGGTGGAACGGGCTGTGGCTCAAGGAGGCGTTCGCCACCTTCATGGAGGTGAAGTGTGTGGACGCCTTCCGTCCCGAGTGGAAGAGCTGGCTCAGCTTTGCGGCGGAGCGCGCCTCGGCGCTCGAGACCGACGCCTTGGTGACCACACGGCCCATCGAGTTCCCCGTCGGCTCCCCCGAGGAGGCCGACGAGATGTACGACGACATCACCTACGGCAAGGGCGCCTCGGTGCTGCGGATGCTCGAGCAGTACCTCGGGCCTGACACCTTCCGCCGCGGCATCGCCCACTACCTGGCCTCGCTCGCGTACGGCAACGCCGACACGCCGGATCTCTGGGCGGCGCTCGAGGAGGTGTCCGGCGAGCCGATCGGCCAGATCATGGGGTCGTGGATCTTCTCGCCCGGGTTCCCCGAGGTCGAGGTGACCACCGAACCAGAGGGCCGGTACCGGCTGCGGCCGACCCGTTTCCAGCTCGCCGGCGACGAAGCAGGGTCCTGGCAGGTACCGCTGCTCCTGGGAGGCGACGATGCCGGTGGCAAGCTACTGCTGTCCACCGACACCGTCGTTGCGGGCGGCGATGCATTCCTGGTGAACCAAGGTGGCCAAGGCTTCTACAGGGTGGCGTACGACGAGCGTGCGCTTGAGCAGGTGGCCGGCCGCCTGGCGACGCTCGACCCGCACGAGCGGTTCACCGTGGTGAGCGACGCCCACGCCCACCTGCTCGCAGGAAGCATCGGCGCCGGCGACTACCTGCGCCTGGTCGCCCGGCTCACCGCCGAGCCGGAGGCGGTGGTGTGGGATGCAATGGTCGCCGGCATCGACGAGCTCGATCGGATCGCCTCCTCTGATGCGCATCCCGATCTCCACCGATTCGCACGCGACCTCACCGCACCCGGACTCGAGCGGATGGGCTGGGCTCCGGAGCCGGACGAGAGCGATCTCGACCGCCGTCTCAGGGGAACGCTGCTCAGAACCCGCGGCGTGCTCGGCGAGGACCCCGACTCCATCGCAGAGGCGAGGCGGCTGTTCGCCGAGGTCGCCGAGGCCGGGGCCCGGGTGGACGGGGAGGTCGCCGCCGCCGTGGTCGCCATCGTCGCCGCCTCGGGCGACCATGCCGACTACCTGCGTCTGGTCGCCGCCTACCAGGCCGCATCCAGCCCCCAGGACGAGACCCGGTACCTGCGGGCGATGGCCGCCGTGCCTGAGCCGTCGGCGGCCGCGGAGACGGTCGCCATGCTGCTCGGTGGCGAGATCCGCACGCAGCATGCGGCGTCCACGATCGCCAGGCTCATCGGCAACCGGCACGTCGGGCCGGCGGCCTGGGAGGTCGTCAAGGAGCACTGGGACGACCTCATCGCGCTGCTGCCCCCGTTCAACGCCCGCATCGCCCTCACGTTCGCCCACCTGCGCTCCGAGCCGGAGGTGGCCGCCGACATCGCCGATTGGCTGGCCGCCCACCCGTTGCCCGCGGCGGCGAAGTACACCGCCCAGCAGCTCGAGCGGCTCGCCGTTCGGGTGGCGTTGCGGGAGCGCGAGGCGACGATGCGTGTGCCGCGGGTGGGCGCCGGCGAATGAAGACCGTCATCATCGATGGAGGGCCGCTCGGCGCCGCCGACGTCATCGCGGTCGCGCGGGGCGAGGCCACCGCTGCGCTGGGGCCGGGTGTCGCCGAGCGGATGGGGCCGGCGCGACAGGTGGTCGACCACGTCATCGCCGCCGACCGCACCGTGTACGGGATCACCACCGGTTTTGGGGCGCTCGCCTCCACCCACATCCGGCCGGAGCTCGCCGAGCAGCTCCAACTCGGGCTCGTCCGCAGCCATGCGGCGGGGGTGGGGCCGGCCCTTCCCAAGGAGCTGGTGCGGGCGATGATGCTGCTGCGGGCGCGAACACTGGCGCAGGGCCACTCCGGGGTGCGCCCCGCCATCGTCGCTCGCATGGTCGAGCTGCTCGNNGCGCCCTTCGCCCACCTGGCCCTGCCGCTCATCGGTGAGGGTCTGCTGCGCGACGGCGACCGCATCGCTCCTGCCGCCGAGGTGCTCGCCGCCCACGGCATCGAGCCGCTGCGGCTCCACGCCAAGGAGGGCCTCAGCCTGCTCAACGGCACCGAGGGCATGCTGGCCATGGGTGTGCTCGGTGCCGCCCGGGCCCGGCAGATCGCCCATGCCGCCGATGTGGCGTGCGCCGTGTCCGTAGAGGCGCTGCTGGGCTCCGCCCGGCCGTTCGAGCCCCGTATCCATGCGCTGCGTCCCCACCCGGGACAGGCGGCGTCTGCCAGTTTCGTCGCCGCCCTGATGGAGGGGTCGGAGATCTCCTCGAGTCACTCCGACGACTTCGAGCACGCCGTCCAGGACGCGTACAGCCTGCGCTGCGCCCCGCAGGTCCATGGTGCGGCGCGCGACGTGATCACGTACGCCGACGAGGTGTTCGCCCGAGAGTTGGGCGCCGTCACCGACAACCCGATCGTGTTTCCCGAGGACGGCGAGGTCGTGTCGGGCGGCAACTTCCACGGCCAGCCGCTCGCCTTTGCGCTCGACTTCCTCGCCATCGCCGTCACCGAGCTCGGCTCGATCTCCGAGCGCCGCACCGATCGCATTCTCGACCCGGACCGCTCCAGCGGGCTCCCGCCGTTCCTCGCCTCGGAGCCCGGCCTGACGTCCGGCTACATGCTCGCCCAGTACACCGCGGCGGCGCTCGTCGCCGAGAATCGCGTCCTGTGCCATCCGGCGTCCGTCGACTCGATCCCGACGTCGGGCCTCCAGGAGGACCACGTGTCGATGGGCTGGGGAGCCGGTCGCAAGCTCGGCCAGGTCCTCGACAACGCAGCCCGGGTCGTCGCCATCGAGCTGCTGTGCGCCGTGGAGGGCGTCGGCCATCGTGCTCCCCTCCGCCCCGGTGCCGGGACGGCCGCGGTGGTCGCAGCGGTGCGCGATGTGGTGCCCCCTCTCGATGCAGACCGGCCGGTCGGCGGCGACGTCGAGGCGCTCGCCGGCTGGCTCGAGGCAGGGGAGCTGGCGACGGTGGTCGCCCCGTGGACGCATGGTGGTTGACCCGCCCCGTAGGATGGTCTCTCCACCCCAGGAGGAGCAGCACGATGGCATTCATGGACACGGTGAAGAAGTGGTTCGGCTCGGCCAAGGACACGGCGGGCGACGTCGCCGACAAGGCCGGTGACCGGACCGGAGATGCGCTCGGCAAGGCCAAGGAGGCCGCCGGCGACGTCGCCGACAAGGCGGGCGACATGGCGGGAGGCGCCTGGGAGAAGGCCAAGGACATGGCCGGGGATGTCAAGGATCGTTTCGACGGTGACGACGTCGGCGGCGCTGCGGCCATCCGCGATGCCGCAGAGGACGTCGTCGACGAGGCGAAGGGCGACTGAGGCCCTCCGCAGCACGTCAACGGGTCGCGACCGTCGCCATGGGCGGCGGTCGCACCGCGTCAGGGGTGCTCACATCCCGGCCTCGTGGAGCACGGTCGTGCGCAGGTCGATACCCAGGATCGGACGGACCTCCACACTGCCGATCCGGGCTGCGACGAGATGCTCTGCGATGGCCGCCGCGGCCGCGGGGCTCTCGGCCTCGACCAGGTGGATCCCGCCGAGCTGCTCGCGGGTCTCGGCGAAAGGCCCGTCGGTGGTGATCGGCGCACCGCCGCGCAGCCGCACCACGCAGGCGTCGTCGCCGCTGCCCAGCCGGACGCTGCCGAGGTTCTGCCCGGCCGCCGTCAACCTCGCATCGAACGCCTCGACGTCGGCGGCGAGCGTGACGAAGTCTTCCGGGCTCAGGTCGTCGACCAGCTCGGGGTCGGTCCTGATCAGCAGGGCGTAGTACATGCGGGATCCTCCCTGTGTTCGGTGCTCGGTACGGCGATGTGACGTACCGAGTCTCGACGCTTCACGCCGGCGACGGTGTCTCCGGCCATCCGGTAGCTGCCAGACTGATCAGACATGACGCATCCGTATTTCTCGCTCGAGCATCCGGCCCGGCTGGCGCATCGCGGATCGCGACTGCTGTGGCCGGAGAACACGATGACCGCATTCTCCGGCGCCGTCGAGGGTCTGGGATACCGCTATCTCGAGACCGATGTCCGGGCCACGCGGGACGGGGTGCTCGTGACGTTCCACGACGAGACGCTCGAGCGGACGACCAACGGAGTGGGCTCGATCGCCGACTGGCTGTGGGACGACCTGCGCCACCTCGATGCGGCCTGGAGCTTCGGTGCTGAGGAGGGGTTCCCGCTTCGCGGCACGGGAATCGGGATCCCGCGTCTCGACGAGGTCTTCGCCACATGGCCCGAGGTCAACGTGAACATCGACCTCAAGGCCGACGGGATCGAGTGGCAGGTGGCCGAGGCCATCATCCGCAGCCGCCGAGTTCAGAAGGTCCTCATCGGGTCGTTCTCCGACCGGCGCATCGCCCGGTTCCGCAGGGTGACGCGAGGCGCCGTCGCCACGTCGGCAGGCACGGCGGTGTCGGTCGCGGCGTGGGCGGCGTCGCGGGCCGGAAGGCGGCTCCCGTCGCGTCCCGATGCGTACCAGTTGCCGTTTGCGGCTCGAGGCGCTCGGCTGGACCGGCGCTTCGTCGATGCGGCGCACGCCTCGGGGGCCCAGGTGCATGCGTGGACGGTGAACGAGCGCACCGACATGGAGCGTCTGCTCGACATGGGCGTGGACGGCATCGTCACCGATCGGCCCGACCTGCTGAACGAGGTGCTGGCGGCGAGGACGGGTGATGGCTGAGCGGCTCGGGACGGTGGTCCGGCTCCAGATCCAGCGGGGCCCGCTCCGTCGTGACGGTGTCTACGACCCGGCGCCGTTGCTCGCCGTGGAGCATGCCATGGTGAGCGCTCGCGGCATGGTCGGATGGTCGGGAGGTGGGTGGATGCTCGACGTCCACCACGCCGATCACCCGGAGGTACGGGGGCGCGGGCTTCGGGCGCTGTCGATGGGTCTCACCTCGCACTACCGGGTCATGGCCGAGCGCTTCGGCGATGTCCCCGTCGGCGTCGCAGGCGAGAACGTGATCGTCGACACCCCGCGCCGGTGGACCGCGCACGAGATGGCGGGCGGCGTCGTCGTGCGCAGCGCCGTCGGGGGTGAGGACCTGCTCCTGGCGCCCGCTCGCCCTGCGGAACCCTGCCTGGAGTTCACGTCGTTTCTCCTCGGCCTGCCTCGGCGCGCCGAACGCGACGACGTAGCCCGAGAGCTCGACCTGCTCGGCGGCGGGACCCGCGGGTTCCTCGTCGATCCTGGCCGGGTCAGGGTGCCGCGTCCTCTCGCCGTCGGCGACGAGGTGTGGCTGGCGCCGTGAGCGTCGGCGGCTGGGACCTTCGCCCCGTTGCGCGGGTAGGGTCCTGGCCCAAGATGGAGACAGGCCCACAGAGGAGTACATGACATGCGCGTTGCGGACGCCATGGCCCGCAAGCTCGTCACCGTCGGACCCGACGATTCCCTGCGGCTTGCCGCCGAGCTCATGGCGGACAACAAGGTGAGCGGGCTGCCCGTGGTCGAGAACGGGAGGCTCGTCGGTGTGCTGACCGAGTCGGACTTCGTCAAGCTGAGCACCGGCATGGGCCGTCGCCGTTGGATCGATGTGGTCTTCGGGCGATCGCAGCCGCAGAACGAGGCCACGCACGTTGGCGACCTGATGACGGCGAGCCCGGTGACCATCGCTCCCGACCGGACCCTCCGCGACGCCGGGCGACTCATGCTGGACGCCAAGGTGAAGCGGCTTCTGGTCGTCGACGAGACCGGGAATCTCCTCGGCATCATCAGCCGTGCCGACGTGCTGCGGAGCTATGCCCGCTCCGACACCGAGATCGCCGACGAGATCGGCGATCTGCTCCACGAGTACATCGTCAAGGGCGTCCACGTCCAGGTGCAGGACGGCGCCGTCACGCTCGATGGCACCGTCCCGCAGCGCACCGAGTCGCGTCTCGCCGAAGAGCTGGTGCGCCGCGTCGACGGCGTGGTCGCCGTGACCAACCACCTCGGTTGGGACTCCGACGACTACCTGACGTAGGTTTCGAATGAACACCTTTCGGTGTTCATTCGAGCTTGTGCCGCTTTGCGGCACGACGTCGTGCGGCCTCTCGGCCGCGCTCGTCTTGGCCGGGTCCGGCGGAGCCGGGCCCGGCCTGAACGAGGGGGCCGGCACAAAGGCCGCTCCCTCGTGCTCGCTCAGCCTTCGGGGGTGAAGGGGATGCCGTTGAGCTGGATGAGACGGTCGATGACGGCCTCGCGTGCCTCTTCGAATGTTGCGCCGGTGACCTCGTAGTACGTCTCGCCCCTCTCTTGCAGGTAGACGCGGAACGACTCGCCGTCGTCGATGACGTAGAGACCGTCGCGGGGGCCGGCGACGTTGCGGCCCAGGGAGAGCAGCGCTCCCGGATGCGGGATCTCGGAGATGAGGTCGATGCGCTCGAGGGTGAACGCCTCGTCGAAGTCGGCGGCGCCGGTGGCGCGCCGGCCGAGCACCTCCGAGGCGAGCTGCCAGGCGCGGCGCTGCAGGATCGCCTGGGCTTGCTCCTGGCGAGTGGGGCGTGTCATCGGCCTGGAGGGTACCGCCCACCGCCCACCACGTCGCCGCACCCCCGGCAACTCACGCCGTGAGGCTCACGAGCTCGTCGAGGGCGCTCTCGAGATCGGCAGGCAACTCCGCCGCATCGGGGCTGAGCTGTGGGCAGGTCACGATGCCGACATCGAGCTGGTCGAGGTAGCTCAGCACGGTGATGTTGAGCCCGTTGCCGTCGTAGATCGGGGCCAAGGGGTAGTTGGCGACCAGTAGCGCTCCGCCGAGGAACAGCGGCGTCGGAGAGCCGGCGAGGTTCGACATGGTGAGGTTGAACAGCGGGGTGACTCGCTCCGCCAGGTGATGAGAGGCGATGAAGCGGAACATGTGGGCGGTGAGCGTCGCCGGGGCGAAGTCGCTCAGCTCTCGCACCGGGTCACCTTCGCCGCCCCGGAGCTGGGCTTTGCCGCTCGCCGTCTGCTCGGCGATCGAGGCGAGCCGGTCGCGGGGATCGGGCAGGTCGGTCCCGAGACGGATGAACATGTTCATGAGCTTGTTGGCGTCGGCCGCTGCGGCGTCGTCGCCGCGCACGGACATCGGCACCATCGCCACCAGCGAGCCGTCGACCCGCTCGCCGCGGGCTTCGAGGTACCGGGCGAGCCCGCCTCCACACGTGGCGAGGATCACGTCGTTGACGGTGGTGCCCGTGGCGTTCTTCACCGCCTTCGCCTTCGTGAGCGACAACGTCCGGAAGGCGAACGATCGCTCGGGAGTCAGCGGGGCGCTGAAGGAGACATTCGGTGCGCCGGCGGGCAGCGTCTCGGCCAGGCTCCCCCGGCCCTCCTCCTGGATGATCCTGCGCCGCATGCGGAGGGCGTGGGTACCTCGCCTGATGGCTCTGACCGTGCGCAGTGGCTGCACGGCCATCGAACCCGCCGCTCGGGCGAGCATCTCGAGGTCGCCGGGTACTCGATCGGGCGCCCACGGCGGCGCCGGGGGAGCGGGCTCGACCTCCGGTGTCAGGTCGAACATCGAGGACACCATCTGCACGCCGGCCATGCCGTCCATCGCGGCGTGATGCGCCTTGGTGAGGACGGCGAACCTGCCGCCGGTGACGCCGTCGATCACCCACACCTCCCACAACGGCCGGCTGCGGTCGAGCTGGGTGGACATCAGCTCGCCGGCGAGGGCGGCAAGCTCGTCGGGTCCGCCGGGCGCCGGCACCGCAATGTGCCGGATGTGCCAGCCGAGATCGAACTCGGGGTCGTCCACCCAGTGGGGGTGGTCGAGTTGGAGGGGTACTTCGGCGAGTCTGCGGCGAAACTGCGGCACGAGGTGGATGCGGTCGGTGTAGATGTCGCGCACCCGCTCGACACCCCAGGCCCCTTCCGCCGTCGAAGGGTCGAAGATCGCCAAGCTGCCCACGTGCATGTGGGAGGTCGGCGACTCGAGGTAGAGGAAGTTGGCGTCGAAGCTCGAAAGACGGCGCATCTCCCGGGTGATCATACGTGGCGGCGCACTGTCGCGCCCGGGCCCATTCTCTCGGGACGAGGATGTGACTCGCGCGCCGAACGACTCTGGCCCCCGTGGATCACACGATGCACGATGTGGCTGGACTCGCCCCTCGTGGGGACGGGCAGGAGCGTGTGACAGTGTCGCGTGCTGCACTCGTGTTCGTCGCCTTGATGTTCGTGGCCGGTGGTTGTGCCCGGAGTGGGAGTGAGGACGCCGTCGCCCCACCCCCCTCGACGGGCATGGCGGTCACGACCGCCGGCACGTCGACGAGCGCGCCGCCGGTCACGACCTCCCCGGCGCCGTCCACCNNGGGGACGGCGATCGCGACGACGTGCTCGCGTATGCGATCGTCGACGACGAGGTGGTCGCCACCGGCCTGGTCGTCACGTCGGGCGTCACTCCTCTCAGCGGGGGCGGCTTTGCGGTGCGGGTCTGGGAGGAAGAGGTGGGCGTCGACCTCAATGGCGACGGTGACACCTCGGATGCCGTGCCTCAACTGTGGACGGAGGCAGAAGGTGTCCTGAACCTGGGCGTCGCAGGAGATGTCCCTGCGAGCTCGGGATCGTGGCTGTGGTTGACCGCATATGAGGCGTGGGAGGGGAGTGACCTCGATGGTGATGGCACCATCGGCGACGACGACGTCGCCTTCCGTCGTGGTCCCGATGGTGAGTGGCTGAACACCGAGTGGGCGGTCGGCACGATCGTGCCGCGGGTCGACGGCTCGGCGATCTTCGGAGTCTTCGAGTCCGAACAGGGTGACCTGAACCGCGACGGCGACGCTGACGACCACATCCCCGTCTGGTGGCGGGCCCCGGGCGATGCCGAGGTGCTCGCCCCGGACGCGTACTTCATCCGTGAGACCAGCGACGGTGGGGCGTACATGNNGATCTTCCCGTTGCCACGGTGTGTCACCAGCCGACGCCCGACGGAGGCGCCGTCTTCCGGGTCGCCGAGTACCCCGACTACTGGTCGGGCGGCGACGACTGCGTCGCAGGCACCGACCGCAACGGCGACGGGGACTGCAACGACTTCGTGCTCGCCCGCTGGAGCCCGGCTCTCGGGCTCGTTGATCTGGGGCTTGCGCAACAGGGATGGTGCCCGGAGTGCAGCTGCGGCTACATGCCGGCGGGCGATCACGTGTTGGTGACCGAGGTGGAGGCCGCCGGCTCCACGTATGAGGAGGGTGAGGCCCTCCCGTACCCGGAGCTGTTCTTGGTCGACGGCGTCGTGGTCCGAGAGCTNNACCTCACCGGCGACGGCGACCTCGACGACTCGGTGTTCCACGTCGTCGGGTTCGACGGGACCATCACGAACCTCGGGCTCGTGGGATGGACCGCTCGCCCGCTGTCCGCCGGGCGGGCCCTGCTGTTCGTCGACGAGCAGGGTCAGGGCACCGACCTCAATGGGGACGGCAAGGTGACGGCGGACACCCTCGTTGTCCACCTCTGGCGTCGAGGAGCCGGCGTGATCAACCTGGGAGTGACTGCGGCTCAGCGCCCGGACGAGATGTCCGGGAGCCTGCACACGTTGCCGACTCCCGAGATTCCCGGCGACCGGCTCGTCGTCCTCGTCCCCGAAGGACTCCACGGCGGAGGCGATCTCAACGGCGACGGTGACACCGATGACGACGTCGCCCACCTCGTGACCCTTCCCGTCCCGAGCTCGTGATGCCCGGTTGCGGCGAGATCCGCAGCGCGGCGGGGTTCGCCCGGTAGCATCACCGGAGCACCGACCGCGAGAGGACCGTCGGATGAGATTCCTATGGAGACTGCTCATCAACGCGGCGGCGTTGTGGATCGCCGCCGAGCTGGTACCGGGCGTCGACTTCGACGGGGGGTTCTTCGACCTCTTGCTCGTGGCGCTGATCTTCGGTCTTGTCAACGCGTTCATCCGGCCGATCGTGAAGCTCTTGACCCTTCCGATCACGATCTTCACCCTCGGGTTGTTCACCATCGTGGTCAACGCCCTGATGGTCGTCATCACGTCGGCGCTGTCGAGTACCTTCACGCTGACGGGCGGTACGTTGGATCAGTTCTTCGGGGCCGTGCTCGCCGCCATCATCATCAGCCTCGTCAGCATGGTGCTGAGCTGGGTGCTCCCCGACGGCCGCTGAGCGGCGAACCGGCCGCCTCAGGCGAGCGACGGCTTGAAGCCGGGGCGCGTCGCCTCGAAGGCGTCGATGGCCTCGGCGTGTTGCAGCGACAGGGCGATGTGATCGAGCCCGTTGCGCAGGCAGTACTCGACGAACGGGTCGATCTCGAAGCTCGCCTTGAACTCGCCGGCCGCCACCGTGTGGGTCTCGAGGTCGATGACGACCTCGTTCTCGGGATCCTGGGCGATGCGCGTGAGCTCGGCCACCTCGGCCTCGGAGAGCACGACGGGGAGCAGCCCGATCTTGTGGCAGTTGCTGCGGAAGATGTCGGCGAACGATGGGGCGATGACCGCCTCGAAGCCGCGATCCTCCAGCGCCCACGGGGCGTGCTCCCGTGAGGACCCGGACCCGAAGTTGGGCCCGCTCACGAGCACGAGGGCGTCGGCGTACTCGGGCCTGTTGAGGACGAAGTCGGGCCGGGGCTCCCCCTCCTCGTCGAGCGCCCAGTCGTAGAACAGGAACGGGCCGAAGCCGGTGCGCTCCACCCGCTTGAGGAACTGCTTGGGGATGATCTGGTCCGTGTCGACGTTGGCCCGCGGCAGCGGCGCCATCTTCCCCTGGATGACGGTGACTGGTCTCACGCGAAACCCCATGTCGTGATACGTAGTACGGAGTACGTAGTACGGCGAGCGAAGCGAGCCCTTCTCACATCCAGCTCCTCACGTCGACGAAGCGGCCCTCGACCGCCGCCGCCACGGCCATCTGCGGGCTGACGAGGTGGGTGCGCCCGCCGCGGCCCTGGCGGCCTTCGAAGTTGCGGTTCGAGGTGGAGGCGCAGCGCTCGCCGGGGGACAGGATGTCCGGGTTCATGCCGAGGCACATCGAGCACCCGGCATCGCGCCACTCGAATCCCGCCTCCTTGAAGATGCGGTCGAGCCCTTCCTCCTCGGCCTGCAACTTCACGAGACCGGAACCGGGGACCACCATTGCGCTCACGTCGGGGTGGACCTTCTTGCCCCGGAGCAGTGCGGCCCCGGCCCGCAGGTCCTCGATGCGGGCATTGGTGCAGGAGCCGAAGAAGACCCTGTCGATCTCGATGTCGGTGATCGGGGTGCCAGGGGCGAGATCCATGTAGTGCAGCGCACGTTCGGTGGCGTCACGCTCGAGGGCATCGGTGAAGTCGTCGGGCGAGGGGATCACAGCGGTGACCGGCAGGGTCTGCGCGGGGTTGGTGCCCCACGACACGTAGGGGGCGAGGTCGGCGGCAGCGATGTCGACGTAGCGATCGAACTCGGCGCCCGGATCGGTGGGCAACGTCCGCCAGTAGGCGACGGCCTCATCCCACTCCGCACCTCTTGGTGCGTGGTTCCGACCCTCCAGGTAGGCGAACGTGGTCTCGTCCGGGGCGATCATCCCGGCGCGGGCGCCGCCCTCGATGGACATGTTGCAGATGGTCATCCGCCCCTCCATCGACAACGCCTCGATGGCCGAGCCCCGGTACTCGACGACGTAGCCGACGCCGCCGTCGACGCCGATGCGGGCGATGATCCCGAGGATGACGTCCTTGGCGGTGACCCCGGTGGGCAGCGCGCCGTCGACGGTGATCGCCATGGACTTGGGCTTCGCCTGCGGCAGGGTCTGGGTGGCGAGGACGTGCTCGACCTCCGACGTGCCGATGCCGAACGCCAGCGCCCCGAAGGCGCCGTGAGTCGAGGTGTGCGAGTCCCCGCAGACGATGGTCATGCCCGGCTGGGTGACGCCTTGCTCCGGGCCGATGACGTGCACGATGCCCTGGCGGGGATCGTCGATGCCGAACAGCGTGATGCCGTGCCGCTCGCAATTGCGCACCAGTGTCTCGATCTGGGTCCTGGACAACGGATCGCGGATGCCGAGCGATCGTCCCTCTGTCGGGACCCCGTGGTCGACCGTGGCGAGGGTGAGGTCGGGCCGGCGGACCGTGCGGCCCTGGAGCAGGAGCGACTCGAACGCCTGCGGTGACGTGACCTCGTGGACGAGGTGGAGGTCGATGTAGAGGAGGTCGGGCTCGTCGCCGCCGCGGCGGACGACGTGGTCGTCCCAGACCTTCTCGTACAGCGTCTTCGCAGCCATCTCGTCGCAACCTCGGGGCCGGATAGCGGGCAATGGTAGGCAGGGCGAGTGCCGCCGAGGTCGGTGGCCCACCCGGTGTACGCTCGACCTGTCGGATCAGGGAGGCGCCGGATGGTCGAGGACGCGCGAGAGACGAACAAGGCGATCGCGATCCGGCTATTCACCGACGTGTTCGATCGCCACGACCTCGACGCCGCCGACGTTCACCTCGCGCCCGACGTCGTCTTCCACAACGCCGGGAAGGTGATCCACGGCGTCGGCGGCTGGAAGGCTTTCGCCGGCGAGTGGATCGGAGGCTTTCCCGACACCCGCATGACGGTGGATTTCGCCATGGCCGAGGGCGACCGAGTCCTCATCCACTGGCAGGCCGAGGGCACGCACGAGGGGGTGTTCTTCGGCAGGCCCGCCACCGGTCGCCGACTCGTCACCTCGGGTCTCTCGCTGTTCCGGTTGTCCTCAGGCAGGATCGAGGAGATCTGGGATCAGACCGAGTTTCTCGGTGAGGCGCAGCCCTTCAGCATCAGCTGACTCGCCGCACCGATGTCGTCGCAATCGTGAGCGCTTGACATATGGTCGACTTGTGCCGACAATTCGGGAGATGTCGACAAAGAGAGTCATCCAGGAGGCGGTCGGTGGCCCCGACTATGCGCTCGACGACGTGGTCGAGGCGTCGTCGCCCGAGCAGCTCAAGGCCCTGGGAGACGAGCTGCGGTGCACGATCCTCGATCTCCTCCACGACAGGGCGGCGACGACCACCCACCTGGCCGAGGCGCTCGACAGGCCGAAGGGAACCGTCGGTTACCACCTCAAGGTGCTCGAGCAGGCGGGTCTGATCCGGATCGTCCGCACTCGGCAGGTGCGGGCCATGACCGAGAAGTACTACGGGCGGGTGGCACGAACGATCGTGGTCAAGGCCCAGGGCGCGGAGGCGAAGAGCTTCCCGATGCTCGCCGAGGCGCTCGCCGAGGCGCGGGTGCTCGGCCCGGCCGACCCGCTTCCGATGTTCACGCTGCGCAAGGTGCGCATCCCCGAGGAGCGGGCGCTCGAGTTCGCCACGCGGCTCGTGGCGCTCGCCGAGGAGTTCGTCTCCCAGCCGCGCGCGGGCGATGTCGTCTACGGGCTGATCGCGGGGGTGTACCCGACCGATCGCCCGACACTGGCGGCCGCGGAGGAGGCCTCGTGACCGACACCGCGGCCCCCGCCGGGACCGGCACGAGGATCCGGCTCGGCGCCAACTACGCCAAGCTGTGGACGGCGAGCGTCATCTCCAACCTCGGCGACGGCGTCGGGCAGATCGCCTACCCGTGGCTGGCCTCGGCCGTCACCCGCAACCCGGTGCTGATCGCCCTCATCGCCGTTGCCCAGCGGCTGCCGTGGCTCGTCTTCACCCTTCCCGCCGGGGTGATCACCGACCGGGTCGACCGCCGCAAGATCATGGTGGCGATGGATGTGGCCCGCACCGTGGTCACCGTGGCGGTGGCGCTCGCCGTGGTGGGCCAGAGCTCGCGGCTCCCCGGCCCTGATGAGATCGCCGGCGGGCTGGACGTGGCCACGAACCCCACCCTCTACACGATCCTGGTCGTCGCCGCCCTGCTGCTCGGGTTCGCCGAGGTGCTGCGGGACAACTCGGCCCAGACGATCCTTCCGGCAATCGTCGCCCCGGAGGGTCTGGAGCGGGCCAACGGGCGGCTGTGGGGCGCCGAGATGGTCGCCAACAGCTTCGCCGGTCCCCCGCTGGGCAGTCTGCTGATCGGGATCCTCTTTGCGCTGCCCTTCTTCTTCGACGCCGGCACGTTCGCCGTTGCTGCCGGGCTCGTGTTCCTGGTGACCGGCGACTTCCGCTCCCACAAGGACGGCACCCAAGGCTCGGTGCAGTGGCGCAAGGAGATCGGTGAGGGCTTCGGCTGGTTGTGGCGCCACCCCCTGCTGCGGCCGATGGCGATCATCCTCGGCCTGCTCAACGGCCTGGGGATGGTGACGTTCGCCACCTTCGTGCTGTTCGCCCAGGAGGTGCTCGGGGTCGATGCGTTCATCTTCGCCATCATCGGCACCGGCGGGGCCATCGGTGGCATCATCGGCAGCTTCGCCGCGCCGAAGATCAGCGCCAAGCTCGGCAGCGGCACGTCGCTGTACATCACCCTCGTGGCGAGCGCCGTCACGTCGCTCGTCATCGGTGTCAGCTCGTTCTGGGTGGTGGCGTGGGTGATGTTCACCCTCAGCACGTTCGCCGCCGTGCTCTGGAACGTCATCACCGTGTCGCTGCGCCAGACGATCATCCCCGACCGGCTGCTCGGCCGGGTGAACAGCGTGTATCGCTTCTTCGGCTGGGGGATGATTCCCATCGGGCTCGGCATCGGCGGGGTCGTCGTGTCCGTGGCCGAGACCGTCACCACACGGACCATGGCGCTGCGGATGCCGTGGCTGATCGCCGCGATCGCGTACACGATCCTCTTCTTCTATGCGGCTCCCCGGCTCACGACCGACAAGATCGAGACGGCCCGGGCCGAGGGAGTCGCCGCCAAGCATGCGGCCTCCGATGAAGCGGCGTCGTCGGCCGAACCGGCCGATGGCTGAGCGCCGCCGTTCCTCCGGCAACAGAGCCTTCCCGGGTCCGTTCGTTTCGTAGGCCCGCTAGCGTGCTCCACGGCGGACGAACGTCCGCAAGGGACCAACCGAGGGGGAATGGACTCATGGGGAGCAGTCTCGTGCTGCGTCGCGCGGCGATCGTGTCGTTCATCACGCGTGCGGCCGCGATATGAGTGGGTCGCGATTCGTCCGCCGTCTCAAGAAACGCACGGCGCGTCTGCTCGGACGCGGGGCGCCGGTGCGGGATCGGGGCAACCAGGCCCGGCCCACCTCGTCCGCCCTCCTCGGGGCGCTGACCGACCCCGCCGCCGTGCCCGACCCGTTCGCCGACGCAGTGCCCGAGGGGTGCATCCAGAAGCTCGCTCGCGACGAGATCCTGCCGGTGTACGACCCCGAGTTCATCCCGGCGCGTGAGGTGACCTGGGACCGGAAGTCCCTCGTCATCGGTCTCGCCATCGGGACGGATGTGCGTGCCTATCCGGCCGCCTTCCTCAGCCACCGCGAGCTCGTGCTCGACCGGGTCGGCGGCGTGCCGGTGGTCGTCTCGTGGTGCCCGCAATGCGGCACCGCGATGACCTATCGCCGGGAGCTCGACGGTGTGGAGCTGATATTCGGCAACCAGGGCGCCATGTGCGACGGTGCGATGACGTGGTGGGACCACGACACGGGCAGCGTCTGGAGCCAGCCGCTCGGCGTGGCGATCGCCGGGGCGCGCACGGGAGCCTCGCTCACGCTCGTCCCATCGACGCTGACGACGTGGCAGGCGTGGCGGAAACGTCATCCCAAGACACTGGGCCTCAGGGCGCACATGGGAACGAAGCCCCGCCACCGGCTTCGCGACCTCGCCGTGGTGGTGCGTGTGCTCGGCTCTGCCACGGCCTACCCGATGGCCCGGGTGCTGACGGACGGCGTGATCAACGACACCGTCGGCGGCCTGCCGATCGGGGTGGTCAGCGATCCCGGCGCCCACGACCACTGGAAGGTCTTCTCCCGGCAGCTCAACGGTCACGCCGTGACGCTGCGCGTCGACGGCGACCGGGTCATCGACGTCGAGACTCGGTCGTCGTGGGACCCGGTGACGGGCGATGCGGTCTCCGGACCCGAAGTCGGGAACACCCTCACCGAGATCGCCGCGTTCACTGCCCTCCCCGAGGACTTCGCCAGGCTGTGGCCGGACGGGGTCGTCCACGACTGACGCGTACTCGGAGACCCCACCGAAGGGCTCGCTGACGTCGCGCACCGCCCGGCGTCGGCCGGAACGGCGCCGGTAGGCCGCCGGCGCCGGTTGCTCAGGCGGTGCGGCGGCGCAGCAGGACGGCCGCCGCGGCCCCGAGGAGTGCGGCCCCGATCGTGGCCCCTGACAGCAATGGGCCCCGCCGGGTGAGCGGCGACTCGAGGCTCACGGGGCGCTGGAACTCGAGCACGGGCCAGTCGCGTTCCTCGGCGACCCGGCGCAGGTCCTTCTCCGGGTTCACCGCCACCGGGTGGCCGACGATCTCCATCATCGGGAGATCGGTGACGCTGTCGGAATATGCGTACGACTCGTCGAGGTCGATGCCCTCACGGTCGGCGAGCTCGAGGATTGCCTCCGCTTTGCCCGGGCCCATGGCGTACCGGTCCACCTCCGGCAGGAAGAAGCCCGCCGCATCGGTCTTGATCTTGGTGGCGATGATCTCGGTCACGCCGATGTGGCGGCCGACGGGACGGACGATCTGTTCCGGGCTCGCCGACACCAGGAAGACGCGTCTGCCGTTGCGCTTGTGCTCGTCGATGAGCGTCAGTGCCTCTGCGTACACGAGCGGGTCGGCGACCTCCTCGAGCGTCTCCTCCACGAGCTGTTCGATCTCGGCCCTGTGCCATCCCGTGACGAGCTGGAGCATCTGGTCGCGAGCGCGTTCGAGCGTGTCCTCGTCGGCGCCGAACAGCACGTAGAAGAGCTGGCCGAAGCCCATCTTCATGAGCGTGCGCCTGCCGAAGAATCCCGCTTTGTAGAACGGCTTGCCGAAGGCGAGGGTCGACGACTTGGCGATGACGGTCTTGTCGAGGTCGAAGAACGCGGCCTGGTGCATCACGCCGATTGTACGGGTCCTGTGGGACATGACCACGGACGTCTCCGGAGGCGGTCCTTGCGGGCTGCGGGGGGGTCGCGTGGCGGACCTCTTGAATCTGTCACACCCGCCGCATACGTTCGGCACTGCTTCCCCGACCGGTAACCATCCAGGCAGGGAGGCTGCAATGGCGGCACTTCGTACGTGGGCGCCACACGACGCGATGCTCGGCGCCGTGGCACCGCTCGCCCTCGGTGTCGCGGCACCGGGACCGGTGCTCGTCGTCGACCTCGATCCGGAGGGCCCGCGCTATCGAGGCGATGGGAGCCTTGCCAGGCTCGTGGTCGACGGTCCACGGCGGGAGGATCTGGCTCCTGCCCATCGGAGGGGAGTCGCCGTGCTCCCCAATGGAGGCATCGACGAGGCCGACGCCGCCGAGGTCATCGACGCGCTCGTTGCGGGATGGCCCCATGTCGTGCTGCGGGCGGCGCCGTGCCGGCGTCCGACGGGCCGGGGAGTGGTGGTTCCCGTCGTTCCGCTCGGTCCGGACACGCCCCAGTCCACGATGCCGGCCGTCTACCAGCGGGGCCCTTGGCCGGTGGACCGTTTGCTCGAGGGTGTCGTGTTGCCCCGGCCGCGGGCCGCGACCATCCGCAGCCTGCTCGAGGGACGCCGGCCGATGCCCTGCCGGTGGCTTCGCGCCTGGAGCGCGGTCTGGAGCTACCCGTGGCCCTGATCGACCGGCTCGTCGACCGCCTGCTCACGTCCCACGTCCCGCTCGAGCGCGGGGCGCTCGAGGAGGCGGCGCGCGGCATGCTCGCCGCCGAGGCGCCGCTCGCACCACCCGAGGTGATCGCCGCCGCGGTGGATGCTCTCGTCGGGCTGGGACCCGTCGAGCCACTGCTGCGCGACGCGGCCGTCAGCGACGTCCTCGTGAACGCCGACGGCAGCGTGTGGGTCGAGCGCGCCGGCCGACTGCAGCGCACCGCGGTGCGCTTCCGCGACGCCGCAGACGTCGTTGCCGCGGTCGAGCGCGTCATCGCCCCGCTCGGCCTGCGCATCGACCGGGCGAGCCCGGCGGTGGATGCTCGGCTGCGCGATGGCTCCCGCCTACACGCTGTCATCCCTCCGGCATCCGTCGACGGGCCAGTCGTCGCCGTGCGGAGGTTCACCCAGGCGGTCGAGGACCTCGAGGGCCTGCGTGCGGCCGGGGCGGCGGACGATGCGGCGATCGCGATCCTGCGCGACGCCGTGCACGCTCGCCACAACATCCTCGTCACCGGCGGAACCGGGGCCGGCAAGACGACGATCCTCAACGTCCTGTCGCGAGAGATCCCGCCCGGGGAGCGCGTGGTCACCGTGGAGGATGCGGCCGAGCTCCGTCTCGCCGGCCACGTGGTCCGGCTGGAAGCCCGTCCCGCCAACCCCGAGGGGGCGGGGGAGGTCACGGTCCGCCAGCTGGTTCGTCACGCCCTGCGGCTGCGTCCCGATCGCATCGTGGTGGGCGAGGTCAGGGGAGCGGAAGCGCTGGACATGATCCAAGCGATGAGCACAGGCCACAGCGGGTCGATGTCGACGGTGCACGCCAACGGTCCTGAGGAGGCGCTGTGGCGCCTCGAGTCGATGGCGCTGTCCGGCGCCGAACGGGTCTCCGAGGTCACCGTGCGCCGCCAGCTCTGGTCGGCACTCGACCTCGTCGTTCACGTGGAGCGGCACCGCGGCACGCGCCGGGTGTCGCGAATCGCCCGCATCGAGGGCGACACGCTCCAGGAGATGTGGCCGTGCTGATCGCGTCGGCGCTCGCCGCTGCCGTGATGGCAGGTGTGCCCTGGCCGATCGTGGCGCTCCTCGGGCTCGCCCACGTCGCCCCGTGGCCGGCGATCGCCATGTTCGCCGTCGCCGTCGGCCTTGCGATCCGCAGCCGGCCGCGCGTGGCCGGTGTGGCCGACGAGGCCTCGTGGCTGGCGGCCATCGCCGCCGAGCTGCGCAGCGGGGCATCGCTGCGCACGGCGCTGCATACGGTCGCATCCGCTGCCCCTTCGGTCCCCACCGCCGGGCTGGCTCGCCTGGCCGAGGCAGGGGCACCCGTGGAACGTATGGCGGCGGAGGCCGTGGTGGCCCTCCCTTCTCGGGGGCGCGCGGTCGCCGCAGCGTTGAGCATCGCGGGCACCGCCGGGGGAAGGGTCGCAGTGGTGTTCGAGCGACTCGCTGCGGATGCCTGGGCGGAGGTGGAGACGAGCCGGGCCATGGTCGCGCTGACGGCGCAAGCGCGGCTATCGGCGTGGGTCGTCGGCGGGCTCCCGCTCGTCGTCCTCGGCATCCTTGCGCTCAGCGGGCGGCTCGACCTCGTCCTCGGTTCGGGGACGGTGGGCGTCTCCGTCATGGCGCTGGGTCTCGCGCTCGAGATCGCAGGCGTTGTCGTCGTCCTGGCGCTGGTGAAGGGGGTGGGCTGGTGACTCACGTGGCACGCAGCGTGATCGCGCTCGTGCTCCTCGGCCGGCTCGGCCCGGGCCGGGCCCGATGGACCGTGCCGATCGTCGTCGCGCTGTGGGCACCGGTGGTGGGCGTCGGTCTCGTCGGCGCAACCGCCGTCCTCGTCGTGCGGGGTCGCATCCGCGCCCGGCGGCGTGCGGCCTCTGCCGTGACCAGCGAGCTCGCAGTCCTCGCCGACGTGCTCGCCATCGGCCTCACTGCGGGCATGGCGCCGGCCGAGGCGCTCCTCTTCGCCTCGCAGCGGCTCGAGAGCGAGCTCGCGGCCGAAGTCGAGACGGTGAGACGGGCGATGGCCCGTTCCGGAGCCGCCGCCGTGATGGCTGCCGCCGGTGGCACGGCCGGGCGGCTCTATCTGCTCATCGGTCGGGCGATGGCGACCGGGGCGCCGGTGCTCGACGCCGTGGAGCGGTACGGAGAAGAGCGGCGTGCGGACGATCGGGCGGCTCGCGAGGCCGCACTGCGCCGTCTGCCCGTCCTCCTCGCTTTCCCGCTCGCGCTCCTGATCCTGCCCGGCTTCGTCCTGCTCACCGTGGCGCCTGCCCTGTCGGGCGCCTTGGAACGACTGGGTCTGTGACTTCCCCCGCGCCGGGCGGAACCCGGCATTCGATCCGAAGAGGAGACCACCATGCCCAATCTCATACCGGACGAGTCCGGCCAGGCGACCGCCGAATACGCCCTCGTCATCGTCGCGGCCGCTGCGATCGCGCTGGCCTTGATCCTGTGGGCCTCATCGACGGGCACGCTGTCGAGCCTGTTCGATGCGGTCGTCGCCAAGGTCACGTCGTACGTGTGAACGGGGGTGCGGCGATGGGTGAGCGGGGCAGCGTGGCCATCGAGTTTGCGCTCGTGGTCCCCGTCGTGCTGCTCGTCCTGCTCGCCGCCGTCGAGGTCGCCGTCGTCGCTCGTGTTCAGCTCGAGGTGGTTCACGCCGCCAGGGAGGGGGCACGGGAGGCGGCGGCGAGCCCCGACCCGGCCCAAGCCGTCGCGGCGGTGCAGGCGGCGCTCGGTCCTTCAGCCGCATCGGCCCGCATCTCCGTCCGCCGCGCCCATGTCGTGGGCGGCACGGCCGAGGTCGAGGTCTGGCTACCCCACGAGCTGGGCGGGTCCCTCTTCACGGGCCCCAGCATCACGCTGCGCGGTCGGGCGGTGATGCGGGTCGAGCAGTGACCACCATGGGTGAGCGCGGCGCCGGATCAATCGTCGCCGTAGGTCTCGTCGCCGTGGTCTGCCTGCTCGGCATCATCGTCGCCGACGCGGGCACCTACCTGCGGGGGCGAGCGGTGGCGGCGATGGCGGCAGATGCCGCCGCCCTCGCCGCCGCCCCGGTGACGTTTGCGGGGTTCGGGGCAGGGGGCTCTCCGGCCGAGGAGGCGGATCGCTTCGCCGCCGCCAACGGCGCAGCACTCGTGACCTGCGACTGCCCCATCGATCGGACCTGGCGGTCCCGCACCGTGCGGGTCGTCGTCACCGTCCCGGTGCAGCTCATCATGTTCGGGGTGCGGGATGTTCCGGCGTCGAGCAGGTCCGAGTTCGACCCGACCCACCTCGTCGCGCCGTGATCGAGGTGAACCGCACGTGGCGCAGGCGGACGGCGTTCGCCGGGCTACACCCGGGTGCTCGCGCTGCGGTCACTCCGGGTCGGCCGTACCCGGCTCACCGAAGACGAAACGTCGACCCCCTCCGGAGGCGCCGTAGTACAGGTCGTAGCGGGTGAACTCGCCCGGGTCGTGTGCGGTACATGCGAGCACCTCGCGGCGCAGATCGGCGATGTGGCCGGCCGCGATGCAGGCATCGGCCGTGGTGCGGTCGTCGAACTGCAGCTCGATGACGACGGTCGCCGGATCGTCGTGTTCGAGGTATACGCCGTGGAACACCGGGGCATTTGGCGTGCCCATCACGTCCTGCTCCCACCGCTGGATGCGGGTCGTGAAGTCCTGCATCTGTGCGAGCGAGACCCGGCAGCGTCCGAGGAGCATGTGCGGCATCCCGTCAACCTACACACTCCGCCGCGGCAGCCTGTCCCGTCACCCGACGTCGTCGAGTGTGATCGGGGTGCGCTCCCGTGCCGACAGGATCGCCGCCTCCATCACTCGCTGCGTCACGTAGGCGTCGGCGAAGTCCGGTATCGGGACCACCGGCGACTCACCTGCGAGCACCCGAAGGATGTCGGCGGCCTGGTTGACGAACGTGTGCTCGTAGCCGAGCCAGTGTCCGTCGGGCCACCAGGCGCCTGCGTACGGGTGATCGCCATGGGTGGCGAGGATCGTCTGCCATCCCTGCTGCCACTGGGCCACGGCGCCATCGAAGAACTGGAGCTCGTTCATGCGCTCGAAGTCGAATCGGAGCGCACCTCGTTCGCCGTGCACCTCGAGGCGGTTGGAGTTCTTCACGCCGGTGGCGAGCCGGGTCGCCTCGAAGCTGGCGACGGCGCCGCCGGCGAACCTGGCGAGGAACAGAACGGCGTCGTCGACGGTGCTCGGGCCCGTCTGCGACGGGTCGTCCACCAGCGGCCTGGTCTCGATGAAGCGCTGCTCGATCGCCCCTGCCACCTCGACGATCTCGTCGCCCGTGATGAAACGCGCCATGTCGATGATGTGGGCGTTGAGGTCGCCGTGCGCTCCCGATCCGGCGTCGCGTCCCCGGAACCGCCAGAGCAACGGCGTGCTCGGACCGCCCCAGCTCTGCAGGTAGGCGGCACGCACGTGGTAGATGCGGCCGATCCGGCCCTCCTGCACCAGCCGGTGAGCGAGGGCGACGGCCGGCACTCGCCGGTAGTTGTACCAGACGAACGTGTGCCTCTCCGGTGCCTTCGCCGCCGCCTCGACCATGGCCGCGGCATCGTCGAGCGTCCCGGCGAGCGGCTTCTCGCACCCCACGTGCTTCCCCGCTTCGAGGGCAGCGATCGACTGCTCGGCATGGAGCGCGTTCGGGGTCCCGACGTCGACGAGATCGACGTCCGGGTCGGCGACGGCCATCCGCCAGTCGGTGGTCCAGCGCCGCCAGCCCCAACGGGTGGCGAACCCCCCCAGCGCCTCCGGGTCGCGGGCCGCGACGATCTCCAGCACCGGCGGCGCGACGTCGAAGAACTCAGGCACGGTGCGCCAGGCGTTGGAGTGCGCCTTGCCCATGAACTTCGAGCCGATGAGGGCGATACGGGCCGGGGGTGCGGTCATGTCGCAGACCCTAGATCCCCGCCTCAGGAGGCGGCGTCGATCACCCCGTCGTCGAGGTCGCGAAACAACGTCTCGGCCGAGTCGGAGATGAACACGACGGCGGCGGCCCCGACCGTTCCGTTCCTGCCGGGCACGACCACGTTGGTGAGCGACTCCGGGGAGGCGATGAACGCACCCGCGGCCCAGGTGAGGAACGGCACCGTGTCGAGGTCGGTGAAGCCGTGGCGCTCGTAGGCGGCAACCCACCCCGGCAGCGACAGGATGCCCTGCCCTTGGATCATGGTCATGGCCGCCAGCATGATCAATCCCTGGTTGAAAGTCCGGTCGAAGTCGCCCGCCGGCAGCCCCTTGCGGATGCGAGCGAGGCGGAGGGCGAGCTGGGGGGTGAGCGTCTGGGGACCTGCCGGGTAGTCGGCCCAGTTGTTGCCGCTGCGCATCGCCCGCGGCAGATCGATCTCGAGCGAGCCGAGCTCGTCCATCAATCCGAGGAATCCCTCGAAGCCGACTGCGACCCATCCCTCGATCCCGATACCCGTGATCTCGTTGATCACCTCCACCATGTAGTCGGGGCCCCGGCCCGGCATCAGGTTCGTGAGCTTGCCCCCTCGCACCCAGCTGTCGCGGGGGAAGCCGACGATCGCACCCTGCCCCGTCTCGGGGACGAGAGTGAGGAGGTGGATGCTGTCGGCGCGCAGCCCGAGCTGGTCCTCGCCGACGCGGGCATCGGATCCGATGACGAGCAGGGTGCGCGGTGACGTGGCCCCGAGCCATGGCGTGGCGCCCTCGAGCATGGCGCCGACGATCTCCCAGCCGTCGCCGACGTCGGCGAGCAGCAGGGCGTCNNTCGGCCAGCTCTGCGGGTACGCCGTCCGGAAGCGGCCCCGTCGAGTCGGCGAGCCATGTGTAGAACGCCTGGGCGACCGTGAGCACGGCGGCGGGCACGATGCCGTGGAGCACCCGCTCGGTCGGGGCCGGAACGGTCGTGGGCGCCGTAGTCGTGGGCGGCGCCGTCGTCGTCGCAATCGACGTCGGTGGCGGGGATGCGACTGTGGTGGGCGCCGGCTCCTCCCCGGAGCATGCGGCCGCGAGCAGCGCGCACGCGGCGATCAGCGAAACGAAACGTCGGGACACGGTCGGCGATGGTACCCACAGCCCGGGTGTACGCGTGCGCNNTACCTCGCCGAACGCCTCTCCCTCGAAGGTCAGGACGTGGTCGTGATCGAAGCCGACGCCGGCCGCGCCGCCGAAGTGCAGGACGAGATCGATTGCCTCGTGATCCATGGGAACGGGGCGAGCCTCGAGACGCTGGCGGCGGCCGGTGTCGACAAAGCCGACCTCTTCATCGCCGTGAGCTCTTCGGACGCCGTGAACGTGCTTGCGTGTCACGCCTCGACGCGGCTGGGCTCGGCGCGGCGGATCGCCCGTGTCGAAGACCCGCAGCTTCGTGACGAAGCGGAGGAGCTCGGGGTCGATCTGCTCATCGACCCAGGGGAGGCGACGGCGCGCGAGCTCCTGCTCCTCGTCCAGCAGCGGGGCGTGTCCGAGCTCATCGAGTTCGCCGATGGCCGGCTGGACCTGATCGGTGGGTTCATCTCCGCCGATGCGCCGGTCGCCGGGCTCAGCCTCGCCGAGCTGCGCAAGAAGGTGACCGGGTGGACGTGGCTGGTCGCCGCAGTGGTGCGCGACGGGGAGACGATGATCGCCCGCGGGGCGACCCGCATCCTCCCCGGCGATCACGTTCTGTTCATGACCGAGACGGATCGCGCCGAGGAGCCTTTCGAGCTCCTCGGGATCCACGAGTCGCCGGCCAAGAAGGTCGCCGTGCTCGGCGCCACGCGGCTCGCCGCCCTCACTGCGCGCGTGCTGAGCGACGCCGGCATCGCCACCATCCTCGTCGACCAGGATCGGGAGAGGGTCCGCAAGATCGCGACGGCGACGCCCCGCGTCGTCGCCGTCTGCGGTGATCCGACGGATCCCCGCCTCATGCGGAGCGAGGGCATCGATACCGCCGATGCCGTGCTCGCCCTCACCGGGTGGGACGAGGTGAACATCCTCGGCTGCCTCGTGGCCAAGGCCGTGGGCGTGCCAACCGCAGTTGCCCGATTCCACCGGGTCGAGCTGGTGCGGCTGCTGGCCGGCGTCGGCATCGACGCCGGTGTCTCGAGCCGGCTGTCCGCAGCGTCGGAGATCCTCCGTTTCGTGCGCCGCGGCCGGATTCGCAGCGTCGTCACCTTCCAGGACTCCGACGCCGAAGCCCTCGAGATCGAAGTCGGCCGGTCCAGCCCGGCGGTTGGCAAGTCGCTGCGCGACCTCCACCTCCCGCACGACGCCATAGTGGGCGGCGTGATTCGCGGCACCGAGACGTTCGTCCCCCGCGGCGAGACGACCATCGAAGAAGGCGACCGCCTGATCGTCATCGCGCTGCCGTCCGCCATCTACCAGGCGGAGCAGCTCGGCGGCTGATGTCGATTCGCTCGCTCCTCCACATCATCGGCGTCGTCGTCGCGGCGGTCGGGCTCTCGATGCTCGCCCCCGCTGTCGTCGCGCTCATCTACCGGGAGTGGGCGGTTGCGGCGCAGCTTGCGCTCGCAGCGCTGGTGACGGCAGGCATCGGGCTCGCCGCCCGCCACACGTTCGATACGCCCCGTCGGCTGTCGACGCGCGAGGGATTCGCCATCGTCGGCCTGTCGTGGTTCGTCATCTCGGTGGCCGGCACGCTGCCCTACCTGTTCACCGGCGAGATCGCGAGCTTCACGAACGCCTTCTTCGAGACTGCGGCGGGCTTCACGACGACGGGGGCATCGATCGTTCCCGACCCGGCGGAGTTGAGCCACGGCATCTTGTTCTGGCGTGCGCTCACCCAGTGGCTCGGCGGCATGGGGATCATCGTCCTGTCCATCGCCGTGCTCCCGTTGCTCGGCGTGGGCGGCGTGCAGCTGGCGCGAGCAGAGTCCCCAGGCCCCACGCCGGATCGGCTGACGCCGAGGTTCCGGGAGACGGCGAAGCGGCTATGGCTCGTGTACGTCGGCTTCACGGTCGTCGAGATCGTGCTCCTGTGGCTGGGAGACATGACGCTCTTCGAGTCCTTCGCACACTCGTTCACGACCATGTCCACGGGCGGCTTCGGCACCGACGTGGCCTCGCTCGGAGCCTTCTCCGCCTATGCCCAGTGGGTGGTCATCGCATTCATGGTCATCGCCGGGGCGTCATTCGCCCTTCACTACCGGGCGTTGCGGCGGCCCGCCGCCTACCTGGACAACTCCGAGCTGCGGATCTACCTCGGCATCCTCGTTGCGGCGGCCGTTGTGGCCACGCTCGGCACCTGGGGAGGCCCGGTTGCCGCCACGGTGCGGGATGCCGTGTTCACGGTTGTCTCTCTCGTCACGACCACGGGGTTCGCCACAGTGGATTTCGGGGCGTGGCCCGTTGCGCTCGAGATCCTCGTGCTCGGTCTCTTCTTCGTCGGCGGGATGGCGGGCTCGACCGGCGGGTCGGTGAAGCCGTACCGGCTCGGCGTCCTGTACGAGGCGAGCCGCGCCGACCTGCGCCGGGTGATCCACCCTCGCGGCGTGTTCGTCGTCAGGCTGGGGAAGGACCCGGTGCCCGACGAGATCGTCGAGTCGGTGCAGTCCTTCTTCCTCCTCTACATGTTCGCCTTCATGACGAGCACGCTGGTGATGGGGATCCTCGAGTCGGGGCTCGGTGTCGGCCTCGACCTCGTCACGTCCGCATCGGCGGTGGCATCGTCCCTCGGCAACGTCGGGCCCGGTCTCGGCGCGGTCGGCCCGACCTCCAATTACCTCGTGGTGCACGACACCACGAAGTGGCTGCTCTCCTTCCTGATGATCCTCGGCCGACTGGAGCTGTTCCCCGTCCTCCTTCTCTTCACCCGCGAGCTGTGGCGGAAGTAGATCGCTCGCTGACGCTCGCTGTCAGATCGCTTCGCTGTCAGATCGCTTCGCTTCCAGGTTTCCCCTTACCTTTGAGGGAGGGGTGGCCCGGCCGGAGGCCGGGGCGGGGAGGGTCTCTCAGCTGTTCCACTGCAGCGGCGAAACCCTCCTCGGTCCGACCCTGCGGGTCGGCCCACTCCTCCCTACGAGGGAGGAGAAAGCATCTGGCATCTGNNCAAGAAGGAGCTCTGGACGTGCGGATCGTGATCGCCGGTTGCGGTCGGGTGGGGTCGGACCTGGCGCTCGGCCTCGCCGAGGAAGGCCACGACGTCTCGGTGGTCGACAATCGCAACGGCGTGTTCCGCGACCTGGGCACGACGTTCAACGGCACCACCCACTTCGGCGTCGCCTACGACATCGAGGTGCTGCGGGAGGCCGGGATCGAGTTCGCCGACGCCTTCGTCGCCGTCACCAACTCGGACAACGCCAATCTGATGTCGGTGCAGATCGCCAAGCAGGTGTTCGGCGTGCCGCACACCATCGCCCGGCTCGACGACCCGGCCCGCGCCGAATCGTATCGCGCCCTCGACATTCACTATGTCGCGGGGGCGAAGCTCACGTCGAAGGTCATCCGGGAGCAGCTCATCGACGAGGAGTTCCGCTATCACGTCACCTTCTCCGCCGGGGACGTCGAGATCACCGAAGTGGTGCTCGGCGATCGGGCTGCCGGCCTCAAGGTCGCCGACATCGAGATCAAGGACGAGCTGCGAATTGCCGCCGTGCAGCGGCGCGACGTCGTCTATGTCGCCCGTCCCGACTTCGAGCTCCGGCCCGGCGACCTCCTCGTTGCGGCGACGAAGCCGAGCGCCCGAGGCAAGGTGCGGCGCTACCTGCGCCCGGTGCAGCAGGAGGACACCGGCTGATGCGCATGCTCCTCATCGGCGGCGGGAAGGTCGGCTCGTTCCTCGCCCGCGAGCTCGACAAGGCCGGTCACGTGGTGTCCGTGATCGAGGACGACGCCGAACGCGCCCTCGACCTCTCCGAGGACACGAAGGTCCTGGTCTTCCACGGCGACGGCACCGACGTCGAGCTCCTCAACGCTGCCGATGTGGACCGGACCGACTGGCTGCTCGCCGTCACCGGCCGCGACGAGGCCAACCTCGTCGCCTGCCAGCTCAGCCTGACGCTCGGCGCCAAGCGGGTGCTCGCCAGGCTCAACAACCCGCGCAACCGCCCCACGTTCGAGGCGCTCGGCATCCCGGTCGTCGCGGTCACGGACCTCATGGCCGAGCTGATCTCTCGTGAGGTCGAGGTGAGCGACCTCCACCGCATCGCCCTCATGGCAGGGGGCCACGTGAGCCTCATCGAGCGCATCCTGCTCGACGGGTTCCCGGAGACGCCGCTGCGGTCCATCGAGCTCCCGCAACCCTCGGTGCTCGTGACCGTCGTGCGTGGCGACGAGGTGTTCGTGCCGACGGCGTCCTCGACCCTGCGGGCCGGGGATCGGGTGATCGCCGTCACGTCCCTCGACAACGAGCGTGCGTTGTGTGATCGCCTCGACGCTCTCGCCCGGGAGGGCGGCGCGTGACCGGAAGGCGGCGACCGGATCGTCTCTCCGGGATCTTCTCGGACGCCAGGGGAGGCCTGGTCACGTTCCTCATCGAGGCGGCCATCGTGATCGTCGCCATCGCCCTGTCGCTCGCCGTCGCCGCCATCGTGCTCACGCTGGTGTGACGTGCTGATACGACCCGTCAGGGACGACTTCGTCACGATCGGGTTCTACCTGGGGCGCGTCTTCGCCGTCGTGGCGGCTGCGAGCGGGGCTCCGATCGTCTGGGCGCTGTTCGAGAGGGAGTGGGCGCCGCTCGGCTCGTTCCTCATGATGGCCGGGATCTTCGCCGTCGTCGGGGTGGCGCTCTCGCGCAACGTGCGCCGCCCCCCGCGGCTCGACTGGAGCCACGGGATGGTGGTCGTCGCGCTCACCTGGCTGGTGGTGCCGCTGATCGGCTCGCTGCCGCTGGCGATGTCGGGCCACTTCGGCAATCCACTCGATGCCTTCTTCGACGCCATGTCCGGGCTCACCACGACGGGCCTCGCCCTCGTCCAGGACCTCGACCACCTGGCTGGTTCGCTCAACTTCTGGCGTCACCTCCTCCACTTCCTCGGCGGTCAAGGGATCATCATCGCCGCGCTGTCCCTGTTCGCCGGAGGCGGGGCGATCACGCTCTACCTCGGCGAGGCCCGGGACGAGCGCATCCTGCCGTCGGTGACGTCGACGGCTCGCTTCATCTGGGCGGTGGCCATCGTGCACCTCGTCGCCGGCGTCGTCGTGCTCGGCACCATCGCCTGGCAGCACCTCGGCTTCGGTCCGGCCAGGTCGTTCTTCCACGCGCTCATGATCTTCTTCGCCGGATTCGACACGGGCGGCTTCTCGCCGATGAGCACCAGCGTCGGGTACTACCACTCCGCGGTCTTCGAGGCCTTCACCGCGGTGCTGATGGTGGCCGGGGCGATGTCCTTCGGGGTGCACTTCGCGTTGTGGAAGGGCAGGCGGCGCGAGGTGCTCGCCAATCTGGAGAGCCGGACGATCATCTCGACCTTTGCGTTGACGCTCGTCCTCACCATCATCGGTCTCGCCGTGGCCGGAACCTACGGAAGCGTCTTCGGGCTCACCCGGCAGGGCCTCTTCCAGGTGCTCTCGGCGCATTCGGGTACGGGCTTCGCCACCGTCCCGCCCGTCGAGCTCGCCGCTTGGAGCGGACTGGCGTTCGGCGGAATGGCCATTGCGATGGCCCTTGGCGGGATGGGTTCGTCCACCGCCGGCGGCGTGAAGGCGCTGCGCATCGGGCTCACGCTGAAGACGATCGCCATCGAGGTCAAGGAGATGTTGCTCCCCGAGGGCGCCGTCGTAGGACGCGGGTACTACCAGTCAGGCAAGCGCCGGCTGACCACAGACATCGCCCAGTCGGTGATGGTGGCGTCGTTGTTGTACGTCGCGCTCTATCTGCTGGGCACGGGCATCGCCCTGGCCTACGGCGTCCCGCTCGACCGAGCGCTGTTCGAATCGGTGAGCGCCGGCGCCAACGTCGGTCTCTCGGTGGGCGTCACCGATCCGTCGATGCCGGTGCTGCTGGAGGTGACGTACATCCTCCAGATGTGGGCAGGCCGGCTCGAGTTCGTCGCCCTCTTTGCGCTGCTCGGCTTCGTCTATGCGTGGGTGAGGGGCAGATGATCCGCCGCTTCGCCCTCGTGGTGCTGGTTGCCGCGACCCTCATCGCAGGTGCCGCGGCTGCCGCCGCAGGACCCGTCGACGTCGAGGTGCTCCTCGCCGATCCCGAGGCATTCCAGGGCGAGGTGACGCTCACCGGCGAGCTGGTCGGCGACTACGGGTGGCGTGGTGACGGTTGGGTGTGGGCGCAGCTCAACGACGACGCCTATGCGGAGCAGCCCATTCTCGAGGATGGTGCCCTGTCAGGGGGCAACGTCGGGGTCGGTATCCGGATGCCGCACGGGCTCGCCGAGGAGCTGGGGCCGCCCGGCGGGTACCGGCGTCGGGGCCCGGTCGTGGCGGCCACCGGCACCTGGGTGTATCACGACGAGACGCGGGGAGGAGAGTCGTACCTCGAAGTCGTCAGCCTGGTCGTCGTCGAGCCGGGCCGCGACCTGTCCGAAGATCCGAGCTGGCTTCGTCTGGTGGGAGGCACCGCCCTGCTCGGCGCCGCGGCGGCGTTGTGGATCACGCGAAAGCGAGACGAGGCGTGAGCACGCAGTACTTAGTACTTAGTACTNNAGTACTAAGTACTAAGTGCTGAGTGCCGAGTGCCGAGTACTGAGTACCAGGTGCGAAGTAGTTGCGAAGTCTCGGTTTGAGCTGGCGTTGGTTCTGAGGTCGTCCGTGGTTCCCACACTTCCGCCCTGCTCGCGGGTTTGCACGGCAACCCGATACCGACCTGGGCTGCTGGGTACTTAGTACCTAGTACTTAGTACCTAGTACGGCGGTACGCGGCAGGCGGCCCGGCTGCGTCATCTTCGAGCCGCTCGGCTGCGCCTCTAAGCTTCCGGCGATTTGTCCACGTCGAAGAAACTGGAGAGGGACCCGTGATCTGGCTGTATCTCGCACTCGTGGCCGCCGTGGCCGCGCTCGTGCTCGCTTGGTTCTACGCCGGGCAGGTGCAACGCGCCGACCCCGGAAGCGAGCGCATGCAAGAACTGATGGGGGCGATCCGCGAAGGGGCGATGGCCTTCATCAGACGCGAGTACACCGCCGTGGCGGGATTCGTGGTCATCCTCGCCGTCTTGATCCTCGTCTTCCTCGACTGGGGTCGGCCGTGGGGGGCCATCGCCTACGTGTCCGGCGCATCGCTCTCGGCGCTGGCCGGCTTCATCGGGATGCGCATCGCCACCGCTGCCAACGCCCGCACCACGGAAGCTGCCCGGGAAGGAGGCATCGCCCAGGCGCTGCCGCTCGCCTTCCGGGGCGGTGCGGTGATGGGCTTCTCGGTTGCGGGGCTCGGTCTTCTCGGTCTCGCCCTCGGCTATGCGGTCTTCGTCGAGTGGCTCGAGGTGGATCAGCCGTTCAACGTGCTCACCGCGATCGGGCTGGGCGGCTCGTCGATCGCGCTGTTCTCCCGTGTCGGCGGTGGCATCTACACGAAGGCCGCCGACGTCGGCGCCGACNNGCCGGCATGGGCGCCGACCTGTTCGAGTCGTACGTCGGTGCGCTCATCGCCCCGATCGCCTTCGCCGGCTTCGCGTTCGCCGGCCAGGCGTTCCAGGAAGAGGCCTTCTTCTACCCGCTGATGATCGCCGCCCTCGGAATGGGGGCATCGATCGTCGGCTCGTTCTTCGTCAAGCCTGGCAAGGGCAGCCTTGCGGCGGCACTGCACCGCGGCACCTACACGGCGATGGGACTCACGGTGCTGGGTACGGCAGCGCTGACGCCCGTCCTGTTCAGCAACAACGACGGCGTGGACAACGCCTGGGGTCTGGTCATCTCCGTCGTCGTCGGCCTGCTGGTCGGGTGGCTGATCGGGCAGATCTCGGAGTGGTTCACCAGCGACCATCACAAGATCGTGAAGGAGGTCGCTCGCCAGGCACAGACGGGTCCGGCAACGGTCGCGCTGTCGGGGATCGCCGAGGGCATGCGGTCGGCCGCGTTCTCGGTGGTGGTCGTGGCGCTCGGCATGCTCGCCGCCTACGCCGGCGGCGAGATGGCCTTCGACGCCCCCCGCGCCGGCATCTACGGCATCGCCATCGCCGCCATTGGAGTGCTGGCGACGCTGGGCATCACGGTCTCGGTCGATGCGTACGGGCCGATCGCCGACAACGCCGGTGGCATCGCCGAGATGGCACACCTGCCACCGGAGGTGCGTCAGGCGACCGACGCACTCGACTCACTCGGCAACACGACCGCAGCCGTCGCGAAGGGATTCGCGATCGGATCGGCGGCTGTCACTGCGCTCGCCCTCTTCTTCACCTTCCGGCAGGCGGTGCTCGATGCGGGTGGCAATCTCGAGACGATCGACATCCTCGAGATCCCGGTGGTCATCGGCCTCCTGTTCGGGGCGATGTTCCCCTTCCTGTTCGCTTCGATGACGATTCAGGCGGTGGGTCGAGCTGCGAACCAGATGATCGAGGAGGTCCGCCGCCAGTTCCGCGAGATCCCNNACAACGCCAAGAAGTTCATCGAGGCCGGTGCCTTCGGCGGCAAGGGCTCCGATCCCCACAAGGCGGCCGTGGTGGGCGACACCATCGGCGATCCTTTCAAGGACACGGCCGGCCCGGCGATGAACATCGTCATCAAGGTGATGACCATCGTCAGCTTGATCTTCGCCTCGGCGTTCGTCTGAGCCGGCGCAGCAGAGGTTCTCGAGGGGGCGTCCCGCCGGGGCGCCCCCATCTGCGTCCGGGACCGCTGTTCCTGCCGGCCGAGCTCAGGGATCCCGTCGCATGTCGGGGTCGTTGTCCCGCATCTCCTGCTCGCGCCTGCGTCGTTCCCAGTAGGCGGCCTCCGAGCGCCGCCGTGTGGTGCGCAGCAGGAAGTAGAGGCCGAGGATGGCGAGTCCGATGATGACGAACACGACTCTCGCCCCCGGATCGTCGGGGATGATGCCGTCGGTCGACTCGGTGAGGATCAGCGGCGGGGCGAGGGCCGCCAGCCGAACGATGCTCCCGCGTGCCGGATCGGTGACTGTTCCCACGCTCCTACCCTAGAAGCCCATGCCGGCACGCATCACTCTGGTCCGACACGCCGAGACGGCGGCGAACGCAGCCGGACGGTGGCAGGGTGCGACCGACACCCAGTTCAGCGACCGGGGGCGCGACCAACTCCAGCGGCTGGCGGCGCGTCTCCAGGGCAGCCCCCCCGACCTGGTGGTCACCTCCGACCTCGGGCGCGCGGCGTCGACGGCGGCTGCGCTCGGCCATCCGTTCACCCCGGATCCCCGCTGGCGCGAGCCGAATGTCGGGGAGTGGGAGGGACTGACCTTCGACGAGATCCGCCGCCGCAATCCCGAGCAGCTCGCCGCACTCATGGACGGGCGGGACGTCGCACTCGGCGGCGGCGAGCGCCTGTCCGACGTCGCCGCCCGGCTCGACGCGGCCTTCGGTGCGGTCGTCGCCCAGGTCGGCGACGAGGGCTCCGCGCTGGTGGTGAGCCACGGTCTCGCCCTTCTCACGCTGGTCGCTGCGGTCCTCGGCACGCCCCGCCCGGCCCCGCTCAGGCTCATGGCGAACACCGGTGTCACCTCGTTCTCGGTGAATTCGATCGGTCCCCAGCTCGTCCGGTACAACGACACGAGCCACCTCACCGAGCACCCGTCCGCCCGGGAAGGGGAGACGACGGTGGTGCTCGTCCGTCACGGAGAGACGGCGGCGAACGTCGAGCAACGCTGGCAGGGTCACACGGACTGGCCGCTCACCGCGGACGGCGAGGAACAGGCCGGCCAGGTGGGGTTGGAGCTCCCCGAGCTGGACGCGGTGTACTCGTCGCCACTGCTGCGGGCCCGGCAGACCGCCCTGGCGATCGCCGACCACCACGATCTCCCCATCCGGGAGGACGATCGCCTCAAGGAGATCGGGTTCGGTGCGTGGGAGAACCTGACGCGGGCCGAGATCGAGGCGGCGGACGGCGCCGGCTTCGCCCGCCTGCTCGCCGGCGAGGACGTCGTGCGTGGGGTGACCGGCGAGACCTTCACCGGCGTTCGGCGCAGGATGACCGAAGCGATCGAATCGATCGTGGCCCGTCACCGGGGCGGCACCGTTGCCGTCGTCACCCATGGCGGCGCCAGCCGGGCCTACCTCACCGGGGTCCTCGGCATCCCGTTCGCCGATCGCAACCGCCTTCGCTCGCTCGACAACACTGCGTTCGGGCGCATCGTCTACGGCAGTCGCGGCCCCACCCTGGTGTCGTGGAATGCCCAACCGCACCTCGACGTCGATCGCGGCCGGCAGTTCGAAGCGAAGGCGCAGTGACCGGGGGCCCGCGCCTCGCCATCGTCACGAACGACTACCCGCCGAAACCGGGGGGCATCCAGCAGTACCTGGGCAATCTCGTCGACGCGTATCCCGGCGAGGTGCGTGTCCTCGCCCCGGCCGACGCTCCGGCGGGGGGCACGAGGCACGGCGAGGCCGTCGTTCGCCGCTCGCACCGCACGTTCATGTGGCCGACGCCGCGGGTGGCGGCGTGGCTCGAGCGTGAGCTCGCCGGTTTCGCGCCGGAGGCCATCCTCTTCGGCGCCCCCCACCCCCTGCCCGCCCTCACCACCCGGCTGCGCCGCCGGTTCGACGTGCCGATCGGGGTGCTCTGCCACGGGGCCGAGGTGACCATCCCCGCAGCCATCCCCGGGGCCCGCCACCTCCTCTCCGCGGTGCTCCGCGCCGCCGACGTCAGGTTCGCAGTGAGCCGCTTCACGGCGGACCGGGTGTCCCGGCTCACCGGCGCCGCCGCCGTCTACGTCGGGGCCGGGGTGGACATCGAGCGGTTCGCACCGGCCGCCCCCGATCGGCGTGGTCCGCTGGTCGTGGGTTGCGTGAGCCGCTTCGTTCCTCGCAAGGGCCAGCGCCGTCTGCTGGCTGCGGCGGCGCGCCTGCTGGGCGCCGGGGGCGACATGGAGGTCGTGCTGGTCGGCAAGGGGCGCGACGAGCGTCGGCTGCGGGCGGAGGCGGAACGGCTCGGTGTCCCCACCCGATTCGCCGTCGACGTGCCGTGGGAGGCGTTGCCGGCGCACTACGCCGCAATGGACGTGTTCTGCATGCCGTGCCGCTCCCGGTGGGGCGGGCTCGAGGTGGAGGGCCTGGGCCTCGTGTTCCTCGAGGCGGCCGCAGCGGGACTTCCCGTACTGGCCGGCGACTCCGGCGGGGCGCCCGAGACCGTCGTTCCCGGGGAGACCGGCTACGTCGTGCACGACGTCGGCGACATCACCGAGGCGCTCCAGATGCTCGCCGCCGCACCGCAGCGCAGGGTCGAGATGGGCGCTGCGGGTCGAAGGCGCGTCGAGGAGGAGTTCACGTGGGGGGCGGTCGTCGGCCGGCTCATCGCCGGCTTCGAAGCCGTCATGAGTCGGCCGGCATCTTGACATTGCCGGGAATGTCTCGTAGACAATGCGTCGTTCCGGCCCCACGACAGTTGATCTCGCATGTCCCAAAAGCTCGTCATCGTCGAATCTCCCGCCAAGGCCCGCACCATCGCGGGCTACCTCGGCTCCGACTACGTCGTCGAGTCGTCGATCGGTCACATCCGGGACCTGCCGCGTTCGGCCTCCGACATCCCGGCGGCCTTCAAGGGCGAGCCGTGGGCCCGTCTCGGCGTCGACGTGGACAACGATTTCAAGCCGCTCTACATCGTTCCCGGCGACAAGAAGAAGCAGGTCACGAAGCTGAAGCAGCTGCTGAAGGACGCCGAAGAGGTGTACCTCGCGACCGATGAGGACCGCGAGGGGGAATCCATCGCCTGGCATCTTCTCGAGGTCCTCAACCCGAAGCAGCCGGTGCGCCGCATGGTGTTCCACGAGATCACGCCTGCCGCCATCCGGGAGGCCGTGGCCCATCCCCGCGATCTCGATCGCCGGCTCGTCGACGCCCAGGAGGCGCGCCGCATCCTCGACCGGCTGTACGGCTACGAGGTGTCACCCGTTCTGTGGCGGAAGGTGCGCCAGGGGCTCTCGGCAGGCCGGGTCCAGTCGCCCGCCACCCGGATCGTCGTCGACCGGGAGCGGGAGCGGATGGCGTTCGTCGCCGCCTCCTACTGGGGCATCACCGGCACGTTCACGGTCGGAGACGATCCGCAGGAGTTCGAGGCGGCGCTCGCGTCCATCGACGACACCCGCGTGGCCACCGGCAAGGACTTCGGGGCCGACGGTCGGCCCAGGTCGGAGGACCGACTCGTGCTCGACGAGGCGGTGGCGACCGAGCTCGCCTCCGAGCTGCGCGAGGCCGACTTCACCGTGGCGAGCGTCGAGGCCAAGCCGTACACCCGCAAGCCCTACCCGCCGTTTCGCACCTCGACGCTCCAGCAGGAGGCGGGCCGCAAGTTGAGGTTCGCCGCCCGCCGCACGATGTCGGCGGCGCAACGCCTGTACGAGGGTGGCTTCATCACGTACATGCGCACGGACTCCACGACGCTGTCTGCGGCCGCCATCGACGCCACCCGCCGGCTCGTCACCGAGCGGTACGGCGCCGAATACCTGCCCGAGGAGGCCCGGGTCTACGCCAGCAAGGTGAAGAACGCCCAGGAGGCGCACGAGGGCATCCGTCCCGCCGGCGACCGGTTTGCGGAGCCTGCGGCCGTCGCCGGGGCGTTCGGGGGCGGCTCGGACGAGGCACGACTGTACGACCTGATCTGGATGCGGACCATCGCCTCTCAGATGAAGGACGCTCGCGGGGAGAGCCTCAGCGTGCGGATCTCGGCGACGGCGCCCCGGTCGGGACGCCGGGTCGAGCTCGCCGCATCCGGAAAGACCATCACGTTCCCCGGCTTCCTCCGTGCCTACGTCGAGGGCAGCGATGATCCGGAGGCCGCCCTCGACGACCAGGAGCGCCCGCTCCCCGCCATGCGCGAGCGCGATACGGCCTCTGCAACCGACATGACGGCGAGGGGGAGCGAGACCAAGCCCCCGCCCCGGTTCACCGAGGCGTCGCTCGTCAAGCGGCTCGAGGAGCTCGGGATCGGCCGGCCGTCCACC
>DKBA01000330.1 GCA_002450985.1 Acidimicrobiia bacterium UBA6912
GGGCTATGGGCTGCCCATTCATCACTATTGGTGATGTCAGGCGGGGCGACTTCCGGCATCATCGTGGACAACAGAGGATTCGGGTGGGCGGGCCTATCGCCCAAGGAGGAAGGACCGACACATGACGAGGATCTCGGCGTACTTCGAAGGGCTGTTCCACTCGGAGCGCGGCGCAACCATGGTCGAGTACAGCCTCGTCGTCGTCATGATCGGTGTCGTCTCGCTGCTCGTGGTGGGAGCGCTCGGCGTAGACGTGTTTGGACAGTTCGACGGTGCGCAGGGTGCGTACCCGGGTGCCGTGCCCGGAGGCCCGACTCCCTAGAGGTCATGCAGATCCGAGTGGGGTGTAGCTGCGGAGTGGTGGACGCAGCTGCACCCCTTCGGCGCGTCTGGAGCCCATCGGCGTAGCGGTCTCAGATCCGGACGAGCCGGTCGCGTCAAACGCCTGCCGTGCCGATCGGCGGGCTCGCCACTTCATCACTATTGGCGATGACGGTTTCGCCGATTGCAGGCACCGTGGGTTGCAGGTAGGTAGCTGCGAGCTCGAGCTCGAGTGACAAGAAGAAAGCCGGCCCAGGGGTCAGAATCGCAGGGCCGGGATCCGGTAGGGAAGGAAAGGACACGATCTCATGATGCAGCTGTGGACCGCGTGCCGGGCGCAACTGGATTCCGAGAGAGGCGCCACGATGGTCGAGTACGGAATCGTCGTCTCGTTGATCGCCATCGTGTCGATCCTCGTCGTCGGCGCCCTCGGCGTCGATGTTTTCGGATCGTTCGACGGCGGCCAGACCGCGTTCAACAGCACGACCGGACCCACACCGCCGACGCCATAGAACATGCCTGCGCACGAGAGAGGGAGCACCGGGATGCGGTGTTCCCTCTCTTGCGTGAGGGTTGGGTGAGAGGGATGTTCATTAGTTTTGGTGATGACGGGGGGTGGGGGTGGTGGCATTGTGGGCGCAGGTAAGGACTCGTTGGGATGGTTCCCGCGGGTCAGGATACGAAGACCTCACACCTGGGCTGGTAGGAAGGCTCGGCGGGGGTCGGTAGGGAACGAAAGGACTGCATCCTATGCTGCAGCTTTGGACTGCTCTTCAGGCCTGGAAGGCCTCCGAGAAGGGCGCCACCATGGTGGAGTACGGCATCGTTGTCGCGCTGATCGCCGTGGTGTCGATTCTGGTTGTTGGTGCTCTTGGTGTGGACGTGTTCAACGCGTTCGATCAGAGCCAGTCGAACATGGATCCGGGTGCGGGCCCGACCCCGCCGACCCCGTAATCAGGGTTCGACTCCAGCCCTGTGTGTGAGGGGGCGCCGTGTGTGCGGCGCCCCCTCGACGCGTCCAGGTCCAGCCCGGGCTACGGGCTACGGGCTACGGGCTACGGGATACGGGATACGGACCACGGGACGGCCATTCATCAGATTTGGTGATGACCCCCCAGGGCCGGACGACGATCATGACTCGAGGTAGGGACTCGTGGGCCAGGAATTCCCATGAGTCTGGGCAGAGGCTCCGTACTGGGCGGTAGGAAACCCGGGCGGTGCCCATGGGAATGAAAGGGGCAGCGCATGCTGCAGTTCTGGACCGCTCTTCAGGCCTGGAAGGCCTCCGAACACGGCGCAACCATGGTGGAGTACGGCATCGTGGTCGCGCTCATCGCCGTGGTGTCGATTCTGGTCGTTGGTGCTCTTGGTGTGGACGTGTTCAACGCGTTCGATCAGAGCCAGTCGAACCTCGATCCCGGCGCCGGCCCGACCCCGCCGACCCCGTAACCAGCGGTCGTTCTCGGCTGTGTGGCGCTGGGCGCCGCCTGCGTCACACCCCCGAGAGACCGACGCTTACGTGACGACATCACAGGACGACTGTGACCAGGAGTGAGGAGCGTACTCATGCGCCAACAACATGAAAGGGGAGCGGCAATGGTGGAGTTCGCCATCATCCTGCCCGTTCTCCTCCTGCTTGTCTTCGGCATCATCGAATTCGGCCGAGCGCACAACACGCAGCTCACGCTCACCCACGCTGCTCGTGAGGGCGTGCGGACGTATGCGATCACCCAAGACCAGGCCCAAGGCGAGGCGACGGCAGAGCTCGCCGCCACGACGCTCGATCCCGCACAGATGACCGTCACGGTCACTCCGTGCGTGATCGATCAGCCGACCACGATGACGATCCAGTACCCGTTCGAGTTCTTCATCCCGTTCATTCCGTCGACGCCCATCACGCTCGAAGCCGAGGGGGTGATGAAATGCGGCGGATGAACGGATCACCGCGAGAACGCCGGTATGCCGGCCTGAGTGAACATGGCGCAACGACCGTGTTCGTCGCGGTGAGCATCATCGGCCTCCTCGCCATGACGGCGTTCTCGTTCGACTTCGGTCGGGCCTACGTCGAGCGGCGCGAGCTCCAGGTGGGCGCCGAGGCCGGAGCGCTGGCGATCGCCCGCAACTGCGCCGAGGGAGGGTGCGTCGGCGCCTACGACGCCGAGGCCGAAGCCGACGAGTACGCGGACGCCAACGCCCGAGACGGCGCCGCTCGGATCCAGAGCCTCGATCTCGACATGGGGGCGCAGCGTGTCCACGTGGTCACCGGGACCGAGGATGCCTCGGGTGACACCGTCTTCGACATGATCTTCGCCGGTGTCGTCGGGTTCGACGAGATGACGGTCGGCGCCGAGGCGACGGCGGTGTGGGGACCGCCCGGCAAGCTGACGGCTATGCCGCTCATCTACTCGGAGTGCGAGTGGGAATGGTACGGCGGCGGGGCATTCGTCGATGAATCGCCGACCGGCAGCCTCCACTATTCGTCGGCGGTCCGCGATGGCCTGCTGCCGCCTTCAACGGGGTACGCCTACGAGGACCGGACAGTCACGGTCTTCTTCCACGGCTCCGACGGCACCTGCCACTACAGCCCCTCCGGGCAAGACCTCCCCGGTGGCTTCGGCTGGCTCGAAGGTGGCTTCTTCTGCGAGATCGAAGTCGAGGTCGGTGTCTGGCAACCCATCGACCCCGGGGCTTCGCCCGCAAACGGATGTGAGCCGGTGAAGTTCGAGGACATGATCGGGCACGTCCAGCTCATCCCGTATTTCGACGGCTACGACGGCACCGGCGACAACGCCGAGTACCGCGTGAGCGGCTTCGGGGCGTTCTACGTCACCGGGTACAACTTCGGCGGCCAGTTCAAGGAGCCATCGATCGTCGATGGCCAGCCGCCCTGCAGTGGCAACGATCGCTGCATCGAGGGTTACTTCATCGGCGACTGGGTCGCATCTGGCGGCTCGGCCGTCGGGGGAGGCAACGACCGGGGTGTGAACATCGTCGGCCTGTCCGGATGACCCCCGGGCAACACATACGTGGAAGAACGCGCATACAGGTAGGAGCAAAGGGCACATGAACAACAACAAGAGATGGATCGGGGTCGTGTTCGCCGTTCTCCTGGCGGCGGTAGGGACCTTCGTTCTGGTGCAGTACGTCAGCAGCGCCGACGAGCGCGCCCTCGCCGGGCAGGAGACCATCGAGGTGCTGATTCTCAACCAGGCGGTCGCCGCCGGCACACCGGCGGATGAGATCGCGGCCAACGTCGAAACGGCGCTCATCCCCGTCAGGACGCAGGTGCCCGGCACCGTTGCCTCGCTCGATCAGCTCACCGGCACCGTCGCTGCCGTGGACCTGGTGCCGGGCGAGCAGCTCCTGCTGAGCCGGTTCATCGAACCCGAGGTCTTCGAGGCTCAGGGCGAATTTGAGGTCCCGGAAGGACTCGTCGAGGTGACCGTGTCGCTGTCGCCCGAGCGGGCGGTCGGCGGCGCACTCAAGCAGGGTGACCTGGTGGCCGTGCTGGCCTCGTTCGAGCCCTTCGCGCTCGACGGCACCGAGCCGAGCGACGACGGGAATCTGCCCACCGACATCGAAGACGTCATTCTGCCCGAGTCCGATAACGCCAAGCCGCAGACGCCCAACACGACCGGCCTGATCATCCACAAGGTCATCGTCACCAACGTCCAAGTCGAGCGCCTGCCCAGCGAGCCGGAAGAGGGGTCCGACACCGACTACTCACTGGCCCCGACGGGCAACCTCCTGGTCACACTCGGTATGTCCCCCGCCAACGCCGAGCGCCTGGTCTTCACCGCCGAGTTCGGGACCCTCTGGCTGACCGGCGAGCAGGAAACGACGCCCGAGGACGGCACGCAGATCCAGACCCGCAACACGGTGTACCTGAGCCCGCTCGAGGTGGCACGATGAGCACCGTCCTCCTGGCAACCAGCAGCCTCGCCTTCGAGCAGAGGACGAGGCGGGCGCTCGGGTCCACGAACGGCGATCTCAGCCGCTACGACTCCGAGGTCATGTACCTCGACGCCCTGGCGGCGGCGAAGGACATGGCGAGCCGCAATCCGCACGTGATCCTCATCGGCCCGAACGTGGCCGTGGATGCCGCGCTCGGCGTCGCCCAGGCGCTCGACGAGGAGCACCCGGAGATCGAGGTCGTCCTGATCGCCGATCCGACGCCGGATCTGTGGCAGGCGGCGCTGCGATCGGGAGTGCGCGACGTGCTCACCCCCGAGGCCGGCGACGACGAGATCCGGCAGGTCATCGATCGGGTGACCGAGGCGGCACAGCGCCGCCTCCACAACCTCGTCGCCGACAGCGGCGTGGACACCAAGAAGGCGAAGGTCATCTGCGTCGTCGCCCCCAAGGGCGGCACCGGCAAGACCGCCTTCACGACCAACCTGTCCGTGGCGCTTGCGGCGCTCGCCGAGGACAAGGTCGCCCTCATCGATCTCGATCTCCAGTTCGGCGACGTCCAGAGCGGGCTCGGACTCGAGCCCGAGCACACCATCGGCGATCTCGCCAAGGTGCAGGGCGGGGTGACGGCTACTGCGCTCAAGGTCTTCATGACCCCGCGGGGAGACAAGTTGCACGTGCTGTGCGCACCCGACACTCCCGCAGAGGGAGAAGAGGTGCGCGACATCACCGTCGAGAAGGTGTTGCGGCTGCTCAAGGATGACTTCAGCCACATCGTGGTCGACACGTCGGCGGGATTGACCGAGGCGACGCTCGCTGCCATGGAATACGCCACCGACTTCGTGTTCATGTGCGACCTGTCGGTGTCGTCGCTCCAGAGCCTGCGCAAGGTGATCGACGCGATCGACATGCTGGGCTTCGATCAGCCGAGACGGCACTTCGTGGTGAACCGCTCCGACGCCAAGGTCGGTATCACGCCTGCCGAGGCCGCAGAGCTCGTCGGGCTCGAGATCGACGTCGAGGTCCCGTACTCGAGGGCCGTTGCGCTGTCGATGAACCACGGGCAGCCGGTGGTGGAGGCGGCGCCGAAATCGCCCGCCGCCCGCAGCTACGTGAGTGCGGCGCAGCTGTTCCTGCCTGAGCCCGAGCGCCCCGCCAAGCGCTCCTTCTTCTTCCGGAGGTAGCAGGTGAAGCTGAACGAACGACTCAAGAGGGTCCAAGGCGACCAGGGGCCGCAGTCCGGCTCGGAGCCGTCGAAGCCGAAGGTGCGCGTGAAGGCGACAATCGCCGAGCCCAAGGTGGCCTCCGAGGAGAAGAAGAAGCTGCGATCCGACGACCCCTTCGCCGCCGTCAAGGTGCGCGCCCAGGAGGCGCTGTTCGCCAAGCTCGGCATGCGTCTCTACGACGCCAGCCTGGGCGAGGAGGAGATCCAGCGGTTCGTCGCCGAGGAGCTCTCGGGGGCGATGGGCCTCGACTCGGCGCCGCTCACCGACGAGGAGCGGAGACGTCTCGCCCTGCAGATCCGCGATGACCTGCTGGGCCACGGACCGATCCAGATGTACCTCGACGACCCCTCGGTGACGGAGGTCATGGTCAACGGCATGGACCGCATCTACGTGGAGCGCGACGGCCGGCTGACGCGAACCGAGACCCGATTCATGTCCGACCAGCATCTTCGCCGGGTCATCGACCGCATCGTGACGAGCGTCGGCCGTCGCATCGACGAGTCGTCGCCGATGGTGGACGCTCGGCTCCAGGACGGGTCACGCGTGAACGCGGTGATCCCCCCGCTCGCCGTCGACGGACCTTCGCTCACCATCCGGAAGTTCTCCAAAGACCCGTTTCAGGTCGACGACCTCATCGAGTTCGGCAGCCTCACCCGGCTCGTCGCCGACCTCCTGGAGGCGTCGGTGCGCGGCAAGCTCAACATCCTCGTCAGCGGCGGTACCGGTACCGGCAAGACGACGCTGCTCAACGTGCTGTCCGGCTTCATCCCCGACGGCGACCGCATCGTCACCATCGAGGATGCCGTCGAGCTCCAGCTCCACCAGGATCACGTGGTGCGGCTCGAGAGCCGCCCCTCCAACGTGGAAGGAAAGGGCGAGGTCCGCATCCGCGACCTCGTCCGCAACTCCCTGCGAATGCGTCCAGACCGCATCGTCGTCGGTGAGTGCCGTGGTGGCGAGGCCCTCGACATGCTCCAGGCGATGAACACGGGCCACGACGGCTCGCTGTCCACCATCCACGCCAACTCGCCGCGGGACTGCCTGTCCCGCCTCGAGACGCTCGTTTTGATGGCGGGCGTCGATCTGCCGTCACGGGCCATCCGCGAGCAGATCGCCTCGGCGGTCGACATGATCGTGCAGATCACGCGTATGCGGGACGGCAGCCGTCGCGTCACCAACGTCGCCGAGGTCGTCGGCATGGAAGGCGAGCAGATCACCATCCAGGACATCTTCTCGTTCGACTACGGCGCCGGTCTCGACGAGCACGGCCGCTTCCGGGGGACGGTCCAGCCGACTGGTATCCGCCCGTTGTTCAGCGACCGGCTCAAGGACCTCGGCATCGAGTTGCCGTCCGGTGTCTTCGGCGCCGTGGACGTCGACTTCCTCGCCAACGGCGGGAGGAAGCGATGACGCAGCGCATCCTGGCAGCGCTTGCGCTGCTGGCCTTGACGGCAGGCAGCCCTGCTGCGGCGCTCGCCGCCGACGAGGGAAGCGGTGATACCAGCCTCCGCATCGAGCAGCTCGACGCGAGCCAGCATCCCGAGGTGACGCTGACCGTCAGCGTGCCGAGTGACCTGAACGGCATCCTGCTCGACGAGAGCGCCTTCACCGTCACCGAGGACGGCGTGGTGCGCGACGTCACCGTGGAGCCGGTGCCGACCGACAACCTCGAGGTCGTGCTCGTGCTCGATGCATCGGGGTCGATGCAAGGCGAGCCGCTGGATGCGGCGAAGGACGCGGCGCAGGCCTTTCTCGACGTCCTACCCTCGACCGTCCAGGTCGCAGTGGTGTCGTTCGCCAGCTCGCCCCGAGTGCTGAGCGAGTTCACGACCGACCGTGCGGAGACATCGAGTGCCGTCAGCTCCATCGAGGTGGCAGGGGAGACGGCGCTGCACGATGGAGTGCTGGCCGCAGCCGGCCTCTTCCAAGGCCGCGATCCGGCGCGCCGCACCATCGTGTTGCTGTCGGACGGAGGCGACACGGTGAGTGCAGCGCCGATCGAGGACGCGATCGACTCGCTGCTCGGCATCGACGTGTCGTTCATCGCGGTCGAGCTGCAGAGCCCCGAGAACGACGGGGTGGGCATCGCCCGAATGGCTGCCGCCACGGACGGCTCCGTGGTTCCCGCCGAAGATCCCCAGGCGCTCGCCGACGTCTTCGAGACCATCGCCACGCAGATCTCCAACCAGTACCTGGTGAGCTACGAGTCGGACTCCTACGAGAACACGCTCCTCGCGGTGAGCGTCTCGGCTGCCGGTCTGACCATCGTGTCAGAGGCTCCCGTGCGCTACCCGTCGGCGCCCACGACACCGCCGACCGTCGACCCGACCCCGACCCCGACCCCGACGCCGATCACGCCGGCCGATCCGACACCGGAGCGTCCGCCCGTCGATGTGATGGCGCTGCGGGACGGCTCGGTCGTGAGCCTCGCGTGGTACCAGACCAATCGGGCGCTTCTCATCGGCGCCGCCGCCGTGTTCCTCGCCATCGCCGGCATCGTGCTGCTGGGCGGGTTCACTCGCAGGAGCGGTGTCAACTACGGGGCGGCCAGCGCCATGGCGGAGCGGCTCCGGGCCGGCAAGAAGGGCGCACTGACCAGCATCACCCAAGGAGCATCGGAGTTCGCCGAGCGGTCGCTCAAGGGCGATCGCGCCCAAGGCCTGAACAACCGGCTCGACAGGGCGGGCGTCGCGATGCGTCCGGGGGAGTTCATCGTGATGGCGATGAGCTTCGCACTCGGTGCGGCGGCCATCGGCATGCTGTTCCACGGAATCGCCGCCGCAGCCGCCGCGGCGGTCATGACGCTCCTCTTCTTCAACTGGCGGCTGTCGGCGAAGGCGGCAAAGCGCAACAAGAAGTTCGCCGAGCAGCTCCCCGACGCCCTACAGCTGATGTCGGGCAGCCTGCGAGCCGGCTTCGGTTTCGTTCAGGCCATCGCCACCGTCGGCAGCGAGGTGGCGAGCCCGTGCGGGGACGAGTTCCGCCGGGTGAAGATCGAGACCCAGCTCGGCAAGGACATCGACGAGGCGCTCGCCGAGATGGCGGTCAGGGTGGACAGCGAGGACTTCAAGTGGATCGTCGAAGCGATCGAGATCCACCGCGAGGTCGGTGGTGACCTGGCCGAGATCCTCGACACCGTGACCGACACCATTCGCGACCGCAACTCGATCCGGCGCCGGATCACCGCACTCAGCGCCGAGGGCAAGATCTCCGGGGTCGTGCTCGGCGGCATGCCGTTCGTGCTCGCCATCGTGATCATGTTCCTCAACCCGACATACCTGCAAGAGCTGCTGGATTCGGCGATGGGCATCGCCATGATCGTCGGTGGGCTCGTGGCAATGGTCATCGGCATCGTGTGGATGCGGAAGATCACCAACCTGAAGTTCTGAGGAGGTAGGGACAATGCCAATCGAAATCGTGCTCGCAGCACTGGCCGTCAGCATCTCGGTCCCGCTCCTGTGGTTCTCGGTTGCTTCCGCTCGCGGTGGCGGTTCCACGGTGCTCGGCAGGCAGCGCATGGGCACCGGCGAGATTCGCAACGCCCGTGACCTCATCCTCACGAGGAGCGCAGGCGAGCGCATTGCGCTCCCCTTCCTGCGCAATCTCGGCGCAACGTTGCGCAAGGTGACGCCACTCGGTTGGGTGGATGCGCTGCGTCGCAACCTCAGCTTGGCAGGGAAGTACGACCCGTCGGCGCTCGAGCGGGCACTGGTCGGGAAATTCGTGCTCGCCGGAGTGCTGCTGGCGGTGGGTCTCATCGGACCGTCGGTCGGGCCACCTGCGGCCCGCCCGGTGTGGGCGATCGGGCTGTCCGTGTTCGGCTTCTTCATCATCGACCTGCTCACCTACAGCAAGGGCAAGGAGCGGCAGGCGAAGATCGAGAAGCTGCTGCCNNACGAACGTGCAGGACCTCGACAGCTTCGTGCTGGCGATCGTCCAGTCGTCGTCGTACGGCATTCCCGTCGCCAACGTGCTGCGGGTCCAGTCGGACGAGTTGCGTGACAAGCGGCGGCAGCGGGCCGAGGAGGCGGCATTGAAGATTCCGGTCCTCCTCATCTTCCCGCTCGCCTTCTGCATCTTCCCGGCGATGTTCGTCGTGCTGCTGGGGCCGGCAGCCATTCGCATCTTCCGGGATCTGAGCGGCGCGTTGTAGACAAGGAACGTCCCCACCAGGGGGCCAAGGACAATCAGGGGGAATGATGATCGAGCTTCACAGAGATGCGACGCCGGTGCGGACCGTCGCGTCGGTCTTGACGGCGCTGGAGCACGGCGCAGCGGGGTCGGCGGCGATCCCGACCGGCTTCCATCCGCTGGACGACGCGATCGGGGGCGGGCTGCGCACTCGCCACCTCACCGTGGTCGGCGGGTTGCCCGGTTCGGGCAAGTCGGCGCTCACGCTCCAGTGGGCGCGCAACATCTCGGCAACCGGGCGCAACGTCGTATACGCATCGTACGAGCACGACCGCCTGGCGCTGCTGGAGCGCTTGATCCTTCTCGAGATCGGAGAGCTGGTCGAGGGCGGCGCCGGGGCGTCCAAGCTGGCGCGGTCTTCGCTGCGCGGCGTGATGGCGGGGAATCGCAAGCTCGACGGTGAGCTCGCCGGGAACCTCCTGCTGCGAGCCGCCCACGCCAAGGTGCTCGACTACGCCGAGGAGCTGTTCCTGCTGCGGGCGTCTCCGCTCGACACCGCCATCGCTCAGCTCGACGAAGCCGCCATCACCGCCGGTCCGGAGAGCGTGCTGTTCATCGACTTCCTCCAGAAGATCCCCGTGCAGGAGCGGACCACCGATCTCGAGCGGATCACCCAAGCTGCATCGGGACTCAAGGAGATCGCGCTCCAGCACGACGTCGCCGTGGTGGCGATCGTGGCGGGCGACGAGCCGGGCCTGAGCGTTCGGCGCCTTCGCCTCTCGCATCTGCGCGGGTCGGCAGGGCTGGCCTACGAGGCCGACGTGGTCCTCATGCTCAACGAGAAGCACCTGGCGGTGTCGAAGCTGCACAGCGCCTTCGACCCGCTGCGGGCCGAGACCTTCAAGCAGTACGTCGTGGTGAGCGTCGACAAGAACCGAGACGGGGAGCACAGCATCGACACCGAGTTCCGCAAGGACTTCGCCCACCTGCGATTCGATCCTCGCGGCGGCTACGTCGAGGAGCGTCTGGTCGACGAGCTGCTCTATCCCGAGTGAAGCCACCATCCCGGGTCGTCCTCCCTCCACGGGACGGCCCGGGTCACGAAACCCTCCGCCTCCCAATCGGTGACTACCGGATACCGGATACCGGCTACCGGGTCTACGGCAGATACACCTCGGACCGGTGCAAGAACGCCGCCATCTGGCCGCGGGACACGGATTGGCCCGGGCAGAACTGCGTGTTGGCGGGAGGATTGCAGCCCCTCGTGATCCCGGCGGTGGCGAGCTTCTCGATGTCGGCCTCGAAGACCGAGTCGTCGTCATCGGTGAAATCGACGGACCCGCGATCGGTGAGACCGAATGCCCTGACGAGGAACGCCGCCATCTGGCCGCGAGACACGGGCTGATCGGGGCAGAAGCGGTCGTTGGCTGGCGGGTTGCAGCCTCTCGTGATCCCGGCGGTGGCGAGCTTCTCGATGTCGGCTTCGAAGATGGAGTCGTCGTCGTCGACGAAGTCGATCGCCGGGTCCGAGTCGGTCAAACCGAGCGCACGGACGAGGAATGCCGCCATCTGTCCCCGGGTGACGTTGCCGCTGGGGCAGAAGTCGGTGTCGTCGCATCCCTTGGTGATGCCTTCGTCGGCGAGCCACAGGATGTCGCCGAGGAAGGTCGAGGAGCCGACGTCGGCGAAGCCGACGAGCTTGACGACGTATCCGGCATCGCTGCCGGAGAGAACCTTCACGAGCGTGCCGTCGGCGATGGCCGGGGCGCCGCCGTCGTAGTCGATGGTGAGTGTGCTGCCCGGCACCGTGACGTGATCGAGGTTGTCGGGGGACGGTGGATAGCTGTAGAGACCGGCGGCGGTTCCCCAGCAGACGCCGAACGGGCAGATCTGCTCCACGTAGTGTGACGTGACACCTTGGAAAGAGTCGGGGATGGCGTCGACGCCCACGCTTCTCCTGGCGTCCAGGGTGATGAAGGACCACTCCACCTCGGTGGGCAGCGCCACCATCTGGGTGCCGGCGACGCCGGCGGGGGCGATGGTGATCGTCTGCACCCCGCCCGTGTACACGAGGACCTGGCTCGGGTCGATCCACCCCGCCCGGTAACGGTTGAAGGCATTGGTGCCGTAGGGAGT
>DKBA01000321.1 GCA_002450985.1 Acidimicrobiia bacterium UBA6912
GATGAAGGCCTTCTTGCCGGCGGCGGCGGCGGACGGCTTCTCGAACCAGAACGAGATGAGCAGGTAGGAGCTGAGTCCCACGAGCTCCCAGCCCACGAACAGCAACCCGAAGTTCGCAGCCAGCTCGAGGATGAGCATGGAGGCGATGAAGAGATTCAGATACGAGAAGAAACGCGGAACGCGCGGGTCGCCCTTCATGTAGCCGATGGCGAAGACGTGGATGAGGAACCCGACGCCGGTGACGATCGCCGTGATCAGAGCCGAAAGCGGATCCCAGAGAAAGGCGACGTCGATGCCCAGGGCCGGGATCCACGACCACAGCGTGACGACTTCGCCGTGCTCGGCCGATGCGGTGACGAAATCGACGCTGGCGATCACACCGATGACGAACCCGGCGAGGACGACCGATGATGCGATGACGCCACAGGCAGTGTCGCCCACTCGCCGACCGAAGAACAGGAGGAAGACCGACGACGCCAGAGGCAACGCGATGACCAGCCAGATCAGGTCGACCATGCCGTCACCCCCTCATCCCGGCGAGCTCGTCCACCGATGCGGTGGATCGGCGGCGGAAGACGGCGACGATGATGGCGAGCCCCACCGTCACCTCGGCGGCGGCGACCACCATCACGAACAGCACCGAGAGCTGGCCCTCGATGAGCCCGATCTGGCGGCCGGCGGCGACGAAGGTGAGGTTCACTGCATTGAGCATCAGCTCGATCGACATGAACATCACCAGCGCGTTGCGCCGCACCAAGATGCCGGTCGCCCCGATGACGAACAGCACTGCGGCAAGGGCCATGTACCACCCAGGAGTGACCGTCATGAGCGCCCCTCGCTCCGCGCGGGGCCCGTAGCCCGTAGCCCGTAGCCCGTAGCTCGACGAGCCCAGTGCGGCGAATACGGGATACGGGAGACGGGATACGGGATACGAACCATCATTCGCTCACCCCGGATCCCTCGGCCGAACCCCGGGCGCGGGGCGCAAACTGCGCCAGCGCGATCGTGCCGACGGCGGCGATGGTCAGCAACAGCACCGTCGCCTGGAACGGGATCAGCCACGTGCCGAACAGCTCGTCGGCGACATTCTCGATGGTGCCGTTCACCTCCCCGCCGCTGAACAGCCCATAGCCCGTGACCCATGCCGCACGGGCGGCGATGAGGACGAGGGCGAGAAACCCGGCGCCGAGGACGAGGGCGAGCGGCCGCTGGAACGGGATCTGCTCGGTGCGATCTTCGTCGCGGTCGACGCCGATGAGCATGATGACGAAGAGGAACAGGGTCATCACCGCCCCGGCGTAGATGATGACCTGCACCGCCGCCACGAAGTGGGCGTCGTTGAGGACGTAGAACACGGCCATCGAGAACATCGTCATGAGCAGCCCCATCGCCGAGTAGACGGGGTTGCGCGCCCCGATCATGACGAGCCCCCCGGCGACGGAGACGACGGCGAAGATGACGAACACGACCGTTTCGGCGGTCACGCGTGCCCCCCCGTGTCGAGATGCCAGATGCCAGATGCCAGATGCCAGATCGAGATCACCGACCACCATCCTCATCATCTGACGTCTGAGGTCTGACGTCTGGGGTCTCCTCCTCGGCAGCCCGCGCCCCGCCCGACTGCCCGGTCTCCGGCGGTCGGAGCCCGACACCGGCGGATGGCGTCCACGCCGGGATGCCCTCGTAGGCGGCGCGCCCGGCAGGTGCGGTCGCCCGCATCCACCCGTCGGCGAGCTTCAGCTCGTTGAGGTCGATGAGCGGTCCGGGCGGCTGCGGATGGTTGGGGGTGCCGTCCGGGTCGACCAGCAGCTCCGTGCGCGTGTAGATCGCATCCTCGCGATTGTCGACGGACATCTCGAAGAGCTGCGTCATGGTGATCGCCTCGGTGGGGCACGCCTCGACGCACAGCCCGCAGAAGATGCAGCGCAGCATGTTGATCTCGTAGACGAACCCGTACCGCTCCCCCGGGCTGACCGGAGCGTCGGGCGGATTGTCGGCCCCGCGCACGTAGATGCAGCGGGCCGGGCACACGCCGGCGCACAGCTCGCATCCGATGCACTTCTCCATGCCGTCCGGGTAGCGGTTGAGCACGTGCCTGCCGTGGAAGCGCTGCGGCTTCACCCGCTTCTCCTGCGGGTACTTCCCGGTGACCCGCGGCTTGCTCATCTGCCGCAGCGTTACGGCGAAGCCTCGGAACGGCCCCAGCATGTCGGCGAACCACCCCATCAGGCCACCTCACTCCGTGAGGTGAGGTAGCCCGTATCCCGTACTCCGTATCCCGTACTCGATCGAACCGCCTGAACGACCTCGCACAGATCCACGGCATTCGGGATACGGGATACGGGATACGGAATACGCACTATGCCCATGGCAACCCGAACCTGCGAATGCCGACCGCCAGGGTCGCCAGCACGATCCACGCCAAGCTGACGGGGATGAGCCGTTTCCAGCCGAACGACATCAGCTGGTCGTAGCGCATCCGGGGCAGCGACGCCCGAATCCAGATGAACACGAACACGAAGAAGAACGTCTTGGCGAGGAACCACACGATGGGGAAGATCCACGAGATGGCGGCGGGGGTACCAAAGGTGGGACCCGCCCACCCGCCGAAGAAGACGGTCACGGTGATCGCCGAGATGTTGAACATGTTGATGTACTCGGCGAGGAAGAACAGGGCGAAGCGGAAGCCGCTGTACTCGGTGTGGTAGCCGCCGACGATCTCGGACTCGGCCTCCACGAGATCGAACGGCGGCCGGTTGGTCTCGGCGACGCCCGCGATGAAGAAGATGAGGAACGACGGGATGAGCACGACGTTCCACACGCCCAAGAACCCGAGCACCGACCCCTGCTGAGCCTCGACGATGCCNNCCGAGCAGCGGGTACTTCGAGCCGGACGACCAGCCGGCGAGCACGACGGCGTACACGGCGAGCGAGCTGAGGGCGAGGATGTAGAGAAGGCCGACGTTGAGGTCGGCCCCGGCGAGGTCGATCACACGGTCGCCGATGGTGAAAGGGCGGCCGATCGGGATCACGAGGAAGATGAGCAGTGCCGGCACCAGAGCGGCAATGGGCGCGACGAGGTACAACCCGAGCTCGACCTTCCGAGGTGTGACGTTCTCCTTGAAGATGAGCTTCACGCCGTCGGCGACGGTCTGGAGGATGCCGTAGGGTCCGGCGCGGTCCGGACCGATCCGGTTGTGCATGTCGGCGACGACCTTGCGCTCCATCCACACGAGGATGATCGTGGTGGTGAGCAGCAGCGCAAAGACGGCCACCACCTTGATGGCTGCCTCGAGGAAGATCTCCCACCCGGTCAGCATCAGACCTCACTCCCCTCGACGTCATCGTCGGCGACATCGTCGTCCCCGTCGAGGCTCGCCTCGATCGAGACCGTAGCCGGTGAGCCGAGTGCGGCCGTGCCGGCGAGGTTGGCCGGCACGTAGGCGGCGCCTTCGGCGAGGGACGGGTCGATGCGCACCGGCAGCGCAGCTTCGCCGCCGGGTGCCACGACCCGGACCACATGGCCCTCGGTGACGGCGAGCGCCGCCGCATCCCGCGGATGCAGGGCGACGAAGGGCTCGGGAGCGAGCCTCGCCAGCGACGGCGACATCCGGACCCGCACCCCGTCGTCGTACAGGACGGGCCCGGAGTGGAGGGCGAACCTCCCGCCGGTGGCCCGCAGCCCCGTGTCGACCGGCACGTAGGCGAGGGGCTGGACGCCGTCGGCCGACGGCACCACCACACCCTCACGTCCCTCGCCCCAGTCGAGCAGATCCCAGGAGAGCCCGCGGTAGGCGGGGGCGACGGTGACGATCTCCTTCATCAGCGCCTCGGACGTGGTGGCGCCGAGCTGAGCGCCCATACGCCGGGCGAGCTCATCGAGCACCGACCACGCCTGACGGGTCTGGCCGGGACCCGGCAGGAGCCGGTTCACCTTCTGCACCCGTCCCTCGATGTTGGTTGCCGTGCCCTCCGTCTCCGAGAAGGCCTCGACCGGGAACACGACGTCGGCTCGAGCCACCGAGTCGGATTCGAACAGGTCGAGGGCCACGATCAGCTCGGCGCGATCCAGCGCCGCGGCGGCGAGCTCCGGGTCGGGATGGTCGCGCAGCGGATCGGCGCCGTACAGCACCAGCGCCTTGACCGTGCCGTCGCGCAGGGCCTCGAGGATTCCGGTGGCGTCACGTCCGGCCCCCTCGGGCAGCGGTCCCCACACCTCCTCGAGGGCGGTGCGCGCCTCCTCGTCGGCGAGGGATGCTCGCCCCGGCAGGAGCGTGGGGGCCAAACCCATGTCGAGGGCGCCGAACACGTTGGCGCGCCGCGCCACGGGCATCACCTTGGCGTCGGGCAACTCCCTGACGAACGCCGCCACCGCCTCGGCGAGGCGTGGATCCTCGCTGCGGCCGGTCGTGCCGACGATGGCGACGACGGGACCCGTTCCCAGCGCTTCGCGGGCGGCGGCCGCCACGCCGTCGCCGGCGGCGAGCCGGCGGAGCACCTCCGGTCCGTCGCCGGGGCGATAGGTGATCTTGTGCGTGGCCACGTCGTCGAGCCCGGTGCGGCGGGGGTGGACCACGATGAGCGTCGCCCCGAGCACGGCCGCCGCCCGGCGCACCCGCAGGTACAGCACAGGCAGCTCTTCCTTGAGGTCGCCCGCCCACAGGAGGATCGTCTTGGCGTGCTCGAGGTCGTCGATCCGGGCTCGATCGGTGATCCCGACCAAGAACTGCGGGTCGAGGCCGTCGCCCATCTGCGCGTCGATGTGCGGCGTCACCACGCACGTACGGAGGAACTTGCCGAAGGCGAATGCCTCTTCGTTCGTGCCGTGGGCGCCGCCGAGGCCGGCGACCTCGGAGCCGTGGAAGCCACCGAGCAACTCGGCTGCGGTGCCGAGCGCCTCGCCCCACGTGGTCGCCACCAGCTCGTCCCCCTTGCGGATGAGGGGCGTCGTGAGCCGTTCTTCCGAGTTGAGGTACTCGAAGATGAAGCGGTCCTTGTCGGACAGCCAGCCCTGGTTGGTGGGGCCGTTGTCGACGCCGTTGATGCGGACGACCTCGTTCTGGCTGGACTGCACCGACGCCTTGGAGTGCACCGAGTCGGCGAACGACACGCTCTCCACCGCCTCGAGATCCCACGGTCGGGCGCGGAACCGGTACGGCTTGGCCGTCAGCGCCCCTACCGGACAGATCTGGACCGTGTTGCCGGAGAAGTACGACGCAAACGGCTCATCCGGGAAGTTGAGCACTTGGGTGCGCCCTCCCCGCTCCTTGAACTCGATGAGCGGATCGCCCGAGATCTCCTCGGAGAAGCGGGTGCACCGGGCGCACAGGATGCAGCGCTCCCGGTCGAGCATCACCAGCTCGCTGATCGGGATCGGCTTCTCGAAGTGACGTTTCTCCTCGACGAAGCGGCTCTCCCCAGGCCCGTAGGCGAGGGTCTGGTCCTGGAGCGGGCACTCGCCGCCGCGGTCGCACACCGGGCAGTCGAGCGGGTGGTT
>DKBA01000284.1 GCA_002450985.1 Acidimicrobiia bacterium UBA6912
TGAGCCAGGATCAAACTCTCCATCGAAAGTTTGACGAACCTGAGCTCCCAAGCCGCCGAAGCGGCGTCGGAGTCAGACTCAAAGGTCGATCACACCGGAGGACGGGCCTCTGCTCCTGGGTGACCCCAGGGGTGCGATCGTTTGGCTTGCAGCGCTGCACCGAGCGCTCGCGGGTGCGAGATCGGTGAAGCGCATGCTGGCTTTTGACACGCTGTTCAGTTGTCAAGGAGCCCGGATCCCTCGGAGCGCGCGAAGCGCCGGGGGGCCTCTCAGTATATCACCGTCTGGAGCAGACGGGCAAAACGACCGGCACAACGGCCGGTCGTTGCGGATCGGCATTGTGGCACACCTGTTGCCGTTGGGCAAGCCGGGCCGATCGACCCATCAGGTGCGGCGATTCACCCGCCGCCGCGCCGCAACCGCCGGGCCGCGGCCAGCAGCCCGACGACGACGACCACGAGGGCGACCAGACCCGCAAGCCACAGGACGAAGCCCAGCACGCGCCGCAGCAACCACACCACCACCAGGAAGACTGCGATTCCCACCAGCACGTCGGCGACGAGGGCGCGCAGCTTGCTCATGGCGACTGGGGGTCCGCAACCCGGACGAAGCGGCGTTTCCCCACTTGGATGACCTTCCCGGCGAGGTCACGCGCCGCGACGTGTTCGCCGTCGACCTGCTCCCCCGCCACCCTGACGGCCCCCTGGGCGATGAGGCGACGAGCCTCCGAGCGTGACGACACCAAGCCGGCGCCGTCGAGCAGCACCGCAAGCGACACGGAGTCGCCATCATCGGGCAGCGCGACCATCGGCATGTCCTCGGGAGCGTCCCTGTCGCGGAAGATGCGATCGAAGGCGGCCTCCGCGTCCCGTGCCGCGGCGGCCCCCCAGTACTGCGTGACGATCTCACGGGCCAGCAGGCGCTTGGTCTCGCCCGGATGGCGGGTGCCATCCTCCACCTCGCGGGTGATCGCCGCGGCCTCGTCGTTGCGCCGCCCTGCGGCCAGGACGAACCACTCCTCCATGACGTCGTCTGGGATGCTCATCGTCTTGCCGAACATGTCCTCGGCGGGGTCGCGAACCGAGATGTAGTTGCCGTACGACTGGGACATCTTGCGAACGCCATCGGTCCCGACGAGCAGCGGCACCGTCATCACGACCTGCGGGTCCTGCCCGTAGCGGGTCTGCACGTGCCGCCCGATCATGAGGTTCCACAGTTGGTCGGCGCCGCCGAGCTCGACGTCGGCCTCGACGGCCACCGAGTCGTAGCCCTGGAGCAACGGGTACATGAACTCGATCATCGAGATGGGTCGCTGCTCGGCGAAACGGTCGCGGAAGTCGCTTCGCTCGAGCATCTGGGCCACCGTCAGCGCCGAAGTGAGCTCGAGGACGTCGTGCATCGTCAGTCGACCCAGCCACTCCGAGTTGGGCCGAATCTCGAGCGGCTCGGGCAGCAGCAGGTCCTTGATCATCTCGAGGCAGCTCGAGGCGTAGTCGCCGACCACCGCGGCGTCGAGACGCTGCCGTGTCTCGCTCTTGCCGCTTGGGTCGCCGACCTGTGCGGTGAAGTCGCCGAGGATCAGGACGGCGATGTGGCCGAGCTCCTGGAAACGGCGCAGCAGACGGAACACCACCGCCCATCCGAGCGTGACGTCCGGTGCGGTGGGATCGACGCCGAACTTCACGCGCAGCGGCCGGCCCGCGGCGAGTCGCTCGCGCAGCTCGTCCTCCGGCAGCACGGTGTCGATCCCCTGGAGCAGGTGATCGAGTTGTTCGTCGACGGGTCGCACGGGCACCTCCGGTCCGCGAGGTTACTCCGCGACGACCAGCACGAACCGCCACGGGCGATCAGCCGCCTTGGTGATCCCGACCCGAGTGGTGGCGGTGACGTCGCCCGCTGGGGCCACACCGGGCAGCAGGCGCACCGGTCCGTCGAGCACCGATGTGCCGTCGTGGTCCCCGACGACCCCGAGCGCCTGGGTCAGCTTCCCTGGCCCGTCGGCGACGTGATCGCGGCGACCCCGCCGCCGCACCATGGTGTCCTCACCGGTGATCGGGACGCCCCCGCGCAGGAGCACGGCGTGGGGCAGCCCGCGTTCCCCGGTCACGATGTTCATGCACCAGTGGATGCCGTACGAGCGATAGACGTAGAGGGTCCCCGGGGGACCGAACATGGCCCCGTTGCGCGCCGTCCTCCCCCGGTACGCGTGGCTCGCCGGGTCCTGCGCACCCGCATACGCCTCGACCTCGGTGAGCATGACCTCGGTACGAAGCCCGTCGATCTCGGTGCGGACTCGCATCCCGATCAGGCGCGGGGCAACGTCGAGCACATGACCGGCGAGCAGGCTCTGCACCCCCGCAGTGTCGCTCACGTCGCCCTGTCCGTGTCCTGCGCATCCGCGGTCTCCAACAGGCCGGCGATGGAGCCGGGAGCGTCATCGATACCGTCCATGAGGTCGCCGAGCCGCCGGTAGCGATCGGCGAAGCCGACCATCGGGAAGTCCTGGGGCTCGGCATCCGGCACCTCATCCCAGGACAGCGGGGCCGACACGAACCCGGTGGGACGGACCGAGTACGCAGATGCGATGGTGTGGTCGCGGGTGTTCTGGTTGTAGTCGACGAACACGCCATGGCGTTCGTGCTTCCACCACGCCGTGGTGGCGAGGTCGGGCACCTCGGCCTCGACCTCCCGACCCACCGCCAGCGCCGCCCTCCGCACCTCGGTGAAGCTCCAGCCGGGGCGGATGCGCACGTACACGTGCATCCCCCTGGAGCCGGATGTCTTCGGCCAGCCGACGAGGCCGTGGTCGGCGAGCACCTCCCGCACCACGAGCGCGACCGTGCGCACATCGGCGAAGCGCGCCTGCGGTGTCGGGTCGAGGTCGATGCGCAACTCGTCGGGGTGCTCGACGTGCTCGGCGCGCGAGGTCCACGGATTGAGGTCCAGGCAATTGAGCTGCGCCATCCATATCACGTCGGCGGGTGAACGGGGGACGAGGTACGCCGCAGAACGCCCCGACGGGTAGTGAACGACGACGCGTTCCGTGGCCGAATGCGGCGCGCGCTTCTGATAGAAGGGCTTGGCGCCCACGCCGTTCGGCCAGCGCTTCAGCAGCGTCGGCCGGCCGAAGACGCCGGTCAGGGCGCCGTCCACGCAGGTGAGGAAGTGGTCGACGACGTCGCGCTTCGTCCAGCCGCGCTCGGGAAACATCACCTTGCCGGGGCTGGTGATGCGGACCTCCTCACCCGCCACCGAGACGGTGATGTCGTCCTCTGCCACGCGGTCAGTGTGACACGATCCGCTGCGCTCGCTCGACGTCAGCCGGTCCCGGTGAGGTGCAGCAAGAGGGCCTTGAAGGAATGCATCCGGTTCTCCGCCTGGTCGAAGACGCGCGACCGCGGATGCTCGAGGACCTCGTGGCTCACCTCCTCACCACGATGGGCGGGTAGGCAGTGGAGGAAGATGGCGTCGTCGGCGGCACGAGCGAACAGCGCCTCGTCGATGTGGAAGGCTGCGAACAGTTGCTTGCGCTCCTCGGCCTCCGTCTCCTGACCCATCGACGCCCACACGTCCGTGTACACGACGTCGGCTCCGGCGACGGCTGCTGCGGGGTCGTTGCCGACGACGATGGAGCCACCGTGGGCGAGCGCCGACGTCTCCGCCTCGGACACGATGTCCTGGTGCGGCTCGAAGCCCGGGGGGACGGCGACGCGCAGGTGCACCCCCGACAGCGCCGAGGCGAGCATCAGCGAGTGGCACACGTTGTTGCCGTCACCGACGAACGCCACGATCGACCCCGTCAACGTCCGGTTCTCCGCGATGGTCTGCAGGTCGGCGAGCGCCTGGCACGGATGGCTGCGATCCGACAGNNTCGCGCTTGCCGAGACCCACCTCGTCCGCCTTGAGCACGACGGGATGGGCGCCGAGATCGACGGTGGCCACCTCGCACGACACCCTCGTCCGCGTCGACGGCTTCTCGAAGAACAGCCCAACCCGCGACCCGGCGAGCCGTCCGGCGTACGCGCCTGGGTTGCGCTTCACCGCGGCGGCGAGGGCGAGCACCTCGGCGAGTCCCTCGTCGCCGAGGTCGGGCACCATCAGGAAATCACTCATGCCTCCTCCTTGCCGGCGGCACCTCGCAACCCGGCGCCCACGGCGCCGGCTGCCTCGATCATGGCGGAACGTACGGTGGCGAGATCGTCGCCACCGAGCGTGCGGTCTTCGGCGCGCAGACGGTAGCGCACCGCCACCGCCCGTCCCCCGCCGTTGGCGGGTCGGTATTCGTCGAACACGGTCGCCGACTCGACCAGATCGGAGACGGCCCTGGTGGTCTCGACCAGCGCCGCCGCCGTGACGGTGGCGGGGACGTCGAACGACAGATCGAAGTCGATGTGGGGGAAGGTCGACACCGGCCACAACTGGGCGGGTGCCGGCGGCGCCAGCACGACGTCGAGGTCGAGCTCGACCACGGCGACGCGGCCGTCGAGCTCGAAGGTGGCGGCGGCGTGCGCATCGAGCTCGCCTGCCACTCCGATCACGCGGCCGTCGACGAGGATCTCGGCCGTCCGGGTCGGGTGGAACCCGGGGACGTGCGCCACCCGCCGCTCCAGCGACACGTCCATACGATCGCCGACGGCGGCGACGACGGCCAGCGCCGTCGTNNCGATGACCACGCCGAGGCGCATCGGCTGCTCGGGTACTCGAGCATCGTCGGCCCACGGTCGGGCGTAGAAGACCCGGCCGCTCTCGAACATGGCGACGTTGCCCGCCCCGCGGTTGAGGTTGTCGCGGGCGTTCCGCAGGAGCCCAGGCAACAGGCTCTGACGGAGCTTGGACTGGTCCTCGCGGAGCGGGTTGCGAACGTTGACGACTCCGGTGACCTCGCCCTCCGTGAATGCGGCGAGCTCTTCCTGCGCCACGAACGGGAGGTTCACCGCCTGGTACAGCCCGAGACCGCGCAGGAGGTCGTGGAGCCGCCGCAGCCGCTTCTGTTCGGCGGTCAACGCCCCCGCCGGGCCGGTGGGGAGCGTCTCGGGGAAGGTGTCGTAGTCCGCGAGACGCGCCAGCTCCTCGACGAGGTCGGCGGGACGGGTGAGATCGGGCCGGTTCGTCGGCACGGTCACCTGGAGGGCATCACCGTCGGCGGCAACGCCGAGCTCCAGGCGCTGCAGCGCCCCTGCCGCGGTCTCGAGCGAGTATCGCTCCCCCAGCACCCGGTGCACCTCGCGGATCGGCAGCCGGATCGTCACCGGGCTGAACTCGTTGGCGACGACGTCGATGACGTCGCCGAGCACGACTCCCCCGCTGATCTCGGCGAGGAGACGACATGCCCTCGCGTTGGCGTCGGGCCCGAGGTTGGGGTCGACCCCGCGCTCGAACCGCGCCGATGCCTCGGAGCGCAGATCGTGGCGGCGGGACGTGTACATCACCGTCGCCGGGTGCCACGACGCCGCCTCCATGAGCACCCGGGTGGTGCCGTCGTTCACCTCGGAGCGGGCGCCGCCCATGACCGCGGCGAGCGAGGTGGGCCCGTCGGCGTCCACGATGACGAGGTCGGCCGGCGTGAGCGGGCGCACCACGTCGTCGAGGGTGGTGAGCGACTCGCCGTCCCGCGCCCAGCGAACGTCGAGATGGTCGCCGGCGACACGGTCGGCATCGAAGGCGTGCAGCGGATGACCGAGCTCGAGCATCACGTAGTTGGTGACGTCGACGGCGTTCGAGATGGCACGCACCCCGGCACGTCGCAGCCGCTCGCGCATCCACAGCGGTGATGGCCCGATGCCGACGTCGCGAATCTCCCTCGCCACGAAGCGGTTGCATCCGTCTGGCGCCGAGATCGTGATGGCGACCGACGGTGTGCCCGGCACGGTCGGCGGCGCCACCTCGGGCCGGCGGTATGCGATGTCGAACCACGCGGCCAGCTCCCGAGCGATCCCGACCATGCTCATTGCGTCCGGCCGGTTGTTGGTGATCTCGAGGTCGAAGACGAGGTCGGGCAAGTCGAGCACGGATGCGAACGGCACGCCGAGCGGAGTCGCCGGGTCGAGCACCATGATGCCTGCGGCGTCCTCGCCGAGCCCGAGCTCGCGCTCGGAGCAGATCATCCCGTGCGAGTCGACACCTCGAATGCGGCGGCGGCCGATCTCGAAACCTCCCGGCAACACGGCGCCCGGTGTCGCCACCGGCACGACCGCCCCCGCCTCGAAGTTCCAGGCTCCGCAGATGATCTGGTGGGGCTCGCCGTCTCCGAGGTCCACGTGGGTGACGCGCACCTTGTCGGCGTCGGGATGGGCGGCGACGGCGGTGACGCGGCCGACGACCACGTCGGTCCAGCCCGCGGTCACCTCCTCGATGC
>DKBA01000288.1:0-1721 GCA_002450985.1 Acidimicrobiia bacterium UBA6912
ATCGGCGAGCCCGGCACCCAGCTCACCATGCGCACGTTCCACACGGGTGGCGTCGCCGGTGAGGACATCACGCACGGTCTGCCGCGCGTGGTGGAGCTCTTCGAGGCCCGCACCCCGAAGGGGAAGGCGATCCTCGCCGAGCACGGTGGTGTCGTGCGCATCATCGACGACGAGGAGGGCAGGCGGATCGAGGTCACCGACAAGGACCTCATCGCCGAGTACCCGCTGCCTCGCCGTGCGCGGCTGCGGGTTTCCGAGGGCGATGTCATCGAGCCGGGCACGCAGCTCACCGAGGGTCCCCTCGACCCGAAGGAGGTGCTCGACATCCAGGGTGTCCGCGCTTGTCAGCGCTACCTGGTCGATCAGGTGCAGGAGGTCTACCGCTCGCAGGGTGTGGACATCCACGACAAGCACATCGAGCTCATCGTGCGCCAGATGCTGCGCAAGGTGCGGGTGGTGAACTCGGGTGACTCGCCGTTCCTGCCCGCCGAGCTGGTGGATGCCCAGGAGTTCCGTGAGGTCAATCGCGGGCTCGTCGCCGAGGGGAAGACCCCGGCGGAGGGCCGTCCCGAGCTCATGGGGATCACGAAGGCGTCGCTGGCCACCGATTCGTGGCTGTCTGCCGCCTCCTTCCAGGAGACGACGCGGGTGCTCACCGAGGCATCGCTCCAGTCCAAGTCGGACTTCATGCGGGGCCTCAAGGAGAACGTCATCATCGGCAAGCTCATCCCGGCCGGCACCGGCAGCGAGACCTACCAAGTCATCCAGCCGTCGCTGCCCGATGCCACGGTGGTGAGCGCGCTCGGGCTCTTCGGGGATGCCCCTGTCGAGAGCGCCGAGGAGGCGTTGCCCGCCAACCCGGCCGAGTGGCTCGCCAGCCTGGGTGCGCAGAGCGACGGCGACGAAGACGAGAGCTGAGAAGACGAGCGAAGGGGCGGCCTGCGGGCCGCCCCTTCTTCGTAGCCCGTAGCCCGTGGCGGGTAGTAGCGGGTCAGCGGCAGGCTTCCACGTCGGGGGGCCAGACCGAGCCGAGGGCCACGGCGTCGGCGCATTCGGGCGATACGTCGATGGCGACGCCGATCAGCGACCGGCCGGCTGCCGTCGTCCCGAGACCGTCGATCACTCCGGTGACGTCGTAGGGCGTCGCACACTCGCCGGCCGACGACGGCCATGTGTCGTCCGTCGCGAGCAACACCGAGCATCCGGGTGGGGCCAGGAAGCGCACGGACACCGTGTGGTCCTGCTCGGAGAGCTGGAGGCCGAAGAAGCTGAATCCGCCGGTCGCCGAGGTGCTCACCACGATGGGACCGAGATCGCCTTGTGTCGCCGGATCGTAGGCGTACTCGGGTGGAGCCTCGGTCACCACTCGTTCGGTGCGCAGGCCGAAGAACACGAGCGCGAGACCGGCCAGCACCACGACGACGACCAGGGCGGTTGCGCCCCGGTTCGAACCGTCCATCGAACCTCCTGCGTCGCGGTCGTCCGATCTCGTCTACGCGCGCGGAGATTAGGACCACTGCGGAGAGATCACACCGTCACAACGCGGGTCCCAGATCGCACACGATGCGGATGACTGCCGGTCCGAGCAGCACGATGAACATCACCGGGAAGGTGCAGAACGCCAGCGGGAAGATGAGCAGCACCGGGATCCTCAGCGCCCGCTCCTCGGCGCGCTGGCTTCGCTTGTCGCGGATCTCCTCGGCCTGGACCTGAAGCACCTG
>DKBA01000288.1:1811-12647 GCA_002450985.1 Acidimicrobiia bacterium UBA6912
CTCGGACACGAACTCGGCTTCGGCCGTCTCCGCGATCGAGCACCCGTCGCACATGTGCTCGAGCACGTCCGCCTCCCGCGGGGTGAGGCGGGCGAAGCGGGCCCGCGCCTCCTCCTGGGCCTCGCGCTCGCGGCGCAGCTCGCCCACGAGCTCGAAGTACTCGTTGTCGGTGATGCACCGCTCGCACGCCGCCGCCACTGCGAGCTGCTCGAGCAAGTGGTGAAACGGCTCGCCCTTGGTGACGACCGTACAGGCGCCTGCCTCGTAGCACCGCGCCGCCGTCAGCCTGCGGACGTCCCCGGTGGCGACGACCACCGTGATACCGAGCCTGCGCATGAGCGGGATGAGATCGGTGGCGTCGCCGATCTCTTCACCGAGCGTGAGATCGAGGATCACGGCTCGCGGTCTCTGGGGGCCGGCGAGGTCGGTCAGCAGGGCCTCGCGGGACGTGGTCGGCATGACCCATGCACCGAGCCCGAGGCCGACCATCGCATCGACCAGTGCGTCGGCGACCAAGGCGTGGTCTTCGACGATCGCGATGGATGGGAAAGCCTCGCAGACTGCTGCCGCAAGCGACCGCACCCGGCGGTGGTGGTCGATCTCGTCCCGCGCCGACGGCACGGGACGACAGCCCTCCTCGTCCACGACCAATGGCCGCCAGCCCGTCGCCACCGGCACACCACGCGGCTGGTCCCCGACGCGCCCGCCAGAGCCACGGTGCAGCGTTTCCACCACGCACCCCCCGTAGTCCCCTCATCTGACCCCACCGTCACCGTATGCCGTCTGGGCGGCGATTGCCATGGGTCCCGGGTCACGACGACGGCGGGGCGTTCGGACTGCGCCATGCCCGTCAGGACGCGCCGGCCCACTGGATCGATCGTGCGATCAGCGACGCCAGCTGGTCGCGCAGGCTCAGGTTGTAGGGGCAGAACCGGTCGGTGTCGCATCCCAGGGTGACACGGGCTGCGGCGATGGCGTTGATGTCCGCCTCGAACACGGAGCCGTTGTCGTCCGTGAAGAAGTCGGTGGACGCCGTGGGGAAACCGAAGGTGCGCTGGAGGAACGCCGCGATCTGGCCTCGGGTGACGTCGGCGTCGGGGCAGGCGAGCCGCTCCCCGCAGCCGCGGATGACGCCCGCTGCGGCCATGTTGTTCAGCGCGGCCTCGGCCCAGTGCCCGTCGTCGTCATCGAAGTAGTCGACCGATGTCGCCGGCGGCTTGATCCACCGGGACAGGAACACGACCATCTCTGCCCGCGAGACGGTGCGGTAGGGGCAGAAGAGGTTCTGGGCGCAGCCGGCAGTGATCTTCTCGTCGAAGAGGAACTCGATGTTCGCCTCGTGGGCGCTGTCGTCGTCATCGGTGAACCGGGTCAGGCACGGGACCCGGCCGCTGTCGCTGACGACGAGCTCGTCGAACGTGAGCTCGAGATCGGCCGGGTTCACGACGGTGGATCCCCCGAAGTACACGTTCAACCAGAAGGTATTGACCTCGACCCATTCCTCGCCGGGACGACGGAACGCGAGGTCGGTCCTGTCGAACACGCGGGTCCCGTCGACCCACGCTTCCAGCACTCCGTCGTTTGCGCCAGGGGTGTTCATCGCAACGTGGCCTTCGATGCAGTACCACCGGTCCTGCTCGAGGATGCCGGCGTCGCTCCACGGCATGAACTCTCCACACGTGGCGGGCTGGTCGAGGTGATAGGTGTAGTAGCCGAGGCGCACGTCGTTGCCGGGGGCGCCTTCCGTGCCTGCCGGGTAGAACAGCACGCGCGCCGACCAGCCCGGGTCGTCGACGGTGGACGGCTGGCAGCCGCGAGCGGTGGTGAGCCCGATGTCGGCGAATCCGGGGAGCTTCCCGCTGTCGATGGCGTTCCAGGACTCCAGGTTGATGTGGTAGCGGAACCACGCCTCCTCGACGTTGTCGGGGAGGAGATACAGGGGCCCGGCGCCGCGCCGCCCTCCGGGTGGGATCACCACGTGGAGCCCGTCGGCGCGGTAGGCCTCCTCGATCGCGGTGCGGGCGGCGTCGGTGGTGCGATAGTCCAGCCACAGCGCAGGCCCGGGATCGCCGTTCTCGTCGAGCGGTGGCTCCCACCAGTCGTCCTCCTCGAAATGTTCCTCGAGGACGTCGTCTGCGGCCGCCGGGACGGCAGGATGGGCGAGCGCGACGACGGCGAGCAGAACGGCGAAGCTGCGTCGAATCATGTGACCAATCCCTCTCCCGCAACCGGCGAGAGTACCGGTTGCCGGGGTCTAGGCAACTCGATCTGCGGCGTGCGGCGGCGCCGTCAGTCGAGCAGCTTCGTGTAGCGAACCACGGCGCCCTCGGCGCCGCCACCGAGCTGTTGCATCTTCCGTGATCCGTCGGTCTCCCAACCGTGCCGCTGGTAGAAGGTGCGGCTGCGCTCGTTGCTCTCGAGCACCCACAACACGGCCGCCACGTACCCTGCGTTGCGCCATTCCCGTTCGGCGTGCTCCAAGAGCGCGTGGCCGATGCCCCTTCCCAGGTAGGGCTCGAGCAGGTAGATCGACTGGAGCTCGACCGTGCGGTCCGGGACATCGTCGTCCCTCGCATCGCTCGACGAGGCGAAGCCGACGATCTCGCCATCGACGTCGGCGACCCACGCGGCATAGCTGCGATCATCCGACTCGCCGCCGAGCATCGCCGCCCAGCCCTTGGCTCGGGATTCGGCCCGCAGGCTGTCGAGGATGTCGTCGGGCATCAAGCCGCGATATGCCCACCGCCACGCCTCCACGTGGACCTGGCCGAGCTCGCTCGCATCGGCGATGGTGGCGGGGCGGATCGCGACGTCCATTGGCAAGAGGCTACCCGGCGCCACGCGAGCGACCCGCAGACCACGGCGGGTGATCGCGGCGGCGCACCGGGGTCTGCGTACTCAGGGCAGCGCGAACACGGTCACCGACTCCTCGTGGCCACGGAGGTCGGCGGCGGTGAGACGCATCGGCTTGTACCGCCAGGTGGCGTACAGCTCTAGCTGGTCGGCGAAGTGCGGGCTGCGGGAATCGCCGCTCTGTCCGGGCGACACGACGTTCTGGGCGGACAGGTCGTGCCCCTCTCCGAGGTGCACGATCTGGTTGTAGGTTCCCCGATTCATCCAGATCGTGTCCGGCACCGTCCCGATGCCGAGCGGGCTCCACGAGATGGTGGCCATGGGCTGGCGCCAATCGGTGGGATCGGCGCTCCCGTACGCCGCCGTCAGCTCGTCGAGTGCGGCGACGAGCGAGCCCGTGACTGCTGCGCCGATGGACTCGCCGTCCAGATAGTCGTGCAGCAGCGGGAGCGCGGCGTCGGCGCCGCCCAGCAGCCGGTCGGCGAGGTTGCCGATGGTGAATCGGTCGATCAGACCCGCGGTGTCATCTGAGAAGACGCGGGTGGCGAACGCCTCCCACCAGGCGTTGAAGATCGCACCGCCCGGATGGTCGTAGGTCCCGTCGCCGTCGTTGTCGACTTGGAGATGGTTCCAGGACGCGAGCATCGGAACGATCTGGCGCAGTCTCGGATCGGCGGTGTGGTCCACTGCGGCCAGCATCTCGTCGAGGATGCTGCTCACCAGCACGAGGCTGGCCTGCCCGGTCGGCGTGTCGGTCGTCCATCCACCGGTCCGGTTCAGCCGTTCCAGCGTCCTCACGGCGGCGCTGTGGGGTGGGACCGTCTCGAGGAAGCCCAAGAACGTGTTCACTCGATGGGCCGGTCCCCACCGCCAGAAGTCGGTCGAGCTGTTCGCCCACCCCGGCGCCGGCTTGTTGTTCCAGCTCGCCAAGTAACCCTGATCGGGATTGAGGGCGTGCGGCATCTCCTCGAACGGGACGACGCCCTGCCACTCGGCGTCCCCGGTGCCGGGGGTCGGGAAGCGGGGGTCCACGCCGGCGGCGCGGACCGGGATCTGGCCGACGTGCCAGTAGCCGATGTTGCCGTCGTCGTCGGCGTAGAGGACGTTGAAGTTGTACGCCACGCCAGGGAGACCCGCCGCGAAATCGTCGAGGTCCTTCGCCTGCCCGAGCCGCATCCAGGCGTCGAGTGACGTCAGCTCGTTCCCGAACGTGGTGTTGCGCATCGAGAAGGCGTTGTCGCCGGCAACGGCCAGCACCGGGCCGTGCACGGTGCGGCACGCGGTGGTGTCGACCGGGTCGGTGCCCGCCACGGCGATCGACTCCACTCTGCAGTCCATGTCCTGCCACTGGCCGTCGAACAGGTACTGGGCCGGGTTCTCGGGGTTGAGCACTTCGACGAAGATGTCCGTGTTGTCGCTGCCGCCGGACGTGAGGGTCCAGGCGAGGCCGTCACCCACCCCGATCGGGACGAGGGGGAATCCGGCGATGGTCATCCCCGTGACGTCGAAACCGGCGCCGTGCAGACCGACCTCATGGTTGATCTGGGGTGCCGTATACCCCATCTGCGGGCCGCCGAGCAGGAGGGCCCGGCCATCGCGGCTCAACTCCGGGCCGATCACTGCCGCGTTGGAGGCGTGGCCGTCGGTTCGCAGCCCGGCCCGGGCGCGGGCGGCGTCTGCTGCGGCCCGGTCGCTGGCCACGGCGGCGGCTGCGTCGATGATGGTCGCCGACACCCGGGTCGGGGTCGGGGTCGTCGCCGCCGGGGTCGCCATCGGGCCCGGCACCGTCGTCGGGGCATCAGGGTCATCGAGCCAGTGGGTGTCGGTGAACACCTCTGCCGCCGCCTCGGGGCCGAGTGCCGTCACCAGACCCTCGTACACCGCCGCAGTCGCGAGGTCGTCCGAGCCGAACCAGCCGAACTGGCTGCCCACGAGCATGAACGTCGCCACCGTGTCGTCGACCGTCCACGGGCGAGGGGCGATGCCGAACACCGAGTACTCGAGCGGGAGGAGACCGGCGGCGCTCGCCTCCTCGATCCAGGCGTTGATCCCGGCGGCGTGGGCCGTGAGCGCGTCCCTGGTGCGCTGCGGGGCGGCGGCGAGCAGATCGGCGCGGTGCTCGGGCGGTCCGAACAGCAGCCGGGTCTGGACATCCGAGGCGACCGAGCCGGCGCCGAACAGCTCGGCGAGGGTCCCGGTTGCGGTGCGGCGGAGGATCTCCGCTTGCCACAGGCGGTCTTGGGCCTGCGTGTAGCCGAACGCGGTGAACAACGTGGCTTCGTCGTCGGCGAAGATGTGTGGGACGCCGTACTCGTCACGGATGATCGTGGCNNCGGCGATCAGCGCACGGCGCATTCGGGGGACCTCCCTGTGGCTCTCCTGTCCCTACTATGCCACAGCGTCTCGATAGCCGCCGGGGCGGCGCAACCGCAGTGCGTGCCCTCCGGCCGGTCGCGGAGCTCGCGGACCCCGGCGGGTACGCTTGGCCCGTGCTTCGATTCTCCCTGGGCGACATCCCCGTCAAGGTCCACTTCTCGTTCCTCGTCATCGCGATCCTGGCGCCCTCGAGCCGGGCCATCGACATCGTGGCGTGGGTGCTCGTCGTGTTCCTCGCCGTGCTGCTCCACGAGGTCGGGCATGCGCTTACGGCGCGCCACTACGGGGCCACGCCGGTGTCGATCACGCTGTTCGCGCTCGGCGGCGTGACCGTGTACCCGGCGATCGAGGAGCTGACCCCGGGCAAGCGTTTTGTCATCTCGGCCATGGGCTCGGTGGTCGGCATCGTCACCGGCGGCGTCATCGGGCTGCTGTGGCTGGCCGGGCTGTTCGACGCGGCCACCCGCGTCGTCCGCGTCGCTGCGCTCAGCTACATCTGGGCGAGTCTCGGGTGGGGTGTGCTCAATTGGATCCCGATTCGCCCCCTCGACGGCGGGGCCATGCTGACGAGCGCCCTCGAGATCGTCATGCCGCAACGGGCCGTTCCCGTGGCCAAGGCCGTGTCCGCGGTGTTCGGCATCGGCGCCGCCGCCCTGCTGTGGTACTGGGGCCAGACCTTCGGGGCGTTCTTCGTGCTCCTCATCACGGCGATGGGGCTCAGCTCGGGAGGCGCCGAGCGGCAGGCCGCCGCAAGCCCGGGCGGTCCAGACGAGTCTGCGCGACGCGAGATGACGGATGTCGACCTCCGTCGTATGGCCGCGATGCGGGCCCTCATGGAGGACTACGGGTTGCCGACCAACGTGGCGGCCAGAGCGGCCCTTGCGCTGCACCCACTGGATGACGTTCCCGTGCCGTCGAGCGTGTTCGAGGAGAAGGTTCGCGAAGCCTCTTCGCAGCTCGCCGAGGCGCTGGGTCGAACCGGTCCCAGGGTCGACGTCATCGACGAGTTGGTGACTCGAACCTTGACGTCGTACAAGAACCTCGCCGCCGCAACAGGCGACGTCTACTACGAACGTCGATTCGATCGGGCACTGAGCGGGAACGGGTCCGTTCCCGAACGGCCTCCGCACCCCGATCCGCCCTTCCCGATCTGATGGCGATCGCAGCCGAGCCGCGCCGCATTCTCCTCGCCCGGGGCGAGGTGAGCGATCTCGACGCCTACACGGCCTCGGGGGGCGGTCGCGGTCTCGCCCGCGCCGCCGAGATCGGCCCGCAGGCCGTCATCGCCGAGGTGCGAGCTTCCGGGCTGCGGGGTCGAGGTGGCGCCGGCTTCCCCACGGGCATCAAGTGGGCCGGCGCTACGGCATCCGACGCATCGCGCCGCTACCTCGTGTGCAACGCCGCCGAGGGCGAGCCCGGTACATACAAGGATCGCTGGCTCATCCGCAACGACCCGTACCAACTGCTCGAGGGCATTGCGATCGCCGCCTCCGCGATAGGAGCGGAGCGGGCCTTCATCGGCATCAAGCGGTCGTTCCGCGACGAGGTGATCGCGCTGGAGCGGGCAGCTGCCGAGATGGCGGAGGCGGGACTCGCCGGCACCGTGCCCGTCGACCTCGTCGAGGGACCCGACGACTACCTGTTCGGCGAGGAGAAGGGCCTCCTGGAGGTGATCGAGGGGCGCGACCCGTTGCCGCGCCTGTATCCGCCGTACGTGCAGGGCCTGTTCGAGACGCCCGACGGCGCGCAGCAGCCGGCGGTGGTGAACAACGTGGAGACCCTGTCGAACATCCCGCACATCATCGCCAACGGGGCCGAGTGGTTTCGATCCCACGGGACCGACAAGAGTCCGGGCACGATGGTGTTCACGGTGTGTGGCGATGTTGCCCGGGAGTCGGTGGTGGAGCTCGAGATGGGAACGCCGCTGTCGTTCCTCGTCCACGTCACGGGCGGGGGACCGCACCCGGGCAGGCACATTCGTATGGCGCTTCCGGGAGTCTCGAACGCGCCGGTGCCCGCCGGCCGGTTGGAGGTGCCGCTCTCGTACGAGGGTCTCGAGGCCGTTGGGTCGGGACTGGGCTCCGGCGGGTTCATCGTGTTCGACGATTCGGCCTGCATCGCCCGGATCGGAGCTGCGTTCAGCGCCTTCCTCTTCCGTGGTTCGTGCGGGCAGTGTCCGCCGTGCAAGCTCGGGACGGAGGCCCTCACCGTCGCTTTCACCCGGCTGGCCAGGGGTGGCGGCTCGGCCGGCGACCTCGAGGACGCTGCTGCGTGGCTCATTCGGGTGACCGACGCCAACAGGTGCGGTCTGGGTGCGGGTCAGCGAGCATTCGCGGAGGGGCTGCTCAGGGAGTTCGGCGAGGATCTCGTCGCCCACGCCGGGGGAGCCCCGTGTTCCTCGACTCGACGGGTGGTCGTCCCGGTCCTCGAACGACTCGAAGGGGACCGCTTCGTCTACCGCGAGCCCGACCCCGAGGCCGGCTGACCGGGCCTCGGCGGTCGCGGGGCGAGGGCGTCGAGCAGCACGCCGACGACATGTCCTTGCTCCACGGGGTGGCGCATCGGGCCTTCGGGGTGCACCACGTAGTGATTGCGGCGACCGACCCGTCTCCGTTCGAGATACCCCGCCGCCTCGAGATCCGAGACGAGACTGTGGATGGCCCGCTCCGTGATGCCGACCTCCGCCGCCAGGTCCCGCATCCGCACCTCCGGGTCTCTGGCGAGGCAGATGAGGACATGGCTGTGGTTGGTGAGGAACGTCCAGCGCGCCTCGCCAGGCGCCTGATCCGTATGCCGGGCCGCCGCGGTCATTCGCCCTGCCCCAGCGAGAAGGCCGGCTTCCCTTCCAGCTCGTAGAGGTGCTCGGTCTTGATGACGGCGAACCCGCCGCGGTGGAGGGCGCCGAGCAGGGTCAGCACCTCGCCGAAGTCGGTGGCGCCGCCGTCGGCGCGCACGAACCGGCACCGCCAGTGATCGGTGCGGAACGTCTCGGGCAGTCCATTCGGATACACCTTCACGCCTCGGTTCGTGATCATGCGCAGCTCCCAGCCGGTCGGGAGGGTCGCCTCGAGCCCCTGTCCGAGGGCGTCCGGTGAGCGGCCCGGCTCGGCCCAGTCGAGGAACACGTCGGTGCCCATGAGCCGCTTGAGCGCCGGCTGGTCCTGCGACGGTGCGATGGTGATCCCACCGCTCCGGTAGCTCACGGGCGTCAGACGGTGCGGTCGGGTTCCGAGGCGTTCGATCACGGCCTCGGTGAATGAACGGGTCCCGACCCGACGGGCGCTCAGACCCTCGCGGTAGATGTCGGCGGTGTGGATCCCCGACTCGAGCGTGGCGAGCCATGCGTTCTTGATGGTCTCGGCCGTCTCGGCGTGGCCGAGGTGGACGAGCATCTGCGTCGCCGCCCACAACAGCCCCGACGGGTTCGCGACGTCCTTGCCGGCGATGTCGGGCGCCGAGCCGTGGACGGCCTCGAACATCGACACGTGATCGCCGATGTTCGACGACCCTGCCAGACCGACGGAGCCTGCGACCTGAGAGGCGATGTCCGACAGGATGTCGCCGTACAGGTTGAGCGTCACGATCACGTCGAATTGCTCCGGCTGGGCGGCGAGGCGCGCTGCGCCGATGTCGATGATCTGGTGCTCGGCCTCGATGTCCGGATACTCGGCCGCGACCTCCTCGAAGACTCGGTGGAAGAGCCCGTCCGTGATCTTCATGATGTTGTCCTTGGTCATGCAGGTGACCTTGGAGCGGCCGTACGCCCTGGCGTACTCGAAGGCGTATCGGACGATCCGCTCCGATCCGGGCCGCGTGACCAGCTTGAGCACCTGGGCGACCTCCGCCGTCTGTTGGTGCTCGATGCCCGCGTAGAGGTCTTCCTCGTTCTCCCTGATCACGACCAGGTTCATGCCGGGGTGAGATGAGGCGACGAAGGGTGCGTACGACTTGGAGGGCCGGACGTTGGCGTACAGGTTGAGCGCCTTGCGGATCGTGACGTTGAGGCTCTTGTACCCACCACCGAGCGGCGTCGTGATCGGACCCTTGAGGAAGGCGGGATTGCGGCGGATCGTGTCCCAGGCCTCGGGGGTGATGCCCGACGTGTGCCCGGCGAGGTAGGCGCGTTCGCCGATGTCGATCGTCTCGTAGGCGAGCGGGGCCTCCGCCGCGGCGAGTACTCGGAGCGTGGCGTCCATGATCTCCGGACCGATGCCGTCGCCGTGGGCCACCGTCACCGTGGTCGTCGTGGGCGGCACGGATCGGTGCGGTGTGATGTCGGCGAGCTGCGTCATGCGGGTCCCCTTTCTCATGAGGGAAGGATCAATCATGTAGTATATTACATGAACTCTACTACATACGTGAGAGATCTGAACACCGACGACGGTTCGTGACCGCCGACGGCGCCTGGCTGCGGCGTTGCCGGTTGGTCGGAGCGCCGGGTATACTGCGGCCAGATCTTCCCGATCGAGTTCCCGCTTACCCGGAGGCGCCCTGCGCTGTTGTGAGCGGAGTGACTCCCGCCGGGCTCGGCGTAGCCGCGTGGCTGCGCCGGCCTTTGTGCGTCACCGGGACAATCGAGACAGCACACGCCGCCCGGCGCCCGGGTGGTGCCACCGAGTAGAGGGACGCCACGTGCCGACCGTACAGCAACTGGTCCGCAAGGGTCGCAATCCGAAGCCGAAGAAGACGAAGACGCTGGGTCTCGCCGGGTCGCCGCAGCGACGTGGCGTCTGCACGCGGGTGTACACCGTCACCCCGAAGAAGCCCAACTCGGCGTTGCGGAAGGTGGCCCGTGTTCGCCTGACGTCACAGATCGAGGTCACGGCCTACATCCCCGGAGAAGGCCACAACCTCCAGGAGCACTCGATCGTGCTCGTCCGCGGCGGTCGGGTGAAGGACCTCCCGGGCGTGCGGTACAAGGTGATCCGCGGGGCCCTCGACGCCGCAGGCGTCAGCGGTCGCAAGCAGTCCCGCTCCCGCTACGGCACGAAGAAGGAGTCCTGATCGATGCGACGCGCACCCGCTGAAGTCCGCAAGCTCGAGCCGGATCCCGTCTACCGGAGCGTGCTCGTCAGCCAGGTGATCAACAAGGTCCTGTGGCGTGGCAAGAAGGGCGCCGCCCGCCGCATCGTCTACGGGGCGCTCGAGATCGTCGACAAGCGCACCGGCGGTGACCCGCTGGCGACGCTCAAGAAGGCCGTCGACAACATCCGCCCGGCGGTCGAGGTTCGTTCCCGCCGCGTCGGCGGGTCGTCGTACCAGGTGCCGATGGAGGTGCGTCCTCGCCGGGCACAGACCCTCGCCGTGCGCTGGCTGGTGGAGTTCGCCAGGCGGCGCAAGGAGAACACCATGGCCGAGCGTCTCGCCAACGAGATCCTCGACGCCGCCAACCGTACCGGCGCTGCAGTGAAGCGCAGGGAAGACGTCCACAAGATGGCCGAGTCCAACAAGGCGTTCGCCCACTACCGCTGGTAGACCAATCGCTGGTCGGTAGCGCCCCGACCCCTCCACGACCCCGACTCCAGAAGAGATTCACATGGCACGCAGTATCAAGCTCGATCGCATCCGCAACATAGGGATCATGGCCCACATCGACGCGGGCAAGAC
>DKBA01000038.1 GCA_002450985.1 Acidimicrobiia bacterium UBA6912
TGGTCGCGGCCGACGATGAAGTGGGTGACGCCGTGGTTCTTGCGGATGATGGCGTGCCACACCGCTTCGCGAGGTCCGCCCATCCGCATGGCGAGGTTGAGCAGCGCCAGCTCGGCGCCGTTCTCGGGATAGCGCCGCTTGACGGCCTGGTAGACGCGAACCCGGGTGTAGTGGTCGACGTCGCCCGGCTTGGTCATGCCGACGACGGGGTGAATGAGCAGGTGCGCCCCGGTCTCCTCGGCCGCCCGCATCGTCAGCTCGACATGCGCACGATGCATCGGGTTGCGGGTCTGGAANNCGCTCGGCGAACATCGCCCGCACGTGCGCCGGAGTGTGGCGCAGGTGCTGGAAGTCGTAGTGCACCGGGAACTGGACGGCTTCGACGCGGCCACCCACGTAGACCGGATGGGAGGTGTTCATCAGGTAGTCGACGGCCGGGTGCTCCGGGTTCGTCGTGCCGAACACGAGCTCGGCCTCACGCTCCCGGTCGGGACGCCACACGTCCTCGATGTGGAGCACGGCGAGCATCACGCCCTCGTGGTCGCGCAGCGCCATGCTCTTGCCGGGTGCCAGCTTCTCGGCAGCGGCCTCCGAGACGTCGAGGGTGATCGGCATCGGCCACAGCGTGCCGTCGGTGAGCCGCATCGTCTCGCAGACCGAGTCGTACTCGCGCTGGGTGAGGAAGCCGCGCAACGGCGAGAAGGCGCCGTTGGTGAGCAGCTCGAGGTCGCAGATCTGACGGGGCGTCAGGTCCCACGACGGGAAGTCGACGGATACGGCCTTCAGCTCGGCGGCGCGGTCCTCGTTGACCAGAAGGTCGACGAGCTCACCGCCGTGTGGTGTGATCAGCTCGGGCACGGCATGGCTCCAGGTCTCGTTGCGAACGAAGTCTCGGGGGGGCGCACGCCAAAGGATTTCCCCCCAACGGCGCGCCCCCCAACTCTAGGGGAGCCCCCAACGCCACCGAAACCCGTCGAGCGACCCATATGGGGCTGAGAGAGACGTCAGACGTGAGACGTCAGATGGCAGACGTCAGACGTCGGATGCCAGAGGTCAGATGCCAGAGGCCAGATGCCAGATGCCAGATTCCAGATGTTCCCCTACCTCGCAGGAAGGGGTGGCCCGAGCCGGAGGCTCGGGTCGGGGAGGGTGTGCCCCGTGCCGTCCGACAGAGTGAAGGGCCCTCCCCGCCGCCAGATGGCTTCCCCTCCCTCGAACCTGAACCCACGGAGTGCCATGGCGGTGCGCTTCGATGGCTCCCCCGTCGGGGGAGCTGGCGGACCCGAAGGGTCCGGCTGAGGGGGCTCCGACGCTCTCCGGCGCAATTACACAACACGGTGTCTTACATCCATGCTCCGCATGATATACGCTACATAGTGTTCAGTAATTGGCGGCGCACGATCGGAGCGTGGTGAGCCATGTCGGCGAGCGAGATCCTGGGACGACTGTTGAGCCCATCCGCCTTCCTGGAGGCCGTGGTGACCGCGCTGGTGTTTGCGTGGATCGCCGGTCGCCTGCTCGGTGCGCGGAACCGGTCGTGGCGATCGATCCTGCTCACGGCCGCCGGGGGCTGGCTCGCCGCCGTGATCGTGGCCACCGCGATCGTGGGAGGCGACCTCGATCACCCATCGTTCCGGAGCTTCTACGTCCTGCTGATGCTGGTCTTCATCATGATCGCGACCGTCATCGGTGAGGCCTGGGTCAAACCGGGGATGGTGCGGGGGGCGCGCACGCTGTCGATTCCCCACCCGATTCGAGTGGTCAAACGCCGCTACCTGATCAGCAGGCGGCTCGGCCAGATCACCCGAATCGCCACCCGTCACGGCCTCGGCGGATTCCTCGGCATCGGCAGCCGCCACGGGACGGACGGTGCACCGTCCGTTGCGCTCGCCACCAGGGTCCGCCTGGCCCTCGAGGAGGCGGGCGGCATGTTCGTCAAGCTCGGCCAGCTGGCGGCGAGTCGTGCCGATCTGCTCGGAGAGGAAGCAGCGGGCGAGTTCGCCAGATTGCAGGATGCCGTTGCCCCTGCCCCAGCGGAGACGGTCCGCCGGCTCGTCGAGGACGAGCTGGGGTGCGCCGTCGAGGAGGTCTTCGTCGAGTTCGACTGGGAGCCGATCGGCGCTGCGTCGATCGGACAGGCACACCTGGCACGCCGCGTCGACGGCGAACGGGTGATCGTCAAGGTGCAACGCCCCGGTATCGCCGAGGTGGTCGATCGGGACCTCCAGATCGTGGCGAGGCTGGCTGCGATCGCAGAGGCGCGCACCAGCTGGGGTCCCGCATATGGCGTCTCCGCACTGGCCGCCGACTTCGCCGAGAACCTCCGGCAGGAGCTCGACTATCAGGTCGAGGCGGCGAATGCCGCACAGGTGGCCGATGCGATCTCGCACATCGACCTGATCCATGTCCCCGCGATCGACCGCAGCCTCTCCACCTCTCGGGTCATGGTCATGGAGCTGTTGGACGGCTCCCCGCTGTCCAAAGCCGACGGGCAGATCGAGCGGGAGGACCGCCTTCGGCTCGCCGAGGCCATCCTGCGCGCCTCCGTAGAGCCGATGTTCGACGGGGAGCGCTTCCACGCCGATCCGCACCCCGGCAACGTGTTCTTGCTGCGCGACGGCCGCCTCGGCCTCGTCGACTTCGGCGCCACAGGACGTCTCGACACCTTCGAGCAAGCGGCCGTCACCGACATCATGATGGGCCTCCAGACGCGGGACCCGGAGATGCTGCGCGAGGCCGTGCTGTCGGTCGGGACGGTGCGTAGAGCGGTCGACGGCAGAGCCCTGGAACGGTCCTTCGCACGCTTCATGGCGAGACACATCAGCGCCGGCACAGCTCCCGGCCCCGCGATGCTCAACGAGCTCCTGCAGATGCTGGCCTCCTTCGGCATCGTGCTTCCTGCGAGCACAGGCGCGATGTTTCGCGCCCTCGTCACCCTCGAGGGGACCATCAACACCATCGAGCCGGGCTTCCCCATCATCGACGCCGCCCAGCAGATCGGCGGCGAGCTGGTTCGCGAGCAGTTCGGCGAGGAGCAGCTGAAGGAGATGGCCCAGCAGGAGGCGATCAAGCTGGCGCCGGTGCTGCGGCGGATCCCGCGGCACGTGGACCGCATCGCCGCCATGGTCCAGCGCGGTGAGGTCGCCGGGAGGGTGAGCCTGTTCTCGACGCCGCACGACGTCGCCGTCGTGCGGGATCTGGTGGGGCGCGCCGTGCTGGCGTTCGTCGGCGCCGCCTTCATGCTGCTGTCCGTGCTGCTCATCCACACCGACGCCGGGCCGGCGCTGAGCGACGCAACCAGCCTGTTCCAGGTTCTGGGCTACATCGGCCTGCTCCTCGGAGCGGTCCTCGTGCTGAGAGTGACGGTGGCTGCTCTTCGCGACACGGGCAATCTCGCCGGCAAGTGAGCCGGTCGGCATCTCGGATGTGCGTCACAGGTCTCCCCGACGCTGCAGGGCGGCGAGGGCGAGCCAGCCGGGCAGGATCGGGAGCCAGAAGGTGACCAACCTGAACAGCAGCACCGCGGCGAAGGCGGTGGATCCCGCAACGCCAACGGCGGTGTAGCCGGCGACGAGCGCCGCCTCCGTCGCCCCGAGCCCGCCCGGCGTCGGCGCCGCGGTGGACACGGCGGCGCCGACCAGGTAGACGAGTGCCGCCGTGGTGATCGGCAGGTCGGCGCCGAAGGCCAGGAGGGAGGCGACCATCGCGAGCGTGTAGCTGATGGTGACGACCGCAGAGCCCGCAAAGAGGCCTGCGAGCTTCGACGGCGTCCTGGCGATGGTCGCCACAGACGACGCAGCGGCCTTCAGCGCCGGCAGCAGGTTGCGAGTGAGCAGCTTCCTCCCGACGGGCAGGAGCATGAACACGCCGGACAGCACGATCAGCGCCGCCACGATGATCGCCGTGAGCCTGGCGTCGGGTGTCGGCAGATCGATCTCGCTCGAACGGCCGGCCGCCACCGCAGTCGCGGCGAGCAGCGACACGTGGATGATGGTGCCTGCCAAAGTGTTGAGCCCGATGGCCGACACCGCCATCGGCAGCGGGAGGTTCTGCTTCTGCAGGTACCTGACGTTCGTGGCCATGCCGCCGACCTTGGCCGGGGTGATCCGGTTCGTGAAGGAGGATGCCAGCTGCGCCGTCAGGATCGGGGCGAACTCGAGGCGTACGGGGACGGCGCCGAGCATGCCCGTTGCCGCACCGACGTAGGTGAGGACCGACCCGGCGACGGCCAGCGACACCCAGCCGAGATGGGCACCGCGCAGCTCGTCGACGAGTCCGGTGGCTGCGGCGAACTGGGGGATGAGCACGTAGAGCGAAATCGCGAACGTCGCCATCATCAACAGGGTGCCCGGCTTCACCCTCTCGAGCTTCTCGTACTGCACCTCGTCGATCCCCACTGCATCGGCGGCGGCCGAGCGCAGGCGCGTGAAGTTCTCCGACTTGCCGATCTGGGTGGCCGTCGCCGAGCTGAGTGCCAGCGGCTGGATCCACGGCACGGCGTCGGCGACCGTGTCGGGACCAGCCGCAGCCACAGCCACCGACACCGCACGCTCGACACCGACCGCCGCCGAGGTCGAGGCGAGCAACTCGGCTGCATCCCGCGCCAGCAGGGCGTCGTCGGCAGCCAGCTCGGCGAAGCCGAAGTCGATGATCCAGGGAACGCCGTCCTCGGCGATGAAGATGTTCGCCAGGCGGAGATCGCGATGGGCGATGGCCGCGCCCCTGAGCTGCCCGACCAGCAGCCACACCTGGGACAGCATCTCGTCGCTGATCTCTCCGGGGTCGAGCTCGTCGAGCGACCTTCCGATGATCTTGTCGTACGCCAGCAGCATGCCGTCGCTCCCGATCTCCGAGACCGTGACGAGCGGCGGTGTGCGGATCCCGCGACTGTCTGCGGCCAGCGAGAGGAACGCCTCGTGCTCCACGGCACGGCGCAGTGACGAGAAGGGCTTCCGGTCCCCCGCCCTCCGCAGCCGGATCATCCGGTAGACACGGAAGAGGAGGTCCGCTGCTCGCTGGTCTGAGCCAAGCGTCTTGACGAAGAGCTCGCGACCATCCTCCGTCTCCACGAACCACGGCACGGAGCCCCGAGCGTCGACCGACGCACGGCGCACCTCCCGCACCCGGACGCGATCGTGGTCGAGGGTGAACGCCAACTCGCCGGCGGTCGGAGTGCGGTCTCGCGTCTTGACGATGAGGGCCACCGATGCACCGGCGACGATGCCCACGCCGACGTCGAACGGCAGGGTCACGATGGAGAGGGCCCCGCCGATGAACGACAGCCCGGCCGTCACGGCGACGAGCCCGATCACCCAGGGACGAAGCCGCGACCCGATCCAGACACTCGACACGGTGAGGATGGCGACGACCGATGCCAGCCCGTCGTTGCCGAGCCCGTTCTGGGACGAGCTCTCCACTGCCGTCGCCAGGGCATCCGACGTCGCGATGGCGAGCACCAGGTGGCTGGCGACCGCACCGAGCAGGATCGCCGCAACCGCGGCGAGGTTGATCATGATCAGGCGGCGCCACTTCCTTCGAAACGCGAGGTACCCGTTGGTGCCGAGAATCGCTGCAAACAGGATCATCTCGAGACCCGTCTCGATGCCGGTCACGAGCCACCCGGGCCAGGACTCTTGCACCGTCTGGATGTCGGTCCTGATGCCGAGCAGACCGTTTTCGAAGACGAGCAGCAGGAGCATCCCGACCACCAGCAGCACGAGACCCCCGGCGGCACGCAGGACGTACACGGTGGATCGGACCAGGGGTGGCCTCGGGCCGGCTTCGTCGCGGAGCAGCATCGGAGCGCCGGTGGCCTCCCCGGCGACCGGCTCTCCGTCGATGCGTTCGGACGGGGCCGCGATCGGTCGGCTCACGGTGCGAACCTCCTCCCGACGCGCCGTCGCAACTCGGTCACCGGGCACCCGGGCGTCACTGTGCGCCCGCCGGGCCCTTCCCCCAGCTCCCGTACAACCCGCAGAACGATCCGATGTCGGAGCCCGAGAGGTCCCGCTTCACGAAGTAGTTGTTGGTGTTCATGAGGTTCACCGAGTTCTCGTTGATGACGAGATCGACGAAGTTCCCGTTCTCGTCGAGGATCACCTCCGCCCGCCCGAAGTGATCCATGCCGAGGGCGTGACCCAGCTCATGGAGCACGATGCTCTCGAGATCGATGGAGAAGAGCGTGTTGCCGAGGTCGTCGTCGTCGACCACGTAGTTCGCGTCGGAGTTGAAGTAGATCTCGGTGGCGAACATGTCGTGCTTGCCGTCGCCGTTCACGTCGGCGAACTCCCGGGCGGGATCGAGGACGTCGAGCCCCCATACCAAGGACCCGTCTGCTGCGTCGAAGACGAAGGGGAGTGCCACGCCGAAGGCGGGTGCGATGCCCGTCGCCACGAAGAAGTCATTCGGCACCCAGCCGGCGAAGGTGATGTCGGCCAGGGGAAGCGGGCTCCCCCCCATGTCTACGTCGTCCTGGATGAACCCGAGATCGGCGTCGACGTCGGTGGGCAGCCGCACCAGCTGGAGGTTCTTCCCGCAGTTGATCGCATTGAACGTCGCCACCGCCGACTCGATGGCCGCTTCGGTGTCCTCCCAGGAGATCCCGGGTGGCAACTCTGTCTGGTCGATACGGTAGTAGAGGGTCAGCCCGTTCTCGGCGTGCCGGCGCTCGTCGTTCTCGACCCACTGGTACGTGAAGGCCTGGTTCCCGACGTCCTGGGACACGACCACGATCTCCCCGTCACGCTCGAATATCCGGGTCTTGTTCATCGACGATTGCGCAGGCGCTGCTGTTGCGCAGATGAGAACGATGGCCAGTGCGAGCCCCACGGTCGCCCTGCGCCACGACCGCGTCCCTCGCTGCAGGTGTCGCTCGAGCATGCCTCCTCCTCCTCATGGCCGCATCCCCGACTGGTGTCNNCCCGAAGCGCTGCGAGAGAAGTCCGGGCGATGCGGGGCGACACGCCGACCTAAGGTTCCGGGACCAGAGATGACCGACACGAACACACGCAGACCCGGTCGCCCTCGCGACGAGGCCACCCATGAGGCCATCCTCGAGGCCACCCGACGACTCCTCCTCGACGAGGGCTACCACAGCGTCACCTTCGAGGCCGTCGCCCGCAGCGCCGGAACCTCGCGCTCCACCGTCTACCGGTGGTGGCCAACCCGCGGCGCCCTCGTCCTGGAGGCCGCCGCATCACACATCGACATCGGGAAGGTCCCAGACACCGGGAGCAGTCGGGAGGACCTCACGATGGCAATCCGCCAGCTGATCACCACGTTCTCGGATCCGCTCGCCGGCGTCGTGATCATGGCGGCGATCGCCAACCTCGACAACGACCTGGAGATGGCCACGACGTTCCGCAACGACACGGTCTATCCGTGGCGCTCGACAGCCGGCGAAGCCATCCGGAGGGCTGTCGATCGCGGCGATCTCCCCGCCGACACGGACGTCCAGTTCCTGCTCAACGTCATCGTGGGCACGGTGTTCCAGTGCACGATCACGATGGCGACCCCGATGACCGAGGGCCTCGAGGACGCACTGATCGAGCTTGCCTTCCGGTCCCCCGGCTCATCGCGCCGCTGACCGCAGACGGGCCCGGACGACGTGCCCGTGTGGCGCTCCGGCGTCCCGGCGCACCCGGATCAGCCGAGTCGCAACGGGAGGTCTCGCAGCCGGCGACCCGTCGCCGCAAAGACGGCGTTTGCGATGGCGGGGGCGATCGGCGGAACACCCGCCTCGCCAACCCCGGTGGGGCGCCCGCCGGTGGCGACGATGTGCGTCTCGACCTCGGGCATCGCGTCGAACCGCAGGATCGGCGAATCGTGGAAGTTCGACTCGACGACACCTCCCCCGACGATGGTGACACCGGGCAGCAGCGCAGCCGACATGGCGAAGGCGACGGCACCCTCCATCTGAGCCGCCACCATGTCGGGGTTCACGACGATGCCGCAAGCAATGGCGAGGACGGCGCGGTGCACACGAATGGCGTCGCCCTCGACCTCGACCTCGACGACGGCCGTCGTGGGGCTCACGTCCCACGTCTCGTGGTGNNACCGTCGAGCAGCCTGCGGCGGTACTCGTAGGGATCGCTCCCTGCGGCGGCCGCCAGCTCGTCGAGGAACGACTCGCGAGCGAATGCGGCAGGAGCGTTGCTCACCGAACGCCAATCGCCCGTCGGTACGGGCCCATTGCGCGATGAGACCTCCTGGATCTGCAGACGCCCGGGATCGGCGGGGTTGCCCGTGACTCGGGTCACTCCCGCAGGGTGATACCGGTCGTGGCGAAGGTCATCGGTCCGGCTCCACAGCAGCTTCACCGGCCTGGGCGAGACCGCGGCGATCTCTGCGGCATCAGCGACGAAGTCCTGGTCGAGACGGCGGCCGAATCCACCACCGATGAGTGGCACGTGCAGGGTGACACTCTCCGTGGGGAGCCGGGCCGCATGGGCGGCGACAGCACGGGCGAGCTGCGGGTCCTGCGTTCCCGCCCACACCTCGCCCGTATCGCCGGACACGCCGGCGACGCAGGCGAGCGGCTCCATGGCTGCATGCGCGAGATAGGGGAACGTGTAGTCGGCGGTGAGGTCGCCCTGGCCGAGCGTCGCCGGATCGAGCCTGTCGGTCAGTCCCCGCCTGATCGACGCATCGTCGTTCGCGTCGTTGCCCCGCGAGTCCCACTCGATGTCGAGTGCATCACGACCTTGCAGCGCCGCCCACGTGGACTCCGCAACGACGGCGACCCCCGTCGAGGTCGGGATGACGTCGAGCACTCCGGGTACCAGTCGCGCTGCGGCATCGTCGTACGAGAGGACGGCACCCCCGAACACCGGCGACCTGGCGACGACCGCGTAAATCAGGTCGGGGACCACGATGTCGAAGCCGTAGATCGCCGCACCCGTGACGATGTCAGGGGCGTCGACCGAGCTGCGGGCCGTGCCGATGATGCGGAAGTCGGCGGGATCCTTCACGATGATGTCGACGGCCGGGGGCGGCTCGAGCCCCGCCGCGATCCCGGCGAGCGCCCCATACGTGGCGCGGCGGTCGCCGTCGCGCTCGACCACTACGCCGGGCTCCGTTCCGCAGTCCTCCGGCTCGATGCCCCACAGGCCGGCGGCTGCTGCGATCAGCATGTGACGGGCCGCTGCCCCGATCCGGCGCAGCGAGTCGAAGCGGGAGGACACGCTGAGGCTGCCACCGGTGACCTGGTCGCCGTAGGCCCGGTCGGCCGGTGCACTCGCGACACGCACCGTCGCCCAGTCTGCGTCGAGCTCCTCGGCGACGATCATCGCCAGCGACGTTCGTACCCCTTGCCCCATCTCGACCTTCGGCACGGTGACCGTGACGGTCTCGTCGCCATCGATGCGCAACAGGAGATGGGGTTCGAAACGCGCCGACGGGTCGGCGGCAGCGGTCGTCGTCGGGGCGGGCGGGGAGGTCGATGCCGCAGACGTCGTAGCCGAAGCCGTACTCGTCGGCGCCGAGCCGCTCTCGTCCTCGGTGCACGCGGTGAGCCACATGCCGAGGGCGAGTCCGCCACCGCCGACGGTGATGCGGCGCAGGAAGGTGCGGCGAGCCATGGCGGAGCTCATGACATGCGCTCCGCCGCCAGCTCGATCGCCCGCCGGATGCGCCGGTACGTGCCGCACCTGCAGAGCACGCCGCGCATGGCATCGGCGATCTGCTCCGCCGAGGGATGCGGCTCGCGTGCCAGCAAGTCGGCGGCCGTCATCAGCTGACCGGGCTGGCAGTACCCGCATTGTGCGACATTCAACTCGACGAACGCCGTCTGGAGCGGGTGATCGCCATTCGCGGACAGGCCCTCGATGGTGGTGACGCTGCTCCCCTCGACGGCGGCGAGCGGGGTGACGCAGGCCCGAGCCGCGGCGCCGTCGATGTGGACCGTGCAGACACCGCAGGCGCCGATGCCACAGCCGTACTTCGTCCCGCTCAGTCCGACAACGTCACGTATTGCCCACAAGAGGGGCATGTCCGGCGGCGCGTCGATTTGGGCGGGGTTGGCGTTGAGCGTGAATCTCGTGGTCACGCGGCTGATGCCTCCCGATGCGACGTCCAGGAGCACCCTACAGACCCCCGGCCGGCGGCGACCGGCCCACGAACCCACCTCCACAGACGCCTGACGGGGACTCCGAGATCTGACTCAGCGCGGTGACGCGCGAAGCCCTCGCTGCACCTCAGTCGACGGAGGTGCGAAACGTGGCGACAAAGCCCCCAACCGGCTGAGCTGGCAGGTTCGAAAGGCTCGGCCGACGGGAGCACCTTCTGACGGCAAGGTGGGCGGAGCGACGCTCGATCACTCTGCGCCCGAAGCCGGGACGAGGGGTCAGGAGGGAGGCGGACCGGTGCTGGTGCGGACCACGAGGTTCGGTGGGAGGACGACGTGGCGAGCCGTTCCACGCTCGTCGCCGAGCCGCTCGAGCAGCATCTCGACGGCCATCTGCCCCATCGCCGCACTCGGTTGCGCCACCGTCGTGAGCGAGACCGCCCTCGTCTGGGCGATCGAGATGTTGTCGTACCCGGCGATCGAGATGTCACCGGGCACCTCGAGCCCGGCGTCGGCGATCGCACCGAGAGCTCCCAGGGCGGCGTAGTCGTTGGCGACGAACACCGCGGTCGGCCGGCGTTCGCCCAGGTCGAGGATCTCCGCCATCGCCTCCCGGCCGCCGCTCTCGGTGAAGGCGCCTCGCACGGACAGGGTCTGCTCCTCGAAACCGGCGCGCCGCATCGCCCGCTCGTAGCCACGCCGGCGGGCACGCCCGGCGGCGGCGGCGTCGCCGCCATGGATGTGGGCAATCCGCCGGTGCCCCAGCTCGACGAGATGGTCGACCACCGCCGACGCTCCCGCCACGTCGTCGTTGGCGACCGAGCCCACGACCCTGGAGCGCACCGCGGCGGCAACGACGACGATCGGCCCGGATTGCGCCGCCCGCTCGAGGTCCCGGATCGAGGTGAGGGTTCCGATCATCAGCAGCCCATCGACCCGGAGTTGGAGCAGCGTGTCGATCGCCGCAGCCTCACGGGATGCGTCGAGGAAGCCGGAGCTGAGCAGAGCGCGGTAGCCGTGCGCCATCGCACCTTCCTCGATGCCGTCGGCGACGTCGGCGAAGAAGGGATTGTGGAGATCGGAGAGGATGCAGCCGAGGACGCCGCTTCGCTTGCGAACGAGGCTCCGCGCCACGGCATTCGGCCGGTAGCCCAGCTCCTCCGCCGCCTCGAGCACGGCCTTGCGACGGACCTCGCTGACCCGGGGCGAACCACGCATCACGAGCGAGACCAGTGACTTCGAGACGCCGGCTCGCTCCGCCACGTCGAGGATCGTCGGATGTCGCATGCTTCGGCTCCCCGGTCCCTTGGACAGTCTACTCCCGACTCTTGGAACGTTCCAGGTTCAGGGAAGCACTAGCCTTGGGGGCGCCGCCCTGATGCGGCGATGGCCGGTCGAAAGGGAGAGAGTTGACCGCAGCCGGCGCTGTTCGGTGGGGGATCCTCTCCACCGCGCTCATCGCCCGGGAGCACATGATCCCGGCGCTCCATGGCGCAGAGCACTGCGACCTTCGTGCGATCGCCTCCCGCACTCCCGACCTCGCCGCGATCGTCGCCGAGGACCACGCCATCCCCGTGGTGCACGGCTCGTACGAGGACTTGCTGGCCGACCCGGATGTCGATGCGGTGTACCTCCCGCTGCCCAACCACCTCCATGCGCACTGGATCCGGCGCGCCGTCGACGCCGGAAAGCACGTGCTGTGCGAGAAGCCGCTCACACTGACCGCCCGGCAGGCAGAGACGATCGGTGCCTACAGCGAAGAGCGCGGCGTGCTCGTCATGGAGGCCTTCATGTACCGGTTCCACCCGGCGTGGCAGACGGGGCGAAAGCTGATCGCGGCGGGCGCCATCGGGACCGTGACCGACGTCGACATCCGCTTCGGCTTCCGCTCCAGACGGGACGACGACTACCGCATGGTGCCGCGTTTCGGCGGCGGGGCGCTGTACGACGTCGGGTGCTACGCCATCAACGCCAGCCGCATGCTGCTCGGCGACG
>DKBA01000199.1:0-2186 GCA_002450985.1 Acidimicrobiia bacterium UBA6912
CTTGCCAACCGCCCCGAGCACAGACGTCCGCTTTCGAAGGCTCTTCGAAGCGCACCACCGGGAGCTCCACGCGTACTGCCTGCGCCGCCTCCCCGTCGCCGACGCCGACGAGGCCGCCTCGGAGATCTTCCTGGTCGCCTGGCGGCGCGCCGACGACGTCCCGAGCGGTGACGAGGCCCGGCTCTGGCTCTACGGCGTCGCCCGCAACATCGTCCGCAATTGGGAACGCAGCGGTCGCCGCCAGCTCCGGCTCATCACCAAGACGGGATCCCTCGCCCAGCCGGAGCCCGAACGTCCCGAAGTCCACGTCATCCGCAACGAAGAGCACCGAGAAGTGATCGAAGCCATCGCCACCCTGCCCCGGCAACGACCAGGAGATCGTCCGGCTCAAGGTCTGGGAGGGTCTCTCGAAGCTGAGGTCGGCACCGTGCTCGGATTGACCGACCGCACCGTCGAGGCCCGCTACGCGAGAGCGATCAAGAAACTCAGCAAGCACCTGAACCGCGGCACCCCTGCCGCACCGCGCAGTCCCATCGACGACGAGCTGCTCGCCCGTGTCATGCAACGACTCGGCCGATCGTGACTGCGCCGCGATGGCGACGGCCGTTCCGTTGCGCATCGCCGCCACCTGACGATCCGCCGGGGAGGGTCGAGCGTTGGTCGAGCGGGGATGCGCAGAGGACGCGCGGCTGCGATCTGGCCGCGACCACTTCATGACCTTTGCCCCTGGCCGCCTTCTGAGCGAAGCGGAAGACTCGGTGCTGAAAGTGCCGATACGGACATAGAGGGGTAGGACGCGCTGCCGTGGCAGACTCGACGCTCGCAGACCGGCAGTTCCGCCGGATGTACGACGAGCACGTCGATGCCATCCGGAGGTACTTCTACAGACGCGTGCCGGCGTCGGACGTCGACGATGCCACGATCGAGGTGTTCACGGTGGTGTGGCGACGACTCGATTCGGTTCCTGACGGGAGCGGGACGCTCCCCTGGATCTTCGGGATCGCCCGCAACGTGCTGCGCAATCAGCAACGAGCCGAGCGACGACGCAGCCGTCTCCGCAGCAAGTTGGGATGGCTCGGGCAATCCCTAGCCCCGGACCCCGAGATGCAGGTGATCCGGCGCATCGAGGACCTCGACGTGCTCCGTGCGCTCCGCGATCTGCGTCCCCGGGACCGGGAGATCCTGATGCTCACGGCATGGGAGGGCCTGCAGCCCCGCGAGATCGCCGAGGTGCTCGGCATCGACCCACATGCCGCTTCGATGCGCCTGCAACGGGCGAGGCGTCGCCTGGCGCGCACGCTGAGAACGCCGGGACAACCCGCACCTGCCCTTCGGGCGAGGGAGAGCAGCCCATGACCGGCAACGACGATCTCATGCGCCGCCTCGCCGACGCCAACCCGGCACCTCCGGACGCGTCGCTGCCACTCGATACCACCCCCGCCGATGTGATGACGGTGCTGGAGGAACGGCTGCGCCCGACGGCATCCGCAGTGCCCTCGCCCGTTGCCCGCCGCTGGCGAGGGCCCGCCTACGCAGTCGCGGTGTTCCTGGCCATCCTCGCCGCCGGCTTCGCGCTCCCCCTTGCCATCCCCGGGACGAGCCCGACGGCAACCGCCCCGCTCCCGATCGCCACCTCGACTCCCCCGACACCCACTGCACCACCGAGCACCGCTCCACCGACCACGGTTCCCTCCACGAAGGCTCCTGACACCACGGCCCCGACCACGACGCAGGCCGTTCCAGGGGGTGTAGACGTGCGATTCGAAACCGAGATCGTCCCGGTGCTCGACGAATGGCCCGGACCGTTCACGGCCTCCGGCCGTGCCGTGGACGAGGGCATCATGTGCGCCGCAGGCGAGCGCAGCCTCATGGGGAAGGATTTTGGAATCGGCTCGTGGCGGAACACCGTGATCTTCACGTGCGACGACGGCAGTGGAAGCTTCGAGCTGTCCTACGAGCTCACGGTCGCCTACGGAGGGGAGGGGTACACCGAATCCGGGACATGGCGCGTGACATGGGGTGACGGCGCCTACGAGCACCTCACCGGCTGGGGCACCGACCACACCACCATGCCCGAGCCGAACCACTTCGCCAGCGTAGGGATCGGTCGCCTCGCCATCGATGGCGACTGAGCCGAGCATCGAGGCACCTGACACATGCGAGGGGACACCCCATGGGGTGTCCCC
>DKBA01000199.1:2268-2505 GCA_002450985.1 Acidimicrobiia bacterium UBA6912
GTTCCGGCCGAGGCGACCACCAGTCCGAACACCATCGCCGCAAGGAGCATGCGACGCATCACGACCCTCCTCCCGTCGCGTCTGCCCTTCTATGTCCACCACCTGCTGATCGTCACAGCCCAAGCGCGCCGGAACCCGCGTTCACGCGATCGGACGGCTCGCGACTTACCGGAAGCCGTCGGCCGCGAGAGCGGCGGGCCCGAAGGCCCGCCGCTCCGGTGTTCCGAGGGTCGAAGG
>DKBA01000276.1 GCA_002450985.1 Acidimicrobiia bacterium UBA6912
TCACCGATGCGGCGAAGAGGTCGGCGAGCGAGGCGTCCGCCGGGACCGGCCGGGTCGCCGCGTTCCGCTCCGTGACCAGCCACGCCAGCTCCCAGTCGGGAGCCAGCCGGGTGCGCCGCAGCGGCAGGTCGGGCTCGGCGACGGCGGCGTCGCAGAAGACGAGGAAGGCGTCGAGGAGTCGGCGACCGGTCGCCTCTTCGTACAGGTCGCGGCTGACGCTGAGCGAGCTGCGCAGTGGACCTCCGTCGCCGCCACCGATCTCGAGGAGCAGATCGAACTTGCTGGTGGAACCGGAGACCGGAACGATCTCCTCGGCGATGTCCGGCAGGGCGTAGTCGGAACGGAAGGTGCCGTCGCGGTACTGGTACATCACCTGGAAGAGCGGGGTGTGGCTCGCGTCCCGTCTCGGTGCGACTCGCCTGACGATCTCGTCGAAGGGGACGGCGCCGTGGTCGAGGGCGTCGAGCACGGCGCGACGAACCTGGGCGATCAGCTCCCTCAGGGTCATGTCGCTCGTCACCGAGAGGCGGATGGGGAGGCTGTTCACGATCGGGCCGATGAGGTGCTCGGCATGGGGCCAGGTGCGCTCGGCACTGGGGATGCCGATCGTGACGTCGTCGGTGCGTGCGTAGCGGCAGCAGAAGGCGGCGAACAAGGCCAGCCCGAGCATGAAGGGAGTGGCGCCCAAGTCGTGCGCGACCTCGCGAAATCGTGACTCCGTGGTGAGGGCCGAGGTGGCGTCGATCCAGAACCCTGCGGCCGAACGGTGGGCGGGGCGCGGACGGTCGGAGGGCAGCGGGAGCGGATCGGGATCGTCGCCGAAGCGGTCCCTCCAGTAGGCGACGTCCGCGGCGAATGCCGCCGTGTCCTCCTGCGCCATCTGGTGGGCCGCAAAGTCGCGGTACTGGGCAGGCAGGTCGGGCAGGTCGGGGTCGGCGCCGGTCCGTCCCGCCCGGTAGAGCTCGCCGATCTCTCGGCGCAGGATCGGGAACGACCACCCGTCTGCGGCGATGTGGTGCACCACGGTCAGCAGCACGTGGTCGTCGGCGCCGAGGACGACGAGGCGCACCCTCCACACCGGGCCGCCGGTCAGGTCGAAACCGCGGGCCGCCTCGTCGGCGAGGTACGCGTCGAGCTCCTCCTCGGCCACGTCGACCACCGCGAAGTCCACGGTCCCGGGCGGATCGACGACCTGGTACGGGACGCCATCGAGGTCGGGATAGCGGGTGCGCAGGATCTCGTGGCGGGCGGCGAGGATCTCGTGGGCGTTGCAGAGGGCATCGACGTCGAGGGGGCCCCGGAGCCGGCTGGCCCGGGCGATGGTGTAGGCGCCGCCGCCGCCTTCGTAGCGGTCGAGGAACCAGAGGCGTCGTTGTGCGGGCGACAGTGACGGCCGGTCGGCCAGGAGCGCATCCCCAGCCGAGATGAGCCTGGTGCGACCGGACATCGCGTCACCGGCGCGCGATTGCTGGTCCACTGAACCCCCCTCGGCCTCCCGACCCCGCCGGGCCTCCTTCGGACACTCCAAGCGTAGCCCGTGCGCCCCGCGGCGCCATAGGTCAGACGGGCTACTCTGCCCTACCGGCTCCGGGCCCTGCCTCGGGCGCACCCGACCCGATGTGGGGCGTCTCAGGGGGGTGGATAGCGGTAGACGGCGGTCGGATCCTCCGGGAACCAGGCGCAGCCCAGGACCGCCTCCACCGCCTCCTGGACCCGGCTCGGCGCCCATGGCACGTCGTCGAACACGCCGCGCTCGGACGTGGCGTCGAGCTCGCCCTGGAACTCGTCGCAGATCACCTTGCCCTCGGCGATCGCCGCCCGGTAGTCGGCCATCTCGGGACGGTCGGAGAGAGCGGTCCACCCCTCGGGGGTGTCGGGCGCCTCGGCTGCCCGGTCCGCCAGCGCAGCCTCGACGTCCATGAACTCCCGGTGCCAGTCGAAGATGCGATCGTGGAGATCGGCGATCTGCGCCGGCGGATCGATGTCGGCCGCGGCCTCTTCCACCTCGAGCCGGATGTCGTGGGCCATCTCGAGCCCTTCGCCGACATCCTGCGGGGAGATATCGCCCTTCTGCTCGGCGGCGTCGAGGATCGCGGCGGCGCGTGCGCTCGCCGTCGCCTCGATCTCGTTCATCCGGTCGGCGTACTCGGCGAGCGACATCTCACCGCCGCCGCAGGCGGCCACGACGAGCACGGCAGAGAGGACCGCCGCCGGGAGTCCTCGCCGCGGCGAGCCGGTCAGCGGGACGTTGCCTCCCGTCGCCGGTCCTCGGCGAGGTACTCCGCTGCTTTGCGGGTCTCCACCTGGCGGCCGTCGACGTAGTAGGCGAGCGCGTGGAAAGCCAGGGCCAGACCCCAGAACAGCGTGATCCAGAACGCCCAGTTGAGCCCCTCCTGGCCAACCGTGAGGTCCAGCACCCAGAAGAAGGCGTTGATGATCACGAACACGCCGACGTGCCACAGCAGACCGGTCAGGTACTTGGCACGCCGTTGCGCCAACATCTCGGGGGTCGGAGTGTCCTTCGAAGTCATAGGGACTCCTGTCTTCGCTCCCCGTCAGTGTCCCGGCGCACCGGGGGAGCGAACTAGAGCCCTTCGACTCAGGTCGGGAGCCAGACTCCCGCCCGACGGGGACGGTCGCGGAGCCGCGGCGCCGCCCAACGGCCATTGCGCCGTACGATCCCACGTAGTAGAACTACAACCATATGGTTGTAGATAAGAACCCGCAGAAGGAGGACCGCGTCTTCCACGCGCTCGCCGATCCCACCCGACGCGACATCCTGGCACGGGCGCTACACCGTGAGCACTCGGTGTCGGCGCTCGCCCGCTGTTATCCGATGAGCTTCGCCGCCGTGCAGAAGCACGTCGCCGTGCTGGAGCGTGCCGGGCTCGTGACGAAGCGCCGGCGAGGGCGCGAGCAACTCGTGCACAGCAACATCGAGACCATCCGCATCGCCCGGCGCGCCCTCGACCGGCTCGAGACGCTCTGGCGAACCCGCCTCGAGCAGTTCGGCGAGCTCCTCGCCGAAGACGACCAAGGAGAGACCCCATGAGCATCACCAGTGTCCACAAGGACCCGGCCAACCGCACCATGACCGTCGTCGCCGACTTCGACGCCTCGATCGAGCGAGTCTGGGACCTCTGGCAGAACCCCCGGCGACTCGAGCGGTGGTGGGGCCCGCCCACCTATCCGGCAACGGTGACGACCCACGACCTCACCCCCGGGGGCACGGTCGCCTACTTCATGACGGGACCCGAGGGCGATCGCCACCACGGCTGGTGGCGCATCCGTGCGGTAGATGCGCCGCACCGCCTCGAGTTCGAGGACGGCTTCGCCGACGAGAGCGGCGCACCCAGCGCCCACATGCCAACCATGGTCATCGACGTGAGTCTCAGCGAACGTGCCGACGGCGGAACGCACGTGGTGATCGAGACCACCTTCCCGTCGGCGGAGGCGATGGAGCAGCTCATCGCCATGGGGATGGAGGAGGGCATGGCGGCCGCAATGGGCCAGATGGACGACGTGCTGCTCGTCGACACCGCCGCCCTCTAGGACCCCGACCGCTCGCGGCGAGCCGGAGGCGGCCGGAGAGGCACGAAGCGCCACCTTGGTCGCGGGGGAACGACCGAGAAGGTGGCGCTCTGCGCCCTCCCCGCCGGCGGGTGCGCCGCGGGCATACCCAGGGAATCAGCCTCCGGGCGAGGCACCGACGTCTCATCCACCAGTCCCTACCGTCTCGTCGGACCTCCGGCACGCACGTGCTGAACCGGCTCACGTGCCATCGATTCCGTCGAGGTCTGAGGCGTCGGTTCCTCGCTCGGACTGCGTGAGTCTGTCCGGCACTGCCGGTCTCTACAAAGGGTCAGAATGCCCCCGGATGGCGACAGAAGACCCTAGGAGGACACTTCGCTTCGCCGACCGGTGATCACCGACCGTGCTTCCAGTACCCGCGCACGGTGAGGTCGCTGCGGGGCAGACCGCGATCGGCGGAGAGGTGACGGCGGATCCGCTGCATGGCGGCGGCCTCGCCGGCCACCCACACCTTCGCCCCTGCCGGGATGGCGGCGTCCGCTATGGCCGACACCAGCGCGGCGCCGGGTGGATCGCCTGGTATCAGTTCGACCCACTCGACAGCCAGCACCGGATGTGATGGCAGCTCCAGCTTGGCGTTGGCGTGCCGGATCTCGACGATGACGTGCACGGGGATGGGCTCGGGAATGGCGGCGATGAGCTGTCCGATCGCCGGAAGCGCTGTCTCGTCGCCGGCGAGGAGGAAGGCTGCGGCGCCGGCATCGACGGCGTACCCCCTCCCCGGGCCGGAGAGCGCCGCCTGGTCGCCCGGCTGCGCGGTGTCGGCCCACGAGGACGCAGCACCACCGTCGTGGCGAACGACATCGAGGTCGATCTCGAGCCGTTCCGGGTCGAGGTTGAGCGGGGTGAACGTGCGGATGAGGGGTCGCCGGCCGTCGGCGAGCAGGAACTCGTTGCCGTTCCAGGTCGGGATCAAGAGGTCTTCGCCCGGCGAAGGCAGGAGCAGCCGCACGCTGGCGGCCGGCTCATCGACCTCGAGCCCGGCGAGCTGCTCCCCGCCAAGGGTCACTCGCACCATCCGCGGCGTCAGCGTGCGGACGGTGCGTACCGACACGACCCGAAAGCGGGGCGGTTCACGGCGAATGCCGGCGAGCGCTCGGCGATCACCCTCGGCGGTCATCAGGCTCCAGAATGCGGGGACGCCAGGGTAGGCGGGGCCGCTCGGCTGGGCTCGGGCAGGTGCCCCGGCGACTCACCGTCGCGGTGGTGACATTCTGTGGACTATTCGGGGTCCTTCCACCGTTGGGTGCTGTGATGCGAACGAAGCTCTTGGTCATGCTGGCGGTGCTCGGCGTCGTCGTCGCGGCGTGCGGCGGCGACACAGAACCGGCGACGACCACCACGACCACGACTCCACAAGGGGTCGACACGACCGCTCAGCCCGCCGCCGAGGCGGGGGCGCTGCCCGAAGGTCCGTCTGCGCTGAGCGACACGGCGAACCCGGAGCTGCCCGCGCCGCTCATCGACCCTGCCGAGATCATCTCCGGTGGGCCGCCGCCCGACGGCATTCCCCCGATCGACGACCCGCAGTTCGTCTCGGTCGGCGAAGCTGACGCATGGCTGACCGACGGCGACCCGGTGGTGTACCTCGAGATCGGGGGCGAGGTGCATGCCTACCCGGTGCAGGTGTTGATCTGGCACGAGATCGTCAACGACACCGTCGGTGGCGTGCCGGTCGCCGTGACCTACTGCCCGCTGTGCAACAGCGCCGTCAGCTACGAGCGGATCATCGACGGGGTCGAGACCACCTTTGGTACCTCGGGGCGGCTCTACGCCTCGGCGCTCGTGATGTACGACAGGGCCACCGAGTCGCTGTGGACCCACTTCGACGGTCGGGCGGTGGTGGGCGTGCTCACCGGGCGCACGCTCGATCCGCTGCCGTCTCCGTTGCTGGCGTGGTCGGAGTTTGCGGCGGCGTTCCCCGAGGGGCTCGTGCTGGACCGCAACGCCACCGGGTTCGACCGTCCGTACGGCGAGAACCCGTACGCCGGGTACGACAACCCGGAGTCGACGCCGTTCCTGTTCCGGGGCGACGTCGATGATCGGGCGCGGGCGAAGCAGCGGGTCGTGGGGGTCGAGGTCGACGGCGTCGCCCGGGCCTGGACCTTGGAGGCCATCTCCGGCGACGCGGCTGCGGCGACGAACTCGAACGTCGGCGACGTCCCGGTGGTGATCGTGTGGAAGGCGGGGCAGGTGACGGCGCTCGAGACCTCGCGGATCGTGAGCGGGCGGGACGTCGGTTCGGTGGGGGTCTTCTCCCCCATCGTCGACGGCGAGACATTGACGTTCGCCGCCGATGGGGAGCAGTTCGTCGATGCCGAGACCGGGAGCCGGTGGGACGTCACCGGCGCCGCCGTGTCAGGCCCACTCGCCGGGACCCGGCTCGAGCAGATCCATCACCTCGACACGTTCTGGTTCGCCTGGTCCACGTACCGGCCCGGCACCGACCTGATCGAGGATCCGGCGGGCTGACGCCGGAGCGGCGGACGGATCAGCCGGCCCGCTCGGGGCGGTAGAACGTCGCAAGCTGGCCTGCTGCCGCGACCACACCTGCTGCGACGATCAGCGCCCCGATACCCCCGTCGAGGTCGTCGGCGATCCCGATGGCGTGGTCGATGGACCATTCGCCGGGTCCGAGCAACGCCAGCGCCACCGCAGTCGCCGCCAGCACCATGACGTACTCGAACCCCTCGTCGGGACGGGCCGTGATCCAGAAGCCGGCGTGGCGATGCACCGTCCAGAAGGCTACGGCCATGAGCGAGACGACCCCGGCGGCGCCGACCGACGTGAGCAGCCCGACGAGCAGGGAGAGCCCGACGCCCATCTCGGCGAACGACATGAAGAACCACTGGATCTCGGGGCGCTCGAACCCGATGCTCGACGTCCACGCCACGGTCTTCTCGCGGTTGCGGAAGTGCTTGACGCCGTGGGCGAGGAAGACCACGCCGACTGCCACCCGGATGACGAGCAGGGCCACGTTGACAGTGTCCGACATGAGCGCTCCTTCGATGGTCGGCATCCCTACCACCGTCGACATCGAACTCTATCGACGACGTCTGCGCCTTGTCGGGCCGGGCTCACGTCGGGTCCTGCGCCGGCGAGGAGAGTGCCGGATCAGTCGATGAGCGGGTTGCGCACGGTGATCGGGAAGCGAGAGAAGCGGCATCCGGGGGCATCACCGTTCTTCTCGAGCACAAACCTGTTCGTCGTCGGGCGTCTCACACCAAGGCCCCTCGATGACTCTCTCAGGTCACGAGTCTGCAGTACGGTCGATCTGCGGCGCATCGGTCGGGATCTCGCCTGTGCCGACCCGGCGCCTAGAGGGAAGGGCCTGGCGGCCAGCGGACGTCGGCGAGCGGTTTGGCGACGGGCCTGAGCTCGGGAGCGTCCGGAATCACAGGCAGCAGCCATCGCTCAACGGCCGTGACCGGGATGCCGCCAGTCTTCGGGAGGCGGGGTCCTGCGTGTGTAGCATCACGGCGGAGTGCCGAGCCGGTTCGTGATTGGCCGTCTGGAGGTAGCGCCGAAATACGCCAGTCTCTCCCCGCGACCCCTGCTGGACGTGCGGGTCGCCGAGCTTGTACGGCTCCTCGTCCTGTTCTGATCGAGGAGCGGCGACGATCGCCGCCAGGTGCGCCAGCGACACCGTGATCGATCGTCGTGTTTGGCGGAGCGACCGCGACCGAATGCGCCGAAGCGGTTCCTCCCCGTCCCATCCGTGATGATCGATCTGCGTCGACCCCAGACCAAGAAAGGCCAGAAATTGACCGACGAACCGGGATCACCCTCCGGACCCTCTCAGGCCGAAACCACGTCTCTGGCCGCAAGCGGCCGCCTCGACCGACGGTTCGAGGTCTGGGAGGCCGCCATTCTCGCCGTTGCCACGTTGCTGACCGCGTGGTCCGCCTTCCAGGCTACGAAGTGGAGCGGTGTACAGGCCGACAACTACAGCGTCGCCGCCGGCACGCGCGCCGAGGCGGTCAAGGCAGAGGCCGACGGCGACAGTCAGGTGAACATCGACGTCGAGGTGTTCCTTGCGTGGCTCGCCGCGTTCCACGCCGAGGCGATGGCCGATCCAGATGCTTCCAGAGATGCATCTGGCGTGTACCAACCCGATCCGACCACGCTCTCCGGGTTCCTCCACGACCGGTTCCGCGACGAGTTGCTCCCCGCGTTCGACGCGTGGATCGCAGAGAAGCCCATCCTCAACCCTGAGTCATCGGCGACACCATTCGATCGCCCTGAGTACCGGGTGGCGAAGTTGGAGGAGGCCGCTGCCCTCGATGCGCAAGCCGATCAGTACGTTGCCCGGGCGCGGGAGGCGAACCAGCGCGGCGACAACTACGTCCTCGTCGCCGTCCTGTTCGCCTCGGTGATGCTGTTCGCCGGCATCGGGAGCAAGATGGACACGTTGCGGGCTCGCGTCGTGCTGTTCACATCAGCAGTCGTCGTGCTCGGTGCGAGTCTCGTTCTGGTCGTGTTCATGCCCAAGACCTTCTGACTCGGCAATGTCCTCGGCCTCGAGGTCCGGCAGATCGGCCAGTACCTCGTCGGTTGTCATGCGGTCGGCCACCATTGCGACGACTATCGCCACCGGAGTGCTCCTTGGTGCCTTCGGAGGCCTCCGGATTAGCGAGCTTGCGGGCCTCCAGGGCCGGGACGTTGATCGGCTCCGCAGCCTGATTGGGGTCCGGCGATCCGGAGCAGATGTGGAAGGTCGCGCGGTGGTCGGCCTACCCAAGACATC
>DKBA01000336.1:0-994 GCA_002450985.1 Acidimicrobiia bacterium UBA6912
CGTCGACGAGCGCGCCGTCGACCTCGTGGATCACGCCCGCCGACTCGTCGATCTGGCGGTGCTTCCGCACGGCCAGCGCCACCTCCAGGCGGAACAGCTCGTCGAAGACCAGACGGCGCCGGGCCGGCGCAACGTCGGACGACGCGTCCGGGAAGTGGATCGCAGCGAAGGCCGTGCGCCGGTCCACGAGCCCGAGCCGAGTCAGCGTGGCGCCATCCAGGACATCGTGGATCGGCTGGGATCGCTGCAGGGCGTTGTGAATGGATCCGCGGAGCTGGTGCGGGCTGAGCCCGGCGACGCTGGGGTGGATCGGAACGACCCGACCCGTCACCAGCGACTCACCGTCCCCGTCGAGGCGATCGACGTCTGGGCTCTTCATCTGGAGCCGGCCGCGGAAACGCTCCGCCTTCCCGGACAGCGCCACCTCGCTCCCTTCCTCGAGCTTGAGGTAGGGGTTGAACCAGATCGCCGTGAGCAGGTTGGTGCCGTCGGTGATCCTGGCGTCGATCATCGTGCGATTGCGGCTGATGCGGCGCTTGTTCACCGACAGCACGGTGCCCCCCACCGTCACCTCCTCGCCGAGCGGCACCGACGAGAGGTCGAAGAGCTGGGATCGGTCGAGGTAGCGGCGCGGGACGTGGAGCAGCAGGTCGGCCACGCTCGAGATCCCGGCATCGGCCAGCTTCTTCGCGGTACGCGGGCCGATCCCCTTGACGGCGTCCGTGGGGATCGACGCGAGGTACGACAGCGGGCGTCCGGCCATGACCTTGGAGGATACGAGGGCCGCACCCGCCGGGCGACGCAGGCGTCACCGGGTCGACGCTACGCCAGCGGGGCGGCGGCGAACGGCGTGTTGAAACGGAGGCACCAGATGAGCACCGCCCCATGGACGTCGGGGTCGTACTCGGCAGGCAGCTCGTAGTTCTGACCCCCCACGTTGCCCTTGATCTTGCCGAGATCGAGGTACTCGCCGGGGGTGCCTCCGGCGTAGTCA
>DKBA01000336.1:1123-7103 GCA_002450985.1 Acidimicrobiia bacterium UBA6912
TTGTCGGGCCGGAATGCCAGGAAGGCGGCGACGAGCACGACGAGCCCGACGCCGATGATCGGGCCACGGTACCGCTTGAGGAATTCCATGATTCGGTGTCTCCTGATCTCGGTGTTCGAGGCGGTCAACCTCGACGACCAGCCGCGACCTTCCCGATCGGCGACGAGTTCAGCCATTGTTCATCATTGGTCACGTGCCCGATGCGGGTCGAGCCGTGTGCCCTGCTACACTCGCCGCCCGTTACGGCGTGAGGATTCGTTCGTCGTACCATCGTGGCGTGAGTCCGGGCGATGCCCGGGGCGCCCGGCCGCCCGAGGCGGGCGTGCTCCTAGGAGGTCTCCCTTTCATGTCATACCGTTGCGAAGTCTGCGGCAAGGAACCGTGGTTCGGGAAGCAGGTGAGCTTCTCGCACAAGCGCTCGAGCCGCCGCTGGGTGCCCAACATCCAGAAGGTCCGGGTGAAGCACGGAAGCAACTCGAAGCGCATCCGGGTGTGCACGTCGTGCATCAAGGCCGGCAAGATCGAGAAGGTCTAGCGCGATGCAGGGCGTCGTGAAGGTCTACGACCCCACCACGGGTGTCGGCGTGATCGTGCGCGACGACGACCGCAGCGAGGTCATGCTGCGTCCGGGCTCACTCGCCGGATCGCTGTTCCGCACCCTCCGACAAGGCCAGCGCGTCGTCTTCGACGTCGAGGAGGCCGACGGCCGGAGCTTCGCCACCCGGCTGCGTTTCGGCTCCGACGGGTACTGAAGGGCCGGTCGGCACGTAGCACGGCGCACCCGGCCAAGTATGATCGGCAGCGAACCCCTCACACCGGGAGGCTGCCCACATGGTCGAGGCCTACGTACTGATCCAGACCGAGGTCGGGAAAGCGGCCGTCGTCGCCCGTGAGATCGCCCAGATCCAGGGCGTCACGTCGTCCGAGGCCGTCACCGGCCCCTACGACGCCGTCGTCCACGCCCAGGCCGAGGACGTCGATTCGCTCGGCAAGCTCGTGGTGGCGCGCATCCAGGCCGTCGATGGCATCACCCGCACCTTGACCTGCCCCGTCGTCAAGCTCTAGTCGTACCGCCACTCGGTGGTGTTCGGTCAGGCGGTGGTGCGGAGGGCTGCGTCGACGAGTGTGTTGCACAACTCCGGGTAGGTCATGCCGGAGGCCATCCACATCTTGGGGAACCCCGAGATCGGCGTGAAGCCGGGCATGGTGTTCACCTCGTTGAGCAGAAACCCCCGACCATCGCCGGCGAGGAAGAAGTCCACCCTGGCGAGGCCCCGGCACTCGAGCGCGGCGAACGTGCGACAGGCCAGCTCTCGCACCTGCGCCATCTCGGCATCGGACAGGGCGGCGGGAGCGACGAACTGGCTGGTCTCGTCGTGGTACTTGGCCTCGTAGTCGTACCATCCGCCGGCCACCACCACCTCACCGGCCAGGGAGGCGCGTGGCCCGTCGAGGACGGCGACCTCGATCTCCCTCCCCCGGATCTCCTCCTCGACCACCACCTTGTCCCCGAACTCGAGGGCGCGCAGGATGCCGTCCTTCAACTCCACCTCGGAGGCGCAGCGGCTGATGCCGACGGACGAGCCGAGCTCTGCGGGCTTCACGAACACGGGGAGTCCGAGATCGTCGATGAGCCGCGCCACCGTCTCGGCCGGGTCGTCCAGGTCGGCGGCGCGGACGACCCGCCACGCCCCCGTGGGGATCCCGGCCTGCACGGCCAATCGCTTCGTCAGATCCTTCTCCATCGCCACCGCCGACGCGGCCACCCGGCACCCGACGTACGGGATGCCGGCGATCTCGAACACTCCCTGGATCGTGCCGTCCTCGCCGTAGGGGCCATGAAGCACAGGGAAGACGACATCGAAGAGGATGCGGTCGTCTCCGGCAGCGAGGGTGCCGGCAGGGAGGCTCAATGCCGCCGGCCGACCCGTCGCAACCATCGGCTCGCCGCGCTCGGCGAGCCACCAGGCCCCCGTGCGGTCGATGCCGACTGCAGTGACGTGGTGGCCGGCGCCCTCCAGCGCGGCGATCACGGCGACCGCCGAGACACACGAGACCTCATGCTCGGCCGACCGGCCCCCGAAGAGCACCAACACTCGCGCCATGGGATCGAGGATACCGCCGGGTCCGCACCCGGCCGCGACAATCAGGTGTCGCCCGTGCTCGCCGCAATCGCGTGGAAGCCGCCGTCGACGTGGATCACCTCGCCCGAGGTCATCGGGGCCCAGTCGGAGAGCAGCACGGCAACCATCTGGGCCACCGGCGTCGGATCGGAGGTGTCCCAGCCGAGCGGCGCCCTCTCCGCCCACACGTCGTTGAAACGAGCGAAGCCCGGGATGCCCTTGGCCGCCACCGTCGACAGCGGTCCTGCCGAGACGGCGTTCACGCGGATGGCGTCACCGCCGAGGTCCCGCGCCAGGTAGCGGGTGACCGCTTGCAGCGCCGCCTTGGCCACCCCCATCCAGTCGTAGGCGGGCCACGCCTGAGTGTTGTCGAAATCGAGCGTCACGAGGGCCCCGCCGCCCGCCCGTTGCATCAGCGGGCGGAGCCCCACGGCGAGCGTCTTGTAGGAGAACGCCGACGTGAGGAAGGCGGTGCCTGCACTGTCCGCCGGCGTCGACAGGAAGTTGCCGCCGAGGGCGTCCTCGGGGGCGAAGGCGATGGCATGGAGCGCGCCGTCGACGGAACCCCACCTCTCGTCGAGTGCGGCGACGAGGGCATCCATGTGCGCCGGATCATTGATGTCGAGCTCGAACACATCTGGTGGATGGGGCAGCCGTTGCGCGGATCGCTCCGTGAGCCGAATTCCACGACCGAAGCCGGTGAGCACGATCTCTGCACCTTGCTCCTGGGCGATGCGGGCCGTATGCCAGGCAATCGACCCGTCGGTGAGGACCCCAGTGATGACCAGGCGCTTCCCTTCGAGCAACACGCGCACACTCCTCCGTGGTGGGACGTCGATGCTAGGGGGTGGCGGGTGCGGTCGGCCTCCTCAGCCGACGTTGGTCCATGCCCGCAGCCCCAGGCCCATGACGAAGAGCAGGAGCAGCCCGTACGACAGCGCCGGCCGTCGCGCCATGGCGGACCGGTAGACGTAGGCGATGGAGAAGGTCACGGCGATCACGACGCCGTAGAAGACGTGGAAGCCGTTCCCTGGACGGAGGCCCTGGCCGTACAGCCACAACCCGGCAGCCACCTGGACCAGCATCACGGTGATGGCCACGCCCGTCGCATACCCGAACGCTCGGCCCGGCTCCCGCTTCGTCGCGGCGAGGCCGACTCCCCACAGCCCGACGACGCCCGTCGTGACGACGGCGACGTAGAACCAGTTCTGATGGAAGGTGAGCATCGCGTGACGAGGTTAGAAGACGCCACGGACCGCCTGCAGCTCGAAGGTCGGCGGCGGCGTCGCCGGTGACGCTGCCGCTCCCTGTGGAGATCTCAGCGGGCGAGAGAGTCCGGGAGCTCGAGGGGGGCCAGGCGAAGCGTGAGCCGCGCCTGATCCGGTGAGGGGTTCGAGCTCCCGGACACCTCGCTGCGACGCGGCCGGGTGGTCATCACCGCTTCGGCCCGCCGCTGACCTGCCGGGACGGTCGTTGCCGGGTGGGTACGCACCAGGGCGCCGACCGTCCCAACGGCTACGGGAATCGAGAGGAGGAGGAAGAGCGTGTGAAGCGGCGGCACGAGATCGGCGAGGGGAACGCCGCTCGTCACGAGCATGAACACCAGAGACACTGCGGCCACCACGAACCACAGCGTGCCACGACCTACCACCACAACGCCTCTCTCTCGACGTGTTCCCGCACCTCTCGATGCGGGCCCTCGTGTATGAGACACACGAAGCGCCGATTTCTTACAGGAGTTGTCCGGATTTCTTTGCCGGCACCGCGATGCGGTAGGACGGGATCGATGGCACCCGACGCGAGAGAGCGAGCGCCCGGTGGTGCTCGCTCTGCAGTCTGGCGGTGGTGCATCGCCCGTTGCGGTGGGGGTCGGGCAACGGGCGATGCGCCACTATGTGCGACGGCCGGGGGGAAGCGGCCGAAGCGGGGGGATCTCAGAGGGGTGCTGTTCTGTCCATCTCCTTGTCGGCCGCCCCGTACGTCGCATTAGCGACATTCTGCGGATTGAACGCAGGCTGGGCGGCGGCGCCGCCGGTGAGCCCGTCGTGGACGACATTGCGCAGCGGGCGGCGCGGCTGCGCATCCGGCTCCGTGCTCACGGGCAACGACCGAGGGTCGAGCTGGGCAGATGGTCTGCCGACGATGCCGACCACGAACGCAATGCCCACGATGGAAACCACGGTCTGCCACGGCGGTCCCGAGAAGCCCGGGACGATGAACTCCGCCATCCAGATGCCGATACCGGCGACGCCGGCGAGAACCGCCAACGTGCCGAGCGGCACAGCCTCACGTGCGTGCATAGTCTCTCTCCCTGTCCTACCACGCTGCGCCACCTCACTCGATGGCGCTGCCTCGCGGGTGAGACCCCTACCTGCAACATCGGCGATCGGCCGAGCCGGCACGCTCGAGACGCTGCGACGCCTTTCGCGCCGACCCATGACTTCTCTCCGAGTACACGGGTCCTACCTGGCCGGATATTCGCACACGACGATGCGCCGCACATCATCGAAAGTGATGATTGTCCACAGGCTGTGGAGGGGACCGCCCGATGGCGCCGTGACGGCCACTCATACGACGCCGCCGGTGGGCTGAGGAGCGTGGGGAGTGTCTGCGGGGCGCCGAGAGCCGGGACGAGGTGGTTCTCGGCGCCCCGCTACGTGGATGCGCCTGCGCCGTGAGAACCGACGCCGGAGACGTGCAATGGGGTGGAGCTACGTCCTGACACGTGCCGTTCGACCGCCGCCGCGGCCGCCACCTGCACCTCACATCCCACCCATGTCCGACGGTCGTCCCGCGGTCGCCGTCGATCGCGGACGTCCATCGTCGAGGCCCCTACCCTCTCGCTGGGAGCACGATGCAAGGACCCGAGCCGTTGCTGGCTGCCGGTCGTTTCCACCACTTTCCCTCCCGAGGACATGGGTCCCTACCTGACGAGCGCCAGCGTCACACGCGACACGGTCATCGTCATCGTCAATGGTGATGAACGTGTACATACGACAGGCCCGGTCCCTCTCGCCGCCGGCCAACCCCGGTGCCACGGCGCATCGGCCATACTGGCCTGGTGATCGTCGTGACCCCCCATGACGTCGCCCACGGCGGCGAGGCCGTCGCCCGGCTCGACGGCAAGACCTACTTCGTCGCCGGGGCGATGCCCGGGGAGACGGTTGCCGGCGACGTCGTCACCGACAAGGGCAACTGGGCTCGCCTCGAGCTTGCCGAGGTGCGCAGCCCCTCGCCGGAGCGGATCGAACCCCGGTGCCCGCACTTCGCCGCGTGCGGTGGCTGTCAGTGGCAGTTCGCCGAGCGCCGTGCCCAAGCGGAGTGGAAGCGCACCATCGTCGCCGGGCAACTCGCCCATCTCGGCGGCCTCCCCGACGCCGAGGTGCGGCCGACGGTCGCCCCGGGCCCGGCGTTCGGCTATCGCAATCGGATGGACTTCCGGGTGGCAGACGGGAAGCCTGCCCTGTTCCGGCCCCGGTCGAAGCACCTCGTTCCGCTGGACGAGTGCTCCCTGCTCCACCCGGAACTGGCGGCCCTCTTCGACTCGCTCGGGCCGCTCGATGGTGCGAGGCGGATCACGCTGCGCCTCGGCGTGCGGACCGGGGACCGCCTCGTGGTGCTCTCGGGCCGGGTGCCGGCCCAGGCCGACCGGTGGGATGCGGCCGTTGCCGTCGCAGCCGGGCGGTCGGTGCGAGCAGTACGCGGCAGACCATCACTGACCGAGATCGTCGCCGGCGTCACGTTCGAGATCGGGGCCACGGCCTTCTTCCAGAACAACACCGAGGGCGCCGAGGCCCTGGTCGCGCTGGCGACCGAGGCGGCCGGCGTGACCCCCGACGACGTGCTGCTCGACGGCT
>DKBA01000129.1 GCA_002450985.1 Acidimicrobiia bacterium UBA6912
TCGTGCACACCGATACCGGTCTGCCCGATGGTGTACACGGAGCCGTCGACGACGACCGTGCGCATGATCGCCGTTGCCCACGGGTCGGGTGCGAAACCGGGATCGTCTTCGCCGGCCGGTCCGTTGCGCAGCGTGCCGCGCACCACCAGCTGCTCCCCGTCGACCTCGATGGCGAGCGCACCGGCGTCGTACCAGTCGCGGCCGGTCTTCTCGTCCCAGTCCCATCGCTCGTAGGGAGCCAGCATCAACTGCTCCGGCTCCCACCACAGGAACGCCCGCGAGTCCCACTCGGCGGCCGAGGAACCGCCCTCGAACGTGACCTGGTCGACGCGCTGCGGGTTGGCGGGATCGCTCACGTCGAAGAGTGAGACCTGGGTGCCCTTGGTCGAACCCCACTCGTCGGCGTCCTGCCCGACGCCGAGGAGCAGACCCTCGCCCACCGGATGGAGGTACGCCGAGTAGCCGGGGATCTTCAGCTCGCCGGCCACCTGCGGATCGGTCGGGTCGGTGAGGTCGATGACGTACAGCGGGTCGGTCTGGCGGAACGTGACGACGTAGCCGAGCGGTCCCATGAAGCGGACGGCGCGAATCTGCTCGGTGAGGCCGAGCCCGTCGACCGCACCGATCGCTTCCAGCGTGCCGCGTCCGTCGGGTCGCAGCACCGTGACCATGCTCTCCGACTCACCGCCGCCCCACCACGTCCACGGGTTCGTGGTCGACGCCACCCGCAGATCGCCGCCGTGCTCGCTCAGTGCCCACTGCCCGACGATGAAGCCGGGCACGTCGCCGGAATCCTCGTACTGAACCCGGTCATCGGCGTAGCTGAACCGATGGACATCGGTGCGGAACTCGTCGACGATCGGTTGCGGCCGCGCCGTATCGAGCAGGCGCGGCCAGTCCATCCACCGCTGGGTCGCCACGTAGAGGCTGTCGGTCGAGGCATAGATCGTCTCTCCCTCGGCGGCGAGTCCATCGGCGTGCGCCGCGGCGAGGCCCGCGCCGTCGAGGTCGATCGACAGCACCGACACCGTCGCCAGACCCGAGAAGACCGGCGGAGCGTACACGTCCTCACATTCGAGGAGCGTTCGCCCCCGGCTCTGCCCGGTCTGCTCATCCGTGACCACCGCATACGGCAGCCAGTTCTCGAACGTCGAGTTGCGGATGATCTCCTTGTTCCGCTCCAACGCGACGCTCTCGGCGCGCAGTCCGCTCCCCTCCGGAGTGGCCCAGTCGAAACCAACCGGCGTCGATCGGGTGACCACCCGCACGAGACCGTCGCTCATCCGTGCGGACACGTAGGCGCCGTCCATCTCCAGGCGGCGCAGCACCTCGGGGTCGGCGGAGTCGGTGACGTCGACCTCGACGAGCACCACGAGGGACGATCTCCCGGTCCACGTCTGGCCCGTCAGGAGGAGACGGTCCCCGTCGAGCAGCATGTCGTTGAACCATTCGTCACCCGGGAAGGCGAGCCGTCCGACGTGGACGATCCCCCCGTCGCGGACCATCGAGACGTGGAGGACGTTGTTCACCAGGGAGAAGATGCGCCGCCCATCGGTCTTGACGAGGTCCGGCTCGTCGACCCCCTGCTCCTGGACGTTGGTGGTCGAGTACTCGGCCTCTGCGCTGCGGGGCGCCGGCGTCGCCGACCCGCCATCCTCGCCCGCGGCGGCCGTGGCCGCCATCGCGGCATCCTCCACGTACATCCAGCCGTCGTCGAACAGCCCATACGGGCCGACGAGTTCGAGCGCATGGGTGACGTAGAAGTCGAGGACGTCGTCGCACTGTGCAAACCGGCGGAGCGCCTCGACGGCCGATGGCCCCGGATTCCCTGAACCGGCCGCCACGGTTCCGGCGCCGCCGATGACCCCGGCACCGCCGCCGCCCGGCCCTCCGAGCGTGGCGGGCTGGGTGGCGCTGCCGGAGCAACCGGCGATCACCAGCACGAGGGCGGTGAGCGTGAGCGTGATGCGGTGCATGTCGGTCCCCCTGGTCGGCCGTTTCCCGTGGGACGGGCGCGGGACCTGCCCAGGTTCCCGGGCGTCTCGCACTTGGGGCGGGCGCCTCACTGCGGCCCCGGCCCGATGCCGCCCATCCGGACGTCGTAGATTGGAGCCCGCGGCACCGAAGGAGGACGGATGCCCATCATGGAGATCGTCGCCAGGCTGGTGTTGGCAGCAGTGTGCAGCGCCGCAGTCGGGTTCGAGCGCGAGGCGGCGCAGAAGGCGGCAGGCCTGCGAACCCACACGCTGGTCGGGGTCGGCGCCGCCATATTCACCATCGCCTCGATCGTCGGTTTCGAAGGCGCCGACCAGTCGCGCGTCGCCGCCCAGATCGTCACCGGCATCGGCTTCCTCGGTGCCGGCGCCATCTTCAGGGAGGGTGCGTTCGTCAAGGGTCTCACCACTGCGGCAGGACTGTGGGCGGTCGCCGCGCTCGGTCTCGCCGCCGGCTCGGGCTCCTATGCGCTCGCCGGTATCGGCACCGTCGTCGTGCTCACCGTGCTCTACGCGCTGCGAGCGGCGGACGCGGCGGTGGCGCGGCGCACAGCTCGCGCCCGGGAGACGATCCGCATTCACTTGGAGAGCGGCGACTACATGTCGAGCGTGTTGAAGTTCGCCAGGCGCATCGACGAGCACATCGTCCAGCTCGATTTCAAGCGTCTCGACGGCCCCCGCTGCATGCTGGTACTCGCCGTCGATCCGGACCAGACGGCGATGATCTCGGAGATGCTCGCCGCCCACAAGGGCGTGGAACGCGTCGAGCGACTCAACGCCCTGTACCACCCACCGGGAGCCACCCCGCCCAAGCCCAAGACCGGCTAGGGCTCGCCGACCACACGCACCGGCAAGGTGGGCGAAGAACCGCAACCGCTCCCCAGGAGCGTCAGGGCGTCGTGGCCTCCGACAGGGTCACCGCTCTCGCAATGAAGTCGCGAGCCTCGTCGACCTTGGCTTGATAGCCGGCGAGATCGCCGTTGCGCAGCGCCGCGTCGGCGTCGGCCAACGCTTGGGCGGCGGCATCGAGCAGTGCCGCGACCTCCTCCGGAACGTCGCCACCGGTCTGCGGCGGAGGCTCCTGGTCGCCGCCATCCGGCGTGGCGCCGAACACTGCAGCGAGGGCTTCGTCGAGCGTGTTGCGCATCTCGATATCGCCGTCGAACGACACGACGACCCGCTTGAACTCGGGGATGCCGGACGAGTCGCCGCCGCCCCCTTCGGGATCGGCCCGGATGTAGATCGGTTGCACGTACAGGAGCGACTCTTCGACGGGCACCACCAGCATGTTGCCTTGGATCACGTCGGACCCGCCCTGGCTGAGCAGCGTGAACTCGGCCGAGATCGCGGGATCCTGGTTGATGAAGTTGCCCACCTGGCCGGGGCCCTGCTGCGCCGACGCCGCCGGGAGCCGGTAGTCGATCATCTGCCCGTACTCGTCAGGGCCGCTCTTGGCGACCATGAACGAAACCATGTTGGGCCGGTTCTGCGGCGTGAAGGGCTGCATGATCAGGAACGAGAGGTCGTCCTCGTCGGGGAGCCTCATCAACAGGTAGTAGGGCAGCATCGGCCGGAGCTGATTCCCCTCGGCGTCGATGAACGCGCCGCGCAGGTCGGTGCGTTCCGACGTCGACGGGTCGTTGGCGATCTGCCACGGATCGACCGTGTTGAAGAAATCGCGTGGTTGGGTCATGTGGTACAGCAGGTACATGTCGGACTGCACCCTGAACAGGTCCTCCGGGTACCGGAGGTGGTCGACCAGCGCGTCCGGGATGGGCTCGGTCGTGAAGAGGTCGGGGAAGATGCGCTGCTGGGCGCGGATCAGGGGATCGCTCTCGTCGATGACGTAGAAGGTCATCTCGCCGCTGAAGGCATCGACCGTCGCCTTCACCGGATTGCGGATGTAGTTGAACGTCGAGGGGAGGCCACGGGTACGGTCGAGCCTGCCGGTCAACGCGACGGTGGAGTACGGGTAGTTGTCGGAGACGGTGTAGAGGTCGAGCACCCACGTCAGGTTGCCGTCGACGATCACGAGATAGGGATCGGCATCCGGGAAGAGGAAGGGGGCCACTTTGGCCACTCGGTCGCGGATGTTGCGCTCCAGCATCACCCGGCTGTCGCTCCTTGGCTGCCCGGAGATGAGCACGTCGACGTCGCCGAACCGCAGCGCCCAGGCCGCACGGCGGAAGATACCGCCGAGCTCGACGCCGCCCGTCCCGTCGTAGGAGGTGCGGGCGACCTCGCTCTCACCGATGGGGAAGTCGACCTCTTGCTCGTTGGTGGCGACGATGAGGTAGTCGGAGTCTGCGCTGTCCGAGAAGTAGATCCTCGGTTGCTCGATGCCGAGGGTGTCCACGGACGAGACGGGCGGGATGTCCTTGATCAGGAACTCGGGTTGCCCGGCGACCGTCACGTCGTTCGCAGGAGACAGCACTGCTCCGAAGCCGTGGGTGAAGACCAGCTTCTCGTTGACCCAGCCGCCCCCGGGGATGTTCTGCTCGTCGAGCTCACGGGCCGAGACCATGACCTGCGTCAGCTCGCCGTCGATCTCATAGCGGTCGACGTCGACGTCCTCGATGCCGTAGAACGTGCGGATCTCCTGGAGCTGCCGGTAGGTCGTGCGAAGCACCGACGGGTCCCACAGCCGGATGTTGTCGATGGTGGCCCGGTTGGCCTCGATGTCCGCGACGTCGAGCGCGCCGGACGCGGCGAAGCTGCGCACCTCGACGTCGCTGAGACCGAACGCATCGCGCGTGAACTGGATGTTGTGGTCGACGAACTCGACCTCCTTGTTGACCTCGTCGGGCACCACCTGGAAGCGCTGCACGAACGCCGGGTAGAGACCGCCGACCACGACGGAGGTGAAGAGCCAGAGGCCGAGCGCCACCAGCGGCAGCGACCAGCGGGCGAAGCGAGACATCAGGGGGGTGCCGCCTCGGCCACGAGGTCGTACTCGGAGGAATCCACGATCCGCGCCGGGACGAAGGCACCGAGTTCCACGACTCCGTCCGCCGGGTAGCCGAGGAGCCGGGTGTACCCGTCCACCTCGGGAGCCTGCCCGTAGGTCCGGCCCACGGCGAAGCCCTCCTCGTCGACCCCGTCGACGAGGACATCCAGGGTCCGCCCGACGAACTCGCGGTTTCGCTCCGCGCTCGCCTCCGCCTGGACCGCGAGGAGGTGGTCGAGGCGCGCCTTGGCCGCTCGGGCCGGCACCCGCGGCCGCAGGCGCTCCGCAGGCGTGCCCTCCTCCGCGGAGTAGAGGAAGGCNNTCGGTCTCCCCCGGGAAGCCCACGATGGCCGTGGTCCGCAGGACGAGACCCGGAACTGCGGCCCGGAGCCCCTCGAGCACGGCCTCGACCTCCCCGGCCGAGCCGCGGCGCCCCATGGCCCGGAGGATGCGCGGGTGGATGTGCTGGATCGGGAGGTCCAGGTACGGGAGCACCTTGCCCCCGGAGGCCAGCCGCTCCACCACCCCCGGCGGGAAGGGCGCGGGATAGCCGTAGAGGAGCCGGATCCACCGAAGCCCGGCCACGGCCTCCAGGTCCCGGAGCAGGCGGGCGAGGGCTTCGGGCTCGCCCCGGTCCGTGCCGTAGGAGGTCACGTCCTGGGCGACGAG
>DKBA01000210.1 GCA_002450985.1 Acidimicrobiia bacterium UBA6912
CGGCGTTGACGATGGCATCGACCTCGAGGGCGGTGATGTCGGCGCGGGCGACGACGATCCGGGTGGTTCCGACGACGCGCTCGCCAAGCACCTCCATGGCGGCCACGCTAGCGGACGTCGGTGGGGGGCTCCTCCCCGGGGACGACGTCGAGGGGGCGCAGAGTGCCGGCCGCACCAGGGTCGCGCTCGAGGGTATGCGAGCGTCGTCGACCCGCCACCTTGCTCGTCGACCGCACCACCAGCACACGAGGCGGCTCGAAGGTGACGATTCCCACCTTGTGCACGGCCCCACGGCGCAAACGCTCGCCGTTCGGAGCTGCAGCCCGCCTGATGTGGGCCTGTGCGATCTTCACGATCCATGGCCAGATCGCCTCGGGCTCGGCGTCGATGACCGCCGAGTACTCGCAGTCGGGGCACACCGGCTCGGCGCCCGACCACACGACCGATCATCACGATCCCCGCCCCCCGCCCGGTAGAGCCGGTCGACCACCACCCAGGGTCCATATGCCGGTGCCGCAGAGCGCCGATCTCGCGGACAATGCCTGCGTCACGGACGGAGGAGCATCGACCGACCTGAAGGACCGCCTTCCCCACCCGGGGTTGCACGGTCGCCACCTCGATCGCCGAGACCCGGAGTCCAGGCCGATGTCGCCCCGCAGCGGCCCACCCCCAGCGCGATTTGGGGGACCTTCCCCCATGGCGCCACGCGGCGCCGAGGAGCACGATGGGCGTATGGGAACACAGCCACACCACATGCCGGGAACGGCCGTCTTGATCGCCATCGGCGTGACGCTCGTCGCCGCGGTGGTGACGATCGCGTTCCTGGGCAGGCGGGACGTCGAGGAGTACCCGGCCGGAAGCCCCGAAGCGGCGGCGCAGACGTACATCCAGCACCTGTTCGATGGTGAGTGGGACGACGCCTACGCCATGCTCACGCCCGAGGCGCAGCGGCGCTGCCCGATCCTCGACGTCGACATCGACGAGACCGAAAGCCGGGTGGCGACGTTCGAGCGCGTTCGCACCCTGACCGATCGGGTCGCCATCGACATCCGCCTGACCGGGACCCGGTTCGAGCCGGGCCCGCTCCCCGTCGACACGATCGAGATCGACACACGGCTGACGCTCGAACAGGTCGCCGGCGAATGGCGCATCGCCGGCGGCACCCAGCCCGTCTACGGATGCGCCTGGAGGTAGACCATGATCGGCGGATTGCTCCCACTCATCGTCTTGGGCGTCATCGTGTACGCCATCGTCGCCGCCGTGCGCCGGCACCGCGAGGCAGCGCCCGACCGGGGCGGTGGTGGAGGCGGAGGCAGCGAGGTGCGACGCTTGTTCGTCCACGTGATGCTGTTCGCCTCCATGCTCGTCACGGCATTCGGGGTCATGGGCACCCTCGGCTTGGCGATCTCGGACTCGGCAGCCCGCCGCGGGTCCGATCTCGCCGCACCGCTGGCCATGACGGTGGTCGGCCTGCCCGTGTTCGTCGCGCTGGCCGCGTGGGTGCGGAGGACCCACCGGGCCGACGCATCCGAACGCACCACCATGGCGTGGGGTCTGTACCTCAACGCCGCGCTGCTCACCACGCTGGGCGCCGCCATCGGAACGGCCTTCGCCGTGGCAAACAGCGTCGTCGACCGCGACTGGGACGGCACGGCGGTTGCCGGCTTCGTCGTCTGGACCGCCCTCTGGATCGGACATTGGATGACCTGGCGGGCGATCCCGCCGACCACCCTGGCCCGCACCCACCTGTGGCTGGCGTCCGGCGCAGGCCTGTGGATCCTCGGCGGGTTCGGTGGAGTCCTCCTCGGTGACGCCGTGCAGCGGGCCTTCCACACGGCCTCCGATGCCGTCGTGACGCAGAGCACTCGTGACCTGTGGATGGCAGTCGCCGGCATCCTGATCGGTGCTGCGGTGTGGGCCTGGCACTGGCTGGCCCACGGCCTGCGGGCACCGCGCAGCGAGGGCTGGTACGTCTACGTCCTGCTGTTCGGCGTGCTCGCCGGCCTCGTCGCCGCCGTCTGGGGTGCGGGCTACGGCCTCTACCTCGTGCTCGAGTGGTTCATCGGAGAGTCCGGCGGCGTGAGCGCCACCGTGCACTTCGCGGACATGGCGGCGCCCATCGCAGCCGGTGCGGTCGGCTTGGCCGTGTGGCGCTATCACCGGGCGGTGGTCGGACCGAGCGCTACGAGAGAGCGCACCGAGATCGACCGGATCTACGACTACCTCGTGTCCGGAGTCGCCCTGGCGACGGTCGCCGTCGCCGTCGTGATCCTGGTGCTCGCCTTCTTCGAGGCGATCGGGCCGGCCGCGGCAGGCGGAGACGGCGAGGGGACGGGGGTCAACACCCTGCTCGCCGCAGTGACGCTGCTGCTCGTCGGCGGCCCGATGTGGGCGATCGCCTGGCAGCGGGTCCAGCATCTCGCTGCCGACAACGAGGAGGAAGCCGTCTCGTCGACTCGCCGCACCTACCTGTTCGGCATCTTCGGAATCGGCGGGGCGGTCGCCTTCGGGGCCTTGATCGCTCTGCTGGTCGCCGTGTTCCAGGCCCTGCTCGGCGAAGACAACGGCGACTCGATCACCCGTGCCATTCGCTGGCCCGTCGCGCTCCTCGTCACCACGGGTGGCGGTGCGCTCTACCACTGGCTCGTGTACCGGGCGGAGCGCCACCTCGTCGTGCGCTTCCCCCATCGCGACGTGTTGCTCGTCGGCGACGGGGTGCTCGACATCGACGAGATCGCCAAGCGGGTGCACGCCAAGGTGCGAGTGCTCCACCGCCTCGACCTGCCGGAGGGTGGCGCCCCGTCGACCGATGCGATCGTCGACGCCATCGCCCACGCCGAAGGCGAGCACCTGCTCGTGATCGCCGAGCAAGACGAGGTCCGGGTGCTTCCGTACGAGTGAGCTCGGACGAATCGAATGCGAGGGGCCCCAGGCTAGCCTGGGGCCCCTCGTTCGCGCACCCAGCATCGACGAGCACCGAGCGCATCCACGGGGTAGGTTCTCCGCCATGAGCGACGACACCGCCACCGAGATCCCCGCCGAGTTCCTCGATCCCGAGGGAGACGCCGAGAGTCAGGACCCGGAGCTGCTCTTCGAGACGTCGACCACCACCTTGCGCCAGCTCTGGGCGAAGTGGATGTGCCGCAAAGGAGGCGGGTCGTTCGCCGACCCGGCGATATTCGGCAGGAAGATCGGTGGCGTTCCGGCCCCTGCCGTCGATGCGTATCACGCGCTCGAGGCGGCGCTGAAGAGCGCCGGCTACGCCCCGAAGTCGGTGTGGGCGTACAACTGCCGGGCGATCGCCGCGTCGGGCAAGCCGTCGCTGCACTCGGCCGGCATCGCCGTCGACATCGACCCCAACGAGAACCCGTTCACCCCCGGCGACAAGCACGCCGGCAAGATCAAGGCCAACCACGTCGCCGCAGTGCTTGCGATCAGGAACACCAGGGGCACCCGGGTATGGGCATGGGGCGGCGACTGGAGCAAGCCGGATCGTATGCACTTCCAGCTCGATGTCGGCCCCACCGACCTCGACATCGACTGGTCGACCGTGCCGGGCGGACAGCCATCGTCTGCCGGCAAGGCCGAGGCGGCGCCGAAGACGGCAGCGGCATCGACGACCACGTCAGCGAAGACGACCACATCGGCGAAGTCGAGACCCACCGACGAGGAGGAGCAAGTGCTCACCAAGGGCGCAGGCGGCCAGGCCGTCACCCACTTCCAGAAGCTGCTGCTGGCCTGGGACCCGAAGTCCCTGCCCAAGTACGGCGCCGACGGCGACTACGGCTCCGAGACCATCGACGCCGTCAAGGCGTTCCAGAAAGCCATGGGTCTCGAGCCCACGGGCAACATCGACGGCGTCACGGCCGCCGTGCTGGCCGGGGTGAAGTAGCGCCTCAGCCCGGCCACTGTGCTTCGCCCGGCGTCTGCGTGGCGGGTCGCGCTCGCACCGGCGCCACGTCCAACTGCTCCGTCAACCGACCCCGGGCGGGCGCGCGCACGCCTCCGTGATCGCCTTGAAGGCGATGCCCTCGTTCGCCTGGTAGGTGCCCTTCTCCCCGTGGAGCCGCTCCATGCGGTCGTTCCCTGCGTGGTGGAGGGCGATGAGCTGCCAGTTGCGGTTGAACACGGGGCTCCCCGAGCTGCCGGGCTCCGTCGGCGCCCGGTAGTGCACCTTGACGTCGTCGTGGTCGATCAGCACGTTGTCGTCGATCGAGATCTTGAGCTCGCCGCCCAGTGGGTGCCCCATCACGTAGAGCCGCTGCTCGCCGTCGGCGCGCGGCAGCGCCTTCGCCAGCGGAACCGGCGTCACCCCCTCCGGCACCGAGGCGAGACGGAGCACGGCGACGTCGAGGTCCAGGGGGCCCGACTGGAACAGCAGCTCGGTCACCTCGATGGGGTCCAGCCCTTCGAGCATCGTGAAGTTGGCGACGGCGTCGTCGGGCTCGATGGTGCCGCGCATCGCCGGGGGGTGGCTCACGACGTGGGCATTCGTGACCGCCACCGCATCGTCGCCCCACTCGGGGTTGAGGTCGCTCGCCTTGACCAGGAACGCCGTCCCGATCGCCGTCCCGACGTGATCCTCGATCCGGGCGATCGCCCGGAGTCGCTCCTGGGCGAGCGTCCACCATTTGACGGTCACGGCGCCTGCGCTGCCGAAGGTCTTCTCGAGGCCGCCGCTGCGCTGCTCGAAGGCCTCGGGTTCCGGAGGCAAGTGGTCCACCTGGATGGACTGGCCCCCGCCTGCCTCCATCATGTGGCTCTTCATCACCGCGAGCATGTCACCCCACGCCAGGTCGTCCTCGGTGATCCCCCACACCTCTTCGAGCTGGCGGATACCGCTGGCGAGCACGAACGCGTCGGGCTCTGCTTCCATGCGCCGCTTCAGCCACTCCCGGGCGACGTCGCCCTCGCCCAGCACCATGGCGACCTGGCGGGCGGTGCCGAGGTCCCAGATGTCGGCCTCGCCGGCCTCGTGGGCCTTCGTGATGCGGTCGAGGATGGTCCTGGCGATGACGCGCGGGTCCGGGCCCTCGATGGCGAGGCCGTCACGTTCGGCGCGCAGGAGCATCTCGGCGGCGTTCTGCCCGTGCCACGTCTTGGACGGATCGTTCTCGTAGACCTCCAGGTACGCCGCCACCGACTTCTGGAGCGCCTCCTTGGCGCCGCTCGCCCGCGGGTTGCCCGCATCGAGGTACATCTGCTTGTAGGTGCGGCCCAGGAGCCCTCTGGCTTCGTCACCTTCGGCGGATCCGAGCGGCTCTCTCGAGGCGAGATCGAGCAGCACCTTCTCGGCCGCCACCAGCGCCCCGGACTCGATCAGCGCCTGGGCGTACTGCCGCACGATCTGGGCGCCGTCTTGACCGGTGGCGAGGCACGCATCGCCGAGGCGCCGCATGTCGGCGAAGGCGCGCATCGATCGGAGCAGGCCCAGCGCCTGCTTGGCGAGCTTCACGTCGATCGGAGCCGGCTGGCGGTACATGCCGGCGATGAGCCGGTCACAGATGCTCGTGGCAGAGGTCGTGTCGAATGTCTTCGCCGCAGTCTCCAGCTCGGCGACGAGCGCAGCGGCGTCGGGCTCAGACACTCTCGATCTCCAAGATCCGAGCGAGGTGGCCGCGGAACTGCGGGCCGCCGAGGTACTTCCCGGCGTCGTGGCGCCACGCCCCCGGGTTGGTCTGCTGGACGTCGCGCACCATGTTGACGCCGCCCTTCCGGTAGTCGTTGGCGATCGCCGGATCGAGACCGGCGACGGGATCGAGATGGTCGTAGATGTTCACCCAGTCGCCGCGCACCTTGTCGTGGGGAAAGCCGTCGTCGCGCGTCCACCCGGGTTGCAGCTTGTCCTGGATCTCGTCGAGCCCCAGTGGGCTCCCGATCGTCATGTACGCGTCGACCGCCGGGCACTCCGGCACTCGTTTGAGGCAGTCGTAGGAGATGACGGTCCCCATGCTGTGGGCGATGACGATGTGCGGCCCGTCCTGCTCGGCCCCCCGCTGCACGGCCTCGACGAACCGGCGCCGGATCTCGTCCTGGCAGGGATAGGTCTCGCCCGGACGGGGCGTGCTGTCGGTGTTGAAGAGGTAGTGGTGGACATCTCTCAGGAACACCTTCATGAGTCGGCGCTTGATCGCCCACGGCAGCGGGATCCGCTCGAACTCCGCTCCGATGTCCTCCATCGGCGGGGCGTACTCGTCGTCGCCATCGGCGTCGAAGTTGAGCTTGCCGCGCAACCCGGCCAGCCACGCCTCCTCGTCTGCGGCCAGCGCCGCTTCGGCGAGGTCGACGTCCACCTCCGGCTCGCCCAGCTCCATGGCGGTGTCGGCGCTCTCATGCGATCCGGCGGCGACGCTTGGACTCTCGTACATGACGTCGGCCCAGTAGACCATCTCCGCCGTGATCCCCTCTGCCCCGAGGTCGACACCGTCGGCGTCGGCCAGTGCCCGCTCCCAGACCCGCTGGAGCTCGTCGATGCTCGGCTTGTTCCCGATTCCGTGGATGAACGTGATGTGCGCCATACCGGGAGCCTACGCGTTTCGCTCCGGCCGGCACGTCACGACGGCCGGTTTCTCCGAGCTCCCGCCGTTCACCGCGACGCCGCTCCCGAGTAGGTTCGGGAACCGCAAAGGAGAACACCCTCGATGACCGTGTCGCTCGGCGCCCACATCGGGCAGCAGAACATGCCGATGGACGAGCTGCGTGCGCTGTGGCGGCGGCTCGACGACGCCGGGCTCGACTGGATCTCGGTGTGGGATCACCTCTACGAGGTGCCGCCGGCCGGGGGCACCCAGCCGCACTTCGAGGCGGTCGCCACCCTCGGGGCGCTCGCCGCCGACACCCGCAACGCCCGCATCGGGTGCCTCGTGTTCTACGTCGGATACCGCAACCCCGCCCTCCTCGCCAAGGCGGCCGTCACCCTCGACCACATCAGCGGCGGTCGCTTCGAACTGGGTCTCGGGTCGGGCTGGGCCGAGCTCGAGGCGCTCGCCTGCGGCTACGACTTCCCGCCGCTGCGGGAGCGCATGGACATGCTGGAAGAGGCGACACCCCTGATCCGGAGCCTGCTCACCCACGAGCGCACCACCCACGATGGAGACTTCTTCCGTGTCAGCGATGCGTCGGTGGTGCCCGGCCCGATGCGGGGCCACCTCCCGATCTGGGTGGGCGGCATCGGGGAGAAACGAACGCTGCGCATCGCCGCCCGCTACGCCGACGGGTGGAACGCGGCGTACGTCGCCCCCGCCGAGTTCCGTCGTCTCTGCTCGGTGCTCGACGATTGGTGCGAGATCGAGGATCGCGACCCGTCCGCCATCGAGCGGACCGTGAACCTGATGTTCCACGTCGCGACGGATGCCGGGGCCGCCGCCAGAGCCGAAGCGGCGTTGATCGACCAGTGGGGCGAGATGGCGGAAAGGGTGATGGGCGGCGCCCTGCTCGGCACGCCGGACCGGGTGACCGAGCGGGTGCTCGAGTACGTGGCGGCCGGGGCGCAAGGCGTGAACATCGCACTGCGCGCCCCCATCGATCATGAAGCCCTCGATGCCTACGTGACCGGCGTCCTCCCGGCGGTGCGGGCAGCAACGGCGTGAGGCGAGGGCTTCCCGCCGCGTCCGTCCGTCCCGCGTCGCACTCAGCCGCCTCGGGTCTCGAAGGTGACGGCTCCGGATACAGGGCCTCCATCAGCTCGCGGAACTGCCCGATCGCACGCTCGTCGGACGGGTCGCAGACGTCCTGGACACAGAACGCCGGCTGCCGGCGGCGGAAGAGGTGCCGCACGACCCGTGCGTTGTGCTCCGGATCGCTCGACCAGTGGAAGATGTCCTTCTCGAGGGGGTTCGGCAACACCAGGTGGGCCGTGCCATCCCTGGCGGCGGCGAAGGGCACGAGACCGTTGTGCACGGCGTACATCTCTCCCGTCCGGAAGCGGAGCCGTCGGGTACGGGGCGACCTCCTCGGGAAACCGATCCTCGGCCGCCGCGATGGTCTACTTGGTCAGGGCGCGGGGCCGGTGCATCACCGTCAGGCGGAACCGCCGGCCGAAGGCCGCATCGAGGACGCGGTTCGTGTTCTTCTGGGCAGAGGCGTCCACCGGCTCTCCGGGAACCACAGCGCCACGTGCGGCGAGCCCGCGCCCGAGACGCACTCGGATCCGGACGTCGACCGTGAAGAAGTCGCCCGCATCGTGACGCTGCAACAGGTAGAAGTAGTCGTTGAAGTAGACGAAGCGCTCACCGAGGCCGGGAATGCGGTGCAGCCCCGCCTCGATGGCCTGCGAGTTGTAGCTGGGCAGCTGAAACGGCGGGTCGTCGAACACTGCGAGATGCGGCACGATCTCCACGGCGGGATGGTCACCGACCAGCCAGTCGGGCGCCTGCTCTGCGACGACGAAGAGCTTCCGCATCCCCCGCAGATGGCGGTGCACCGAGCGAAGGGAGTAGCGGAAGCCGCCGAGGGCGCCTCCCGGCTCGTCATCGGGCGCAATGGGAAGCGCCGCGCCTTCGAGGAGACCGGCGACGAATCGCTCGAACTCGGCGCGACGCGTCGCCCGCCACTGGGGATCGGTGCGATCGGCCCACGTGTAGACGACGTCGAAAGGCGCGACGGAAGCCCTGCTCGGCCCCGGCCGGCGAGTCGAAGCCACCATCGTCCTCCAGATGCGTCGCCAACAGCGCCCCGGGAACGGTGACCGCCCGAGGTGCCGGCACCCACCGGCCCGGATCCGTACCTGGCTCCGATGCGCGCCCCTCCGGCGAAGGCCCCTCAGAGGCGGATGCGCTGCGGTGCGACGTCCAGCTCCAGGAGCTGTGCGACCTGTCGGGCGAACCCCGCCACGTCGCCCGTNNCGAGCACCCGGGAGAGCTGGCGGGCGACCGCAGGCGCCGGGTCGATGACGTGCACACCGTCCCCGAGAATCCGCTCGATCGACGAGCGGACGAAGGGGTAGTGGGTGCACCCGAGCACGAGCGTGTCGATCTCGGCTGCGGCCATCGGGGCGAGATGGGTCCGCAGCGCCGCATCGATCAGCTCACCCTCGGTGTGCCCCGCCTCGATGAGCTCGACGAGACCGCTCCCGGCCCGCTCGATGACCCGCACCCCGTTGGCGTGACGATCGACCACGGAGGCGTAGAGCTCGCCCTGGAACGTCGCCGTGGTCGCCAAGACACCGACGACGCCCCGGTTGGTCCGCTCTGCCGCCGGCTTCACCGCGGGTTCCATGCCGACGAACGGCACCGTCGGGAACGCCTCGCGCAGCTCGTGGAGGGCCGCCGCCGATGCCGTGTTGCAGGCAACGACAATGCCTTTCACGCCCCGCGCCAGCAGGTGGTCGACGACCACGAAGGAACGAGCCCGCACCGCTTCCAGGGTGCGGTCACCGTACGGCGCCCACGCCTGGTCGGCGACGTAGATCACCGACTCGCCGGGAAGCTGGCGGTGGATCTCGGCGAGGATCGAGAGCCCGCCGACGCCAGAGTCGAACACCCCCACCGGCCGCACATCGCTCATGCCCAGAGAGGTTACCGAGCATGCGTGCCGGCGACCGCCCNNGGGCTACGGGCTACCGCCTACTGCCTCGTCAGCGTGTCGATGAGATGCGGGGCGAACAGCTCGGGCTCGACGAGGAAGGAGTCGTGCCCCTTGTCGGAGTGCACGGTGATCCACCGGAAGGGCACGTCGGCGAGATCGAGGAACTGGGTCATCTCCTGTTGTTCTTCGGGATAGAAGCAGACGTCGGAGTCGATGGAGAAGATCATGTACCGCTGGTGCTTGCACCGGGTGAACAGTTCGGAGAGGTCGTCGATACCCGCCTCGGCGGCCAGGTCGACCGTCTGCCACGCGTGCATGATCCGCAGGTAGCTGTTGGCGTCGAAGCGTCTCACGAACTTCTGACCCTGGTGCCACATGTAGGACTCGAGGACGTGGTTCAGCCGGTACGTCCCCGGACCCTCGTTGTGGTCGAGGATCTCGTTGCGAGCCCGGTCCTGGAGAGAGCGCAACGACACGAACGTCTTGTGGCCGATCATCCTCGCCAGCCCGAGGCCCGAGTCCGGCGGCTCGTGGTCGTAGTAGTCGCCGCCGCGAAACGCCGGGTCGTTCTCGATGGCGTTGATCTGCTCGAAGTTGTGGATGAGCTGCAACGCCGTGGCCCGCACCCCGCTGGCGATCGGGATGACGATGTCGACGAGGTCGGGATAGCGGGTCGCCAGCGACAGCACCATCATCCCGCCGGTCGACCCCCCGACCGCGGCGTGAAGCCGCTCGATCCCGAGGTGCTCGAAGAGCGGGAGATGGGCGTCCACCATGTCGGCGAAGCACACGTTGGGGAAGGATGCGCCGTACGGACGTCCCGTGGCGGGGTCGATCGAGGCCGGCCCGGTCGAGCCGTAGCAGCCGCCGAGGTAGTTGGCGCAGATGACGAAGAAACGATTGGTGTCGATGGCCTTGCCGGGTCCCATGAAGCCGTCCCACCACCCGATGTGCGTCTCCTCGGTCCAGCGGTCGCCCACCCCGGCCACGGCCGGGTTGTAGCCGGCGGCGTGCTGGCTCCCGGTGAGGGCGTGGAAGACGACGATGGCGTTGGAGCGATCGGCGTTCAACGCCCCGTAGGTCTCGTAGGCGAGGGTCACCTCGTCGAGATGGGCGCCGCCCATCAGCACGAACGGCTCCTCCGGGCTCCCGAAGGTGAAGAAGCGGGTCTCGACCCGGCCGATGCTCGTCTCGCTCACAGCGCTCCCTCCGTGGGGCAACGATAGGGTGCGGCGCCGAGCTTGCGCGCCGTGGGCCCGGCCCCGCGACCCGCCGCGGCGTAGCCTGCCCCTGTGGAGATCCCCACGCCGATCCCGAAACGCTTCGATCCGCCCGCCGAGGCGGAGTACCGCGCGTACCGAACGGCCCAGGTGGTGCCGTTCGAGCGACTCGCCTCGATCGCCGGGGCCATCTCGATCACGGCGACGTTTGCGTGGGACGTCCAGATGGACCCGACGGCGTATCCCGAGACGCTGTGGATCCGCCTCCTGATGGCGGCGATCCTGTTGGTCCTCCTCGCCGTGACCTACACGCCGCTGGGCGAGCACCACTGGGTCACGCAGCTGCTCGCCACGGGAACCATCTTCATCGGATTCTCGTGGGTGCTCTCCGAGCTCGACAACGGCTTCGTCGTGGGCGTCGCCGGCCTCACCGTCTCGATGACGCTGCTCCCCCTCGTCACGACCCAGTTCACGGCGATGCTGGCGTTCGGGACATTCGCCCTGGTGATCCCGAACTTCTTTCTCGCCTTCCACGGCCCGGCGTACGTCACGAGGACCACCTTCGTCAACCTCAACGTGTGGCTCGCCCTGGCCGTCATCCTCGCCGCCGCCTTCTGGGCGGTGCTGGACATGGTGAATCGCCGGCTGTTCCTCGCCGAGCGCGAGCTGGCCGCCGAGCAGCGGCGCTCCGATCTCCTCCTCAAGAACATCCTCCCCGAGGAGATCGCAGACCGCCTGAAGCATTCCCACGAGTCGGTGTCCGAGCGGTTCGACTCCGTCACCATCCTCTTCGCCGACCTCGTCGGGTTCACCGCGTTCGCCCGCGACCGCGAGCCGGACACGGTGGTTCAGCTCCTCAACGCCCTGTTCTCCAGATTCGACGAGATCGTGGCGCGCCGCGGTCTGGAGAAGATCAAGACCATCGGCGACGGCTACATGGCAGCGGGAGGGGTGCCTGCCCCGCTGCCGGGACACGCGGCGGCGGCTGCAGATGCAGCGCTGGAGATGATGGAGGCGACCGCGTCGTTCCGGCGGGAGCGGGGCGTCGACCTCGAGTTGCGGATCGGCATCCACAGCGGGTCCGTGGTTGCCGGGGTGATCGGCACCCACAAGTTCGCCTACGACCTGTGGGGCGACGCCGTCAACGTCGCCAGCAGGCTCGAGTCATCGGGCGTCGCCGGACGGACTCAGCTCTCGGAGGACACCGCAGCCCTGCTCCCCGGGGCCTACGTGCTCGAGCCCCGAGGCACGGTGTCGCTCAAGAACCGGGGTTCGCTGGCCACCTTCTTCCTCGTCGGCCGCGACCCGGCGCGCACCGAGCTCTCGGTGTGACTGGCCATCACAACGGGCGCTCTGCTACCAATCAGGCCATGCGATATTGGCTGATGAAGTCCGAGCCCGGCGAGTACTCGATCGACGACCTCGCGCGTGACGGCGTCACGCACTGGGACGGGGTCCGCAACTACCAGGCCCGCAACCTGATGCGGGACGACATGGAGGTCGGCGACCGGGTGCTCTTCTACCACTCGAACGCCAAGCCTCCCGCCGTGGTGGGGATCGCCGAGGTGGCCCGCCCGGCCTATCCGGACCACACGCAGTTCGATCAGGACGGCCCGCACTTCGACCCCAAGTCCGATCCGGAGGACCCCACGTGGCTCATGGTGGACGTGAAGTTCGTCGAGAGGCTACCGCGAGAGGTGGGGTTGCCCGAGCTGAAGACCTACCCGGAACTCTCCGGCATGGTGCTGCTCAACCGCTCCAGGCTGTCGGTGCAGCCGGTGGANNCTGACCGGCGGCCCACGGCCTTGACAGGCCCCCCGATCCTGGTACAAATCCCGAACCCGTTCAGAGGAGACCAACCGCACCGACGTCGCACGCCGACACGCACCAGCACACATCATCGAGAAAGGTGGAGGGAACAGGCCCTGTGAAGCCTTGGCAACCATCCTTCGGGAACGGTGCCAAATCCTGCTCCCGGCGCTGGCCGGAGAGAGAGATGAGCGAGGACCCATCCTCCTTCAATCGCCTCTCCACAGCCCCGGGGAGGCGTTTCCCGTTTCTCGGGACGCCGCTCCCGGGCGCCGCCGCCGTTGCCCCCCTGCGGTGACCACCGCACAACGACGACGAGGAGAACCATGTCCGAGAAGACCTACCACTACGAGACCCTGCAACTCCACGCAGGTCAGGACCCCGACCCGGCGACCAACGCCAGGGCGGTGCCGATCTACCAGACGACGTCGTACGTCTTCGACGACGCCGACCACGCCGCCAGCCTGTTCGGGCTCCAGCAGTTCGGCAACATCTACACCCGCATCATGAACCCGACCACCGACGTGTTCGAGAAGCGGATCGCCGCCCTCGAGGGCGGCGTCGCCGCCGTCGCCACGTCGTCGGGCCAGGCGGCCCAGCTGCTCACCGTCACGACGCTCGCCCAGGCGGGCGACAACATCGTCTCCACCAGCTACCTCTACGGCGGCACCTACAACCAGTTCAAGGTGGCGCTGCCCCGGCTCGGCATCGGGGTGAGGTTCGTGGAGGGTGACGACGCAGACGCCATCGCCGCCACCATCGACGAGAACACCAAGGGCGTATACGTCGAGTCGATCGGCAATCCGCAGTACAACGTTCCCGATCTCGCACGCATCGCCGAGGTGGCGCATGCCGCCGGCGTACCGCTCATCGTCGACAACACGTTCGGCGCCGCCGGCTACCTGGTGCGGCCCATCGACCACGGCGCCGACATCGTCGTCGCCTCCGCCACGAAGTGGATCGGCGGCCATGGCACGTCGATCGGCGGCATCATCGTGGACTCGGGGAACTTCGACTGGCGCTCACCGAAGTTCCCCCTCTTCAACGACCCCGCCCCCGGCTACCACGGGCTCAACTTCGGCGAGGTCTTCGGGCCCGAGGGGCCGTTCGGCAACATCGCCTTCGCCATCCGGGCACGGGTCGAGGGGCTGCGCGACCTCGGCGCCGCCCAGTCGCCGTTCAACAGCTTCCTCCTGCTCCAAGGTGTGGAGACGCTGTCGCTGCGGGTGCAGCGCCACGTGGACAACGCCCTCGAGCTGGCCCGGTGGCTGGAGGCGCATCCGCAGGTGGCGTGGGTCAACTACCCGGGCCTGCCGACACATCCCTCGCACGAGCTGGCGAAGAGGTACCTGCGCCACGGGTTCGGCGCCGTGCTGTCGTTCGGCGTCGCCGGCGGCTACGAGGCGGCCAAGACCTTCATCGACTCGGTGGAGCTGGCGAGCCACCTCGCCAACGTCGGCGACGCCAAGACGCTCGTCATCCACCCGGCCTCGACGACGCACCAGCAGCTCACCGCCGAAGAGCAGGCGGCAGCGGGCGTGAAGCAGGATCTGGTCAGGGTCTCCGTCGGCCTCGAGCACATCGACGACATCAAGGCGGACTTCTCCCAGGCGCTGGGGCGAACGGCGGCGGTGGCCTAGCGGTAGCCCGTAGCCCGTATCCCGTATCGAACCGCCGCGAGCCTCGGACGGCACTCACCCCGAGGCGCAGCGGAAACCGAAGCGGTCGTCACCCACGTCGCTGTGGGACGAGTCGCGGAACGTGGTCGTCGCCCACTCGGAGGGCGACGACCACGACCCGCCCCGCAGCACCCGGTTCCCGTGGTCTTCGGGTCCGACCGGGTCGTCGCCGGGGGACACCGCGTAGTACCCGGCGCCGTAGTAGTCGGCGACCCACTCGTGGACGTTGCCCGCCATGTCCAAGACGCCGTAGGGGCTCGCCCCTTCCGGAAAGGAGCCGACGGGCACGGGTCCGCTGTCCACGGCGACGGCCGCTCGCCCAGGATCCCACTCGTCGCCCCACGGGTAGCGCCTGCCGTCGTCGCCTCTCGCCGCCCGCTCCCACTCCGCCTCGGTGGGAAGCCGCTTGCCCGCCCACTCGCAGTATGCGGCCGCATCCGGCCAGGCGACGTGGGTGACCGGCAGGTTGCCGGGGAGCGACGGCACCGGCCCATCCCAGTTGCCCGGAAGGCGCCAGCCGGTGGCTGCCACGAACGCAACGTACTGGGCCACGGTCACCTCGTAGCGATCGATCGTGTACGCCGGGAGCCGCACCTCGTGGGGCGGAGCCTCGTTGGCCCTCCCGGCCGCCGACCCCATGACGAAGGCGCCGGCCGGGATGCGCACGACGTCACCATCCAGATCGGCGGCACGATCCGCCGGGACTGCGGTGCCTCCGCCACAGCCGGTCACGATGAGCGCCAGAACCAGCAACCACCGCATCCCCTCATCCTGGACGACGCAGGGAGGCCGCCACCAGGTCTCGACGGCCCTTCTCGTCCCCGCTACGGTCACCCGAAGCCGGGCGGAGGGAGTGCTCCATGGGACGGGTCTACGAGGGCATCGACGAGCGAATGGCGGAGTGGATCGGCCGCCAGCCCATGTTCTTCGTCGCCACCGCCCCGGATTCGGGAGGTCGGGTCAACGTGTCGCCCAAGGGCCTCGACGGGACGTTTGCCGTGCTCGACGAGCACACGGTGGCGTACCTCGACCTCGGCGGCAGCGGTGCCGAGACCGTCGCGCACACCCGCCAGAACGGGCGCATCACGCTCATGTTCTGCTCGTTCGCCGGACCGCCACGCATCGTCCGCCTGTACGGCACCGGCCAGGCGCTCTTCCCCGGCGAACCCGGCTACGAGGACCTCCGCCACCTCTTCCCGGACCTCCGCGCCCGCAACATCATCCGCGTCGCAGTGGAGCGAATCGCCGATTCGTGCGGCTACGGGGTTCCCGAGATGGAGCTCGTGGCCCAGCGCACCCGGCTCACCGACTTCATCGACAAGCGCTCCGACGAGGAGCTCGAGGCGTATCGCATGGAGCACAACCAGGTGAGCATCGACGGGCTCCCGGCGATCGACGCGGCGCCGGGATCGGCCGGCAGGTAGCGTCTGCCCTGCGATGAAGGGCAGATCGGACCTGGTGTCGGTGGTAGGCCATCGGCGACCATGCCTGGGGTCTCGGGCTGCGTGAGAGAGGAGCACCCGTGGGGTATCGCGAGGTCTACGAGCGATCGCTGACCGACCCGGACGGTTTCTGGGGCGATGCAGCACAGACCATCGACTGGATCGAGCCGCCGTCGATGGTGCTCGACGACTCCTCGGCACCGATGTATCGCTGGTTCACGGGCGGGGTGCTCAACACGTGCCACAACGCGCTCGACCGCCACGTCGCAGGCGGACGAGCCGATCAGATCGCCCTGGTCTACGACAGCCCGGTCACCGACACCATTCGCACCTTCACCTATCGGGAGCTGCGCGACGAGGTGGCCCGGCTCGCCGGAGCGCTGCGCGGCCTGGGCGTCGGGAAGGGCGACCGGGTGGTCATCTACATGCCGATGATCCCCGAAGCGGCGATGGCCATGCTGGCCTGTGCGCGCATCGGCGCGATCCATTCCGTGGTCTTTGGGGGCTTCGCCGCCAAGGAGCTGGCCACCCGCATCGATGACGCCAAGCCGAAGGTGATCGTGTCTGCGTCGTGCGGTATCGAGCCCGGCCGGATCGTCGAGTACAAGCCGCTGCTCGACGGCGCGATCGAGATCGCAACCCACTCGCCCGATCACTGCGTCGTGCTCCAGCGCCCGCAGGCCGCCGCAGCGATGGTGGACGGCCGCGACCTCGACTGGACCGAGCTGGTCGCCGACGCCGTCCCCGCCGACTGTGTTCCCGTCGGCGCCACCGATCCGCTCTACATCCTCTACACCTCAGGCACCACCGGCCAGCCGAAGGGCGTCGTCCGCGACAACGGCGGCCACGCCGTGGCGCTCGCCTGGTCGATGAGCAATCTGTACGGCGTTGCCCCCGGGGACGTGTACTGGGCGGCCTCCGACGTCGGGTGGGTGGTCGGGCACTCGTACATCGTGTACGCACCACTCATCCACGGCTGCACCACGATCCTCTACGAGGGCAAACCGGTCGGCACCCCCGACCCCGGGGCCTTCTGGCGAGTCATCTCCCAGCACGGGGTCAACGTGCTGTTCACCGCCCCCACCGCCTTCAGGGCGATCAAGCGCGACGACCCACAGGGCCGCCATCTGGAGCAGTACGACCTGGCGTCGTTCCGCACCCTGTTCCTCGCCGGGGAGCGGTGCGACCCCGACACCCTCCACTGGGCGGAAGAGGCGCTCGGCGTTCCGGTCATCGACCACTGGTGGCAAACCGAGAGCGGCTGGCCGATGGCCTGCAATCCGATGGGTATCGAGCCGCTGCCGGTGAAGCCGGGCTCCCCCAGCGTCGCCGTGCCCGGCTACGACATCCGGGCGCTCGACGACGAAGGCAGCGAGGTCGCCACCGGCAAGATCGGAGCCATCGTCGTAAAGCTGCCCTTGCCGCCCGGCACCTTGCCCACGCTGTGGCACGCAGACGAACGGTTCCGGGAGTCGTACCTGAGCCGGTACCCGGGCTACTACCTCACCGCCGACGCCGGCTTCATCGACGAGGACCGTTACATCTCGATCATGAGTCGCATCGACGACATCATCAACGTCGCCGGTCACCGGCTCTCGACCGGCGCCATGGAGGAGGTGCTGGCCGAGCATCCGGCCGTCGCCGAGTGTGCCGTGATCGGCGTCGCCGACGACCTGAAGGGCCAGGTTCCGGTCGGGTTCGTCGTGCTCAAGGCGGGCGCCGACCGCCCGGGCACGGAGATCGAGCGCGAGCTCGTCGGCTTGGTTCGCGAGCGCATCGGACCGGTCGCCGCCTTCAAGCAGGCTCTGGTCGTCGACCGGCTACCCAAGACCAGGTCGGGGAAGATCCTGCGGGGCACGATGCGCCAAATCGCCGATGGGGAGACCTGGAAGGTCCCGGCTACCATCGACGACCCCGCCATCCTCGACGAGATCGGCGAGGCGCTGGGAGGACGCGGATACCCCAAAGGCTGACCGCCGGAGCGATCGCCCCCTTCCGATCCACGGCACGAGGTCGCCTCTCCGTGTCCCCCAGCGTCTCGCCGCTGCGCTGACCAGGCGCAGGCAACGAGACGATCGATCAAGCAGCTCAGCGGGCGGGAGGGACCGCGAAGTCGCATCGGGGGCCCGGCGCCCCCGCAAGGCGGGTGTCGAGCGTGATGAGGGCGGCGCCGAGCGCCTCTGCGAGCGCCACAGACCACGCGTCATAGGCGGTGAGGCTGCGGCGCAGCTCCCAGACTCGGTCGGCGACCGGGGAGAACGGAAAGAGGTCGACCGGCAGGCGATCGAGGTCGGCAACCGCACGTGCAGCCACATCGCTCGTGATGTCGCCGGCCAGCTCTGCCCGACGCAGCACGTTGACGACTTCGCCGGGCATCAGGTGCGGCGCCGCGAGTCGAGATCGCCGCAGTTGGTGCTCGGACCACATCCCCGTGTCACCCGAGTCGACCAGCGCCGCAACGACAACGCTTGCATCGACGACGACGGTCACGTCCGGTCGGCGTCCCGATGCGAGAGGATCGCTTCGGGATCGAGCCTCGACCCCGTGGCCTTCTTTCGTGCCGATACGCGATCGAGCAGCGTTTCGATGTCGGGACGGCGTGCGAGGTCGATCATCTCTCGGCGGAGACGCCTCGCGGGGCGGTCACCATCGTGCCGCCCGTCGTCACGTTCACACCAAGCTCGCCACGGTGAGCATCCACTCCCCGTTCGGATCATCGGGGTTCACCGTGGCGTCCTTTCACCCTGGCGGCGCCTGTGTCGCGGCGGACGAGGATTTCGCGGTGCAGTGCGCGACCGTCAGCTCGCCATGGGGATCTCGACCACGAACACCGTGAACTCGCCCTGCGGGCGACAGTCGACGACGCCGCCGACTCTGCGGATGAACCGCTGCGCCTCGGCGAGCGTCCGCGCCCGCTCGGGGTCGATGTCGGAGCTGGGACCCGAATCGACCACCATCCAGCGGTAGCGGTCACGGGAGGCGTGCCCGTAGACGAGCACCTCGTCGCCACCGCGCTGGGAGGCATCGCGCAGGATCGCCTCCATCACCCTGGAGAGGTTGTTCGCCGGGTTGGCGACGAAGGCCTCGCCGATCTCCGTCGTGAACGGCACGCGGCTCTCGAGGGCGGCGATGACCGACGCGGTCAGGCTGGCCACGTCCACGGTGGCGCCTTCGGCTCCGGCGGCAGCCTCTTGGACGGGAGCCGCCTCCTCGAGGGAAGCCGCCTCCTCTGCGACGGGCGGTTCGTCGTCGCCCAAGGCGGCCGCAGCAACGGGCTCTTCCACGTTCTCGGCCGCAGGAGCTCCCACCAGGTCAACGGACTCCGCAACGACCGCTTCACTCACCACCAGCTCGACAGCCACCGGTTCCTCCGCCGGCTCCTCCGCCGGGAGCTGCGCGCCCCCTGCACCGACTCGTTCGTCGGCGTCATCCCCAACCACCTCGTCGTCGAGCTCCGCACCCCTGGTGGCCGGTGCGGGAGCAACCTCGACCGGCTCGTCGACGTGGGGAGGCGCCTCGGGCATCGGGGCGGCAGCGGGGGTCGAGTCTTCGGCGGGGAGCTCAACGTCGGCGACGAGCGCGAGACCGCCAGACGTCGTGTCGCCGTCGTCGGCTACTGCGGCGACGGGCAGCGACGCCTCCTCGGTGCGGGACGCCGCATCCGCCTCCGCGTCACCGCTGAGCACCGGGGCGGGTTCCTGCGTCGGTGCGCCTTCGTTGTGGGCGGGGGGCGGAGCCACCTCGTCGATTGCGTCGTGCGGGACGACCGGGGCAGACGTGGGCTCGTCGGGTGGCGGCTCCTCCTCGTCCCCTGCGATGGCGCCGATGTCCTGGCGTTCCGCTTCCTCGTCTGTCGGCGCGGCCTGCGCAGCCGCCGCCTCTCGTGCCTCCACGTCTTCGATGGCGCGCAGGAGGGCCGGCGTCGTGGCATAGACCCTGTGCGGCTTGCCCTCGAGATCGATGGGCCACAGACGTCGTTCGGCAAAGCCGGTGAAGGCAGGAAGGGCCACGAAGCGGCCGACGGTGGCCGTCAACACGACCGTGGCGAGGGCGCTGGCACCGATCAGCTTCGCGGTGCTCCACGACGTGAACAGCAGCGGCACGAAAGGTACGAGCAGCAGCGCCGCCGCCTCGACGTGCACCCTGGCGGTGGCGGCGAGGGCAATCGTCGACGCCCGGGTGTTGTCCGGCTTGGCGTCGAAGAACTCGCGTACCGAGCCCCAGCCGAACACCAGCAGCGTGGCGGCGAGCACTGCGCTCAATGCCCATGCGATCGGAGGCCCGACGGCAGGCGGAGCACCGCCCCGGGAGAAGCCGAGCAGGCCGGCGAGGATTCCTTCGGCGAATCCGAAGCGGATGACGACACCGACCGCCGCCGTCATCAGGATCATCATGACGACGAAGCGGAGCGCCGCGTTGACACTGCGCAGCAGCCATGCGACCAGCAACGCCGAGGCGATGACGATGAGCCCCACGAGGTACGGGAGCCTGCCGTCGATGGCGGCCACCGTCGCCTTCTCGCGAGCTGCCGGCCCGGCGACCGTCACTCGATACGGCGCCTCCGCATCGATCATCGCCCGTGTCGCCTCCATGGCGACCCGGCCGGTCGGATTGCCCTCGACCGGGACGTTGAACCAGGTGGCTTCCTCCCCCCGGAACTGACGGGGTATCTCCCGTGGCACGTCGATCGGCGCACCGTCGACGAAGGAGCCCTCGGCGGAGTCCACTCGCAGCACGCCGTCGATGCGCGAGAGCTCGGCGGCGTAGGCGATCGTGAGGTCTTTCGCACCGGGGATGTCCACGACGCTGCGGGCCACGACGAAGGGGGCGGCCGCCTCGTCGGCGGCGAAGGTGGACGAGACGACCTGGGCGACCCGGCGGCTCTGCGACCCCGAAGCCATGCTGATCGGCGTCGGCTCCCCAGTCTGAACACCCGTCGCGACGAACACGAGAGGGCCGAGGACGGCAACGAGCAGCAGGGCGGTGAGCGCTGGCCTGGCACGAGCGGCCCTGGAGACACGGTCGAGCGGCTTTGCCTTTCCGGCCGCCGACGCTCCAGAGCCGCTGCGGATGACCTGGACACCGACGATCGCGAGCAACACACCGAGACCGATCACCGTGCTCACCCCGGCCGCAACCCCGGCGATGCCCAGGGTGTAGCCGGTCGAGCGGAGCAGGGCCGTCGGCATCGCCCACAGCGCCATGCCCGTGGCGGCTGCCACGGCGGTGGCGATGCCCACCGTCCGGCCGGCGGTCGCGACGGTGGCGCCGACCGCCTCCCTCCGCCCCACTCCTGCGTGGCGCTCGGCGATGAATCGGGCCATCACGACCAGCCCGCTCGCCGTCGCCAACCCCCACGCCAGTGCCATGCCCAGGATCACGGACAGCACGGGAACCTCGCGGAACTGGGCGACCCCCCACGCACCGAGGAGACCGAGCGCCACGGCGAGCGCAGCGGTCGCCCCGATGAGGGCGGTGGCGACGACGTTGCGAAGGAACCAGAGGGCGAGGAGCAGGGAGACGACCGCGGCAGCGAGCAGTGGCATCACCGTCGATCGCAGTGACCGTTGCACGTCGGCTTGCAGGATCGCCTCACCGCCGACCGTCACCGAGATCGCATCGTCGGCGTTGCGCACGATGTTGCTCACGCTCGCGGCGCGACGGGCGATGTCTGCGCTGGCGCCCGGAATGCGCGCGGTGACGAGGGCGGCAGACCCGTCCTCGCTGCGCAGCCAGTCCGGACGGCCCAGCGTCCAGTACGAGGAGACATCGGCGATGCCGGGACGTTCCTCCAGGAGATCGATGAAATCGAGTGCGGCCGAGACCACCGGGCGGCTGTCGACGTCGCCTTCTCTCGCCTCGACCACGAAGGTCAGGTTGGGGCGCCCTTGATCGAACATACCGGACATGGCGCGCTCGGCGAGGTAGACATCCCCGGCCTCGTGCGTCCAGCCGCCGCCACTGCCGCTCGTGATGAGATCGCGACCGACATAGGCGCCGCCGAGCACGACTGCACCGAGAACTGCGATGGCGATGAGCCGAAGCCTCACGTGGTTTCCGACTCCCCCATTTGGCAAGACCACCCTACCGGCGACGTCCGAAGCTCTGATTCTATGCCAACCCGGCGCACAGCGGCTGGGCCGCCCGACTCATATTCGCCGAGTGCGCGCACTACCGGCGCGCCATGCCCAACCGGGTCAGTAGCGGTCGAAGTGCACGAGCTCGTCGAGCGGCTTGCGGCCTCCCATCCTCGCCGCCGCCGCCGTGGGCGCCGAATAGCCGAGCGCGACCGCAAACCGGCAGCGAGCTCCTGCCGGGAGGCCGAGCACCACCGCCGCGTCCGCGTCACGGTGCAGCGTGATGGGGCACGACGCCACCCCGAGCGCATCGGCGGCGAGCATGATGTTCTGGGCGAGCCGTCCCGTGTCGAACTCGTATCCCCCCGGTTCCTCGACGAGCGCGACGGTCACGGGAGCGTTGCGCATCGGCTCGGTGAAGTCGCCACATCCCGCCAGGCGGTCGCGTTGGTGGTGGTCGGTGATCACGATGAACGACCAGTTCTGCCGGTTCTTCGACGAACCGGTCCATCGCGCCGCCTCGAGGATGGCCGTGATCGTCTCGCCGGGGAGCACGTCGGCTCGGTAGGTTCGGATGGCGCGTAGGTGGAGGATGGCGTCGTAGCGGTCGTTCATACCCACGAGGCTACTCAGGGGCCCTGCAGGGAGGCGAGCCGCAGCGAGCCGATCGTCCGGCGCAACGACGTCCCTCCCGGTCGGGCGCCCGGTCGCGGCCCGATACCCGGCACGTAGACTCTGCTGACCTCGAACCCAACGGGAGGTGGCGGTGTATCCGATCGACTTCGAAGCCGACTATGGCGATGGGCAGCGAAGCCGCGGCCTCGCCGTGCTCGGGATCGTCTTCTTCCTCAAGGCGCTGCTGCTCATCCCCCACCTCATCGTGGTCGGGGTGCTCTCGTACGCGGCGTTCCTCATCAGCTACGTGGGCTACTGGGTGATCGCCATCACGGGTGAGCTTCCCCAGTTCTTCTACACGTTCCCGGAGCGGGTGTTGCAGTGGCAGGCTCGGATGACGGGCTGGCTGCTCACCATGCGGGACGAGTACCCGCCCTTCGAGTGGGAGGCCCAGGGCTACGGCGTGCGGCTCACCTCTACGGAGCAGCCCGGGCCCCGCAGCCGCGTGCTCGCCGTCCTGGGAGTGGTGACCCTCAAGGGCGTCGCCGCGATCCCGCACGTGATCGTGCTGGCGTTCGTCCAGCTCGCAGCGGTCATCGCGGTGTGGGTGGGCTTCTTCGCCGTGGCCTTCACCGGCGTCCTGCCTCGGGGGATCTTCGACTTCGCAGTCGGCGCCACCCGGTGGAACCTCAGGGTGGCTGCGTGGCTCTTCTCCCTGACCGACGAGTACCCCCCGTTCCGTATGGCGTCGTGAGGCCTCACCGGGCCACGGCTCAGCTCAAGGGCGTCCACAGCTGTGTCCCGGGATGGAACTGGCTCCAGGCGAACCAGAACGCCTGGTGGCTCGACAGTGGTGCGCCCGATGTCGCCTCGGCGCGAATCCCGCTTCCGTCGGGCACCACCCGCACCCCCGCCAGCTCCACGACGTCTCCCGACTCGATCGCGGTGCGGGCGGCGATCGCGGGGAAGGCCACGGGCGTCCCGTCGGGGGCGATGACACCGAGGACCTGTTCCTGGGCGGGAAGCCGCAGGTCGACCTCACCGATGGGGAAGATGGGGCCGTCGTCGTCCCGGCCGCGGAGAGGGTCTTCGGGATAGGTCCTGCCGAGCCCGCCGTCCTCGGCCACGATCGTCGTCTCCGGGTGCGCCGCTCTCCATTCGCCCCACGTCGAGGTGACGACCGAGACCATCTCGAGCGCGACCCCCTCGTCCCGGAGCGGGCCCGACACGGCGACACCGAGGAAGGTGTCGAAGACGGAGAACGTCGTCAGCTCGTACATCACCTTGTTCGATCGAGCGAGCAGGCCGGAGGTGCGTAGCACGATGGGCTCCGCCCGTCCGGGGATGTCGTCCGTGAAATAGGCCTGGGCCGAGCCGCACAAGGTGCAGTAGGGCATGCCGATGCGTCTCCCGCCGAGGGTGTCGTTCACCATCTCGTGGACTTCCATCATGTGCTTCGGGTACGCACGCGCCTCGTCGCCGACCACCACCCCGAAGACGATGCCCTCGTCCGGGTACCAGGCGCCGCCGGCTGCCGGAGTCACCTCAGGGTCGTCGAGGGCGGGGATGCACCCCCGGGCGCAGGGCTGGGGGTCACCGAGCGGCCGGTCGTCGATGAGCACCCCTCCCCAGGACACGTAGCGCCAGTCGATGGCGGCATCGACGTCGTCGAAGAACGGGGCCCACTTCGGCTCGACGATCTCGTAGGGGATGCGCTTCCACTCGAGGTAACCGGGTGGGGCGGGCAGATCCCAGGCGAAGAGGTGGTTGGTGACGCTCTGCCACACGCTGCGCGAGCTGAGTGGATCGGCCGAGATATCGGCGCCGGTGAGCTGCTCGAACGCCGCCACGGCGGCGTCCGCCTCCGCACCGAAGCCGACGAAGCGAAGCACGTCGCTGAGCAGCCAGGCGACCCGCCCATCACCGCTCTCCCCGATGCGCTCGATGACCTCGACGCCTGCGCCGAGCTGGAGTGACCTGAAGAGCCCGTCGAGATCGTCGGCCAGTTCCGCATCGACGGGACCGTCGGGCACGGCGGGCGGGGGCGGGAAGGTGAACCCGGTCTGCGACGCGGGTTCCGGCGGCGCGGACGACGTCGTCACGGCGCCGTCTGTGCCGCCGCAGGCGGCAGCGATCAGGGCGAGCACGGCGAGGCGTGCGAGCGTTCGCATGTGCCGCTCAACGCACGACGGCGACTGATCGTTCCCCGCAGCTCCGCTCAGCGACCGGCGGCGTGCATGAGCTCGACCATGCCGCCGGCGACGAGGTAGCCGCGGCCGGGCGGGACTCCGCTCGGCACGTGGCGAGGCATGGGCGTGCTCCACAGGTCTCCGTCGAGGCCCGGGCTCGGGCGCAGCCAGACACCGATGCGGGAGCGGCACAAGTCCTTGGCCCAGTGCTGGTACTGGGTCTTCACGTCACGCCGGCCGGCGGCGACGATGTGCAACCCCGGGCGGCGTGAGGCGGCCAGTCGCTTGAGGATCCCAGGGTCATCCAGCGCATCGGCATCGTCGATCAGCAGGAGTTGCGGCTCGTCTCGAGATTCGAGCGCCTCGAGGGCGGCGGGGAGCACGTCCGGATCGTCGATGACCTTGGCCTCCGGTCCCACGTCACGCAACGGTGAGGGCCGCAGCGCAACTGCGGTGACCTGGGCCGCGGTCGGGGCGCGGAGCGCCATGGCTCCGATCGCGGCGAGGAGGCTGCTCTTGCCGCTGCGCGGCTCGCCTGCCACGTAGACGTGGTCGCCCGGAGCGAGGGCGAGACCGACCACGGTGAGGTCGCGATCCCCGATCCCCACCGGCACGAACCACTCGTCGGCTCCGATGCCAAACCGATGTGCGACGCGATCGAGCGGAACCTGCACCGGCAGCTCCTCCACGGGCTGGGGACCGCCGCCGTGTCGAGGCGCAGATCGAGCCCGGATCGCCTCGACCGCAGCCGCGAGACCTCGCCGATGTGGCAGCGCCACCTGGATCTCTCGCCGGCTCTGGACGTCGATGGCGCGGCCGTCCGGGAGGTCTGTGGGGATGCCACGCAGGCCCAGCGTCGTCGCTGCGAGCGGGTCTGCCATACGAAACACGATCTTGTTCGGGATCGCACCGGCCAGGGCCAGCGGCACGGCGTTGGTCCGGGAGGCGGTGAGCACGGTGACCACGCCCACGCCGGGCCCCTCCGTGATGATCCTGCCGAGCGCCTCGCGCACCGGCGTGTCGAGGGCTGCTTCGAAGGCAGCCGTGAATCCGGCGTAGTTGTCGATGAACAGGACGATGCGGGGCCGGCCGGCCTCACCCACAACACCGGCCCGTCCGGCGTCACCCTTGCGAAGATGGACCTCGGCGGCGAGGCGACGTATGAGCCTGACCTGGCGCTCCCGCTCCAGCGGGCCGATGGCGGCTCCGACATGAGGCAGGCCGGCCAGCGCACCCGTGGCGCCCGCATCGAAGTCGAGCACGTACATGTGGAGCTCGGATGGACTGCCGGAGCCGGCGAGCCCCGTGGCGATGGTGGTCAGCGCCGTTGTCGTGCCACTCCCGGTCAGCCCGTAGAGGACGAGCGGGCCGTCATCCGGGTCCCACCAGTGCGTCGTCTGGCGCTGCTGGTCGGGCTCGTCGCGCAGGCCGAGCGCCACCGCCCCCGGCCCGGGTCGCTCCGCGGGCGGCAGCTCGGCCGCCTCCACCCGGTCCGGCAGCGGCTCGGGCCACGGGCGCCGAGGTGGCGTCATGCCGTCGGCAGCAGCGACGACGGCGGCGACGATGGCCTCGAGCTCGGTAGGCGCACCGTCTCCCTCCCGGACCGGCGACGCTGCAGTGAAGGGATCCTGCTCGAGGGCGAACCGGAAGGGACGGGCCCAGACCGCAGGCGCTCCCCCGGACCGGACCGGCCCGGTGACCTGGGCGGCTTGGAACGGCACCACCTCTCCCGGCCCGAGGCGGACGAAGCCGCGGCCGGCCTGACCTCGGGCGATGGCGGCGGCACCGGGATCACCGATGACGTCGGTGGAGTCGGCCCGGTCCTGAACGCGCAACGCCACGCGTAGGTTCGTGTTGGCTCTCACGTTGTCCCGGATGACGCCGGCAGGGCGCTGCGTCGCCAGCAGCAGATGCACACCGAGGCTGCGTCCCCGTGCGGCGATGTCGACGAGTGCATCCATGAACTCGGGGAGCTCCTTGGCGAGGGCGGCGAACTCGTCGATGACGATGAGCATCCGCGGCAGCGGCTCCGCAGCTCCCAGCGCCAGGTAGGCGGCGAGATCGTCGGCGCCCGCGGTGCGCAGCCGTGCCTCTCGGTGACGCAGCTCGGCCTCGAGACACCGAAGCGCCCGCTCGGCGAGGCGGTCGTCGAGGTCGGTGACCACCCCGACCGTGTGCGGGAGCGCGGCGCAGACATCGAAGGCGCTGCCTCCCTTGTAGTCGATGAGGACGAAGGTCAGGTGCTCGGGATCCACCGCCACGGCGAGCGAGGCGACGAGGGTCCGTAGCAGCTCACTCTTCCCCGAGCCCGTGGTGCCGGCGAGGAGGGCGTGCGGGCCGTCGGCGACGAGATCGATCACGAGCGGGCCGGCCTCGGTGACGCCGATCGGGGCGGCGATCGGCGGGATGCGCCCCGCCGAACGCCAGCGAGCCGAGACCGCCTCGGCCGAAGGCCGGCCCATGCCGGCGATGTCGAGGAGGGAGACGGCCGCAGGCAGCTCGGCTCCCGGCTCGCAACGCTCGGGATCGTCGAACCTGGCGAGATTCCTGGCGATGGCGCGAGCGACGTCCTCGCCGGCGGCTGCCGGCACCACGGCGACCTCGCCATCCTCCGATCCGGTGCACTGCGCCACGCCCCCTCGCACCAGGGTGACACTCGTACACACCGACGGGAGCGCGGTGGTCGCGGCGGCGACGACGATGCCGGCAATCGGGCCGCCGCGACCGGCGAGCAGGCCCCGGAGACCGGCCAGCCACGGTGCAGCGAGGTCGGGCAGGTCGACTACCAGCAACGTGAGCGGTTCGGCTCCGGGCAGCCCGGGCTGGGCGGGGCCTCCCCGCACCAGCGATGCCGGCGGGGGTTGCGGCGCCGGAGGGGTGAGCACAGTGACCAACCGGGCGACCTCCTCCGGGGTGCCGGCGAGTAGCCGCCGCTCGCCTCCACCGTCGAGGGCGGCATGCGGGAGCCATTTCACCCAGTCCCACGTGTCCGGCCGGTCGGTCGCCACGGCGATGCGCAGATCCGCCGGGCCATGGAGCACCGCCGCCTGGGTGACGAGCCCGCGCACGAGCTCGATCGTCTCGCCGGGCGCTCCGGCGATGCCGGCGACCTGTCCGGCGCCGAGGTCGAGCGTCACCGCGGTCATGGGGAGGCGACGCCGGCGAGCGATGGCCTCGCGCACCGGTGTGCTTGCCGTCGTGGGGTNNAGGTCGGGGAGTGATGGGCAGGTGCGATGGCGCCGCAGCACCTCGGCGACGCGAGCCCGGTCGATCGCATCGCCCACGGCCTCGGCCGCAGACGCCGCCTCGATGGCGGAGGTGCGCCGGAACCTGCGGGACCGGCGCCGGTCGTCGAGCCTGCCGGCGAGCATCATGACCGGGCCGAGGAAGGCGAACAGCGCCATGCGGGGATACACCACCACCGCCATGGTGATCCCGAACAGGATCGGGACTATCAGGGCCGCCACTCCCAATCGTGTCCGCGGCGCAGGCGGTTTCGGGGGGGCCGGCACCTCGACGACCGCTGCATCGTCGGTGACGACACGCCGCGGCGGGCGGTTGAAGGGGACCGTGCCTCGCCGCCCGGGGACCGAGCGCAGCGGAGCCACCGCTGTTCCGGCGGGAAGCCAGGACAGCAGGCATCCGCCGATGCGAAGCAGCCCGGCCGGAACGAGGGGCCGCCACGCGGCACCGCCCGCCGCGACGTACGCGTCGCCACCGGCGCCGATGCGGACCACGGCGTGGCGTGGCCGAACGCCGGGAGCACGCACTGCGACGTTGGCGCCCGGCCCGCTGCCGATCACGTGAAGGCCGGGGACGAGCCGGACGCTCATCCCGGCGCCGGGCCCGGCGACGACCCGAAGATCGCCTACCCCGGGGGCAGGACCTGGGGGGGCCTCGGAAGCGACGGTTCCTCCGGCGTGGATGCCGAGGTCGCCGACGGGGAGGTCGACGCTGAACAGCTTCCCATCGACGAAGAGCGCCGGGGCGTCTGCATCGCCGAGCACCGCTCGCGCCACCTCGGCGAGCGTGACCCCGTCCGTGAGCCTGACGTCGAGCTCCTGCTCGCGGTCCTCGTGACGAGCAACCAGCTGCATCTCAGAAGACCCCCGCAGGGATGTCGCCGCCGCCGGCAGCGCCCTCAGCGGCAGCGGAAGCAGCCGCAGCCGCAGCCGCAGCTTCCGCGGCGCGCTGGGCGGCGGCAGCCGATTCCAGCGAGGCCGCAACCTCGCGCAGCGTCGATGCCACCGTTGCGAGATGGCCCGCCGCGGCGGATGCCTCCTCCACGAAGGCATCCGCCGCCGGGCAGTCCCACGCCTGGGCCGACAGCGCGGCGAGGCCGTCGAACGCCGACTCGATCTCGCCCGCATACCAGCGGAGCTGGGAGGCGGCGATCTCCTTCTCGACGGCCGTTGACACGTCGCAGCTCCCCTCGCCGTCGTCGTCGGATCAGACCGCGCCGTGGAAGACGAGGTCGTACTCGGCTGCCTTGTCGTCGAGCGCCTTGCTCGTGGCCTCCATGTCGATCTTCAGCTGCTCGAGCATCGGCTTGTACTGCTCGCTGAAGTCGGCGTTGAACTGCTCGGCGATGCCGCCGGTCCAGATCAGCGCCCCGATCGAGGCCGTGACCGCACCGATGATCTCCTCGACGCCACCTGCGCTGTTGATGAATGCGACACCGGTGTCACGCAGCGTCTGGGAATCGACCTGTTGGATGCCCGCCATGGAACACGCTCCTTGCTCACGGCCCGGACCCCCGCCCGGACTTCTGGCGGGAACGCTATGACGATGTATGACGCTTGTCAACGCTTGTTTGACCTTGCAACCAAATGTGACGATGGGTAAGGTTCGGCGGGATCGACAGGAGGTACCGATGCCCTACGACACCATCGAGGCGCCCCCGCCGCTCGAGCTGCTGGAGGTGACCGTCGAGGCCGCAGCGACCGAGGCCCCGCCTCCGCCCCGTCCGGCACGACCGCGGGGACGAGCCGCCGTGATCGCCGGTGTGGTCGTGGCCGTGGTTGCAGGTGCGATCTGGGCGACGTCGGTCCCCCGCGGGGACGTACCGGCGACCGATGCCGCCACGGCCCCGCCGGGACTCGAGGGATTCGCCGAGATGTTCGTCGCCACCTACCTCACCGCAGCGGGCGACGACGGGGCAGCCGAGCTGCGACGGTTCTACGCCGCCGGCCCCGACGGCTCGGCGCTGCACGGCATCGATCGCTGGGTCACCCGCACGGCTGCCGTGGCGGTGGACGAGCGTTCACCGGGGCAGTGGCATGTGACCGTCGCCGCGGATGTGCTGAGCTTCGACGGAACCGGGTACCGTCGAGATGGCGTTCACCACTACCTGGTGGGCGTGGTCGAAAGCACCGCCGGTCTCGCCGCCACCAGCCTGCCGGCGCGGGTGCCCGCCCCGCCCCCGGCGCCGATCGCGGCCATGACGGGCGGAGCTGCGATCGACGACCCGTCCGTGCACGCCCTCGTCACCGGCTTCCTCGACGCCTACCTGACCGGCGCCGGTGACCTGCGCGCCTACGCATCAGGCGACATCGTTGCCGGGGTGCCCGATGCATTCGTCACCGTGGCGGTCACGGACATCACCGGGCTGGTCGACCCGGCGGGTCTCCTCCGGCTGCGGGTGCGAGGCACGGCAACCGAGGCCGACGGCGGAACCCTCCCGATCGAGTACCAGCTCGCCGTGGTCGCCGAGAACGCCACCATGCGGGTCGCCGAGATCGCCGCACCGCCTCCTCCGCCGAGTCGAGCCGGCTGAGCGGCTTCGCCTCGCGGCATCACGCGCTGCCACGCCGGCACGACGGTCGATCGGGGCGAGCGCCGGCACGTTGGGTAGTGTCGATATCGCTACCGGGCGATCGTCGACTTGGCGACGTGCCCCCGAGGAGAGGACCGCAATCGTGGATCTGCCCGCCGCCATCGCCACTGCCGCCGCGAAGACGGGCGCAATCGCCGCAAACGTGGGCCCCGAGCACATGGCTGCGCCGACGCCGTGCGCCGACTTCGATGTCGTCGCCCTGGCCGCGCACATGTCGCTGGCCCCGGTCAGCATCGCGGCTGCCCGGCGAACAGCGTATGTGGGCGAGGATTTCGACCCGGGATCCTGGCCCCACCAGTTCCTCGCCGACCTCGCCGACCTTCCCGCCGCATGGGCGGAGCCCGGAGCGCTCGAGGGCACCGTGGTTTTCGGTCGCGGCGAGATGCCTGCCCTGCAAGCGGCCTCCATCACCCTGATGGAGCTCCTCCTCCATGGCTGGGATCTGGCCCGGGCCACCGGCCAGGCCTACGCCGTCGACGAGGAGCTCGGCGAGATGGTGTACCGCATCGTCGAGGCGGGCCGCCCGGCCGGAACGGAGCGGGGCTTCTTCGGGCCACCGATCGACACTCCGGACGGTTCGTCACGTTTCGAGCAAGCGCTCGCCCTCAGCGGCCGTGACCCGGCTTGGACCGGCTGAGCGTCATTCCGGCCCGTTCAGCACGTGGTGCCGCACCCAGGCGTGCATCGCGATCCCCGAGGCGACGCCGACGTTGATCGACCGCGTGGAGCCGAACTGGGTGATCGCGTACACCGTGTCACAGGCGGCGAGCATCTCCTCCGACAACCCCGGCCCCTCCTGACCGAAGACGAGCACGCACCGGTCGGGGAGGGCGGCAGTCTCGAGGGGGATCGCCCCCGGCAGGATGTCGATCCCGACGAGGGGAAGGGCCTCGGACCCGGCCCACGCCGCGAGCTCGGCCACCGTGGCGTGGTGGGCGACGTGCTGATAACGATCGGTGACCATCGCTCCCCTGCGGTTCCAGCGCTTGTTGCCGACGATGTGCACGCCGGCGGCGAGGAAGGCGTTGGCGTTGCGGACGATCGTGCCGATGTTGAGGTCGTGCTGCCAGTTCTCGATGGCGACGTGGAACGCGTGGCGCCGGGCGTCGAGATCGCTCACGATCGCCGAACGCCGCCAGTAGCGATAGCGGTCGATGACATTGCGAGAGTCGCCGTCGCGCAAGAGCTCCGGGTCGAGCCGGGGGTCGTCCGGCCAGGGCTCGGGGTGGGGGCCGACGCCGACCCTTCGCTCGCTCATGCTCGCCAGGCTATCGGGTGACCGGCGGAGACCCCGATCGGCCGAGGCGAGGATGCACCCCGAGGCGTTGCTCCCTTCCCACGGACGCAACGAGTGGACGCACTAGATTCGCAGCCCTGGAAGCGTTTTCAGCGACGGGAGCCCGGCGTGGACCGCCGATCGAGCAGGCAGTGGTGGTGGCACGGCGCCGTGGGCTACGAGGTGTACGTGCGATCGTTCGCCGACGCCAACAACGACGGCACCGGCGACCTCGAGGGGATCCGACGCCGACTGCCGTACCTGCGGTGGCTCGGCGTCGATGCGGTGTGGATCACGCCGTTCTTCCCCAGCCCCGGGTACGACCACGGCTACGACGTCTCCGACTACCTCGGCGTCGACCCGAAGCACGGCTCCTTGGCCGACTTCGTGCGCCTCACCGGCGACGCGCACGAGCTGGGCCTCCACGTCATCGTGGACATCGTGCCCAACCACACGTCATCGGCGCACCCCTGGTTTCGGGCTGCCCTCACCGGCCGCGACGATCCCCATCGCGACTTCTACATCTGGCGGGACCCGGCCCCCGACGGCGGGCCACCCAACAACTGGGTGAGCCACTTCGGGGGGCCGGCGTGGACGCTCGACCCGGCATCCGGCCAGTACTACCTCCACCTCTTCCTGCCCGAGCAACCCGATCTCAACTGGACCAACCCGGCCGTCGCCGACGCCTTCGACGACATCCTGCGTTTCTGGATGGAGCGCGGCGCCGACGGGTTCCGCATCGACGTCGCCCACGGCCTCGCCAAGGACCCGTGGTTCCGGGACAACCCGCAGCTCGCCCCGGTCACGCCCGGCATGGACCCCCGCGCGGCGTTCGACCGGTTCGAGCACCGCTACGACCTCGACCAGAACCCGAACATCGAGGTCTACCGGCGGTGGCACCGCGTCGTCGCCCCCTACGGTGCGCTGCTCCTCGCCGAGACGAACGCGGCCGATCCCGTGCGTACCGCTCGCTACCACGACGGCGGCGACGCCATCCACCGGGTCTTCTACCTCGAGATCGGGTGGCTCGACTGGCAGCCGATGCAGCTTCGCGACCGCATCCGCGGGATGCACCTCGCCGGTCCCGACTCGACGGCGTGGATCCTCGACAGCCACGACACCAGCCGTGCGGCCACCCGGTACGGGGGAGGCGAACGCGGCGCCCACCGTGTGTTGTGTGTCAAGACGCTCATGGTGGCGCTGGGTGGGATGCCGGTGTGGTACCAGGGTGAGGAGCTGGGGCTGGAGAACGGTGTCATCGCTCCCAACGACCTCACGGACCCCATCGCCACCCGCAACCCGGGAGCCGCAGGCCGCGACGGGGCCCGCACCGTCATGCCCTGGGACGGCGGTCCGACGAACGGCTTCAACGACGGCGCCACGCCGTGGATGCGCGCCACGCCGCGCCGTGCCGCCGAGACCGTCGCCGGCCAGCGTGACGACCCGACGTCGTTCCTCACGCGTCATCGTGCGCTGCTCACCGTGCGCCGCACCCTTCCCGATCTGTGGCAGGCGCCGGTCGAGTGGCTGGACACCGACGACTCGCTGCTCATGGCGTGCCGAAGGGGCACGGTCGTCGTCGTCGCCAACCTCGACGAGCACGATGCGATGCTCGACCTCCCGGAGGGACGATGGCGCCCGGTGTTCTCCAGCCGCACCGGGGCACCGACCTCGGGCACGGTGACCGGTCGCATCGGCGTGCCGGCCGAGACCGGCCTCGTCCTCGCGGAGGCGCTATGAGGGAGCGCGCCACCATCGACGACGTCGCCCGCAAGGCGGGGGTGTCGGTCGCCACGGTCAGCAGGGCGCTGCGGGGCCGGCCCAACGTTGCCCCCGCCACGCGGGCCCACATCTTGCGCATCGCTGCGGCGCTCGACTACGAGGCGCACCCGCAGGCGTCCCGCCTCGCATCGGGACGAACGATGACCGTCGGGCTGGTGGCGCCGCTGTTCGGCCTCTGGTACGCCGCCCAGGTCGTGGCCGGCGCCGAGAGCGTTCTCGCCGCCGATGGGTACGACCTGTTGATCCACGCCGTCGACACCCCGGACAACCGGCGCCGCTTCCTGGCCAACACCGGCGCGCTCCGCGGCCGGGTCGACGGGCTGCTGCTCGTCGACTTCTTCGCCCGGCCCGAGCAGGTGAGGTCGCTGCACCAGTCGGGGGTGCCTGCCGTCACCGTCGGAGAGCGGATCGAGGGCTTCTCCTCACTGACGATCGACAACCGTAGAGGTGCGGAGATGGCGGTGCGCCACCTCATCGAGCTGGGACACCGGCGGATCGGCTTGATCACCGGCGACCCCATCCCCGACGACCTCTCCCCGGTTCCCGACGAGCGTGCCGCCGGCTACCACGCTGCACTGGCCGGAGCCGGCCTACCCGACGACCCGGCACTCGAGTGTTCCGGAGGGCTGGCGATCGACGGCGGGGCGGCGTCGATCACGGAGCTGCTGGCGCTTCCCAGCCCGCCCACCGGGGTCTTCTGCATGAGCGACGAGATGGCGATGGGCGCCATCGGGAGGGCGAGGGAGCTGGGCGTCAGGGTGCCGGAGGACGTGTCGATCGTGGGGTTCGACGACCACGACCTCGCCGGGGCGTTCGGACTCACCACGATCCGCCAGCCGGCACGCGACATGGGATGCTGGGCGACGACGATGCTGCTCGACACCATCGAGGACGCCGCCGCGGCGCCGATCGACCGCGAGGCGGCGGTCCGCCTGGTGGTGCGGAACAGCACCGCTCCGCCCCCCTCGTGACGCGCAGACGCCCCGGACGTTGCCGGGGCGTCTGCTGCGAGATCGGACGGGTGGGCGTCAGCGAATCGCCAGACCCGACTCCGGATCGAAGTAGTGGGCCTTGTCGACGTCCACATTCACCTCGACGGTGGATCCGGGGCGCACGCCGCTCGCCGGGCTGAAACGGGCGGAAATGCGGGTGACATCCTGGGGAAGCACGTCCTCGTCCTCGCCGAGGTCGAGGGCGTCCTCCGAGAACACGGGAACCGCGTCGAGGTCGAAGTACGCGATCTTCTCGAACCCGAGAGCCTCCACGTTGTTCACCTCGGCCCGAATCCGCTGGGACGCCGGGAAATCCGGCTGGACCGCGGCGTCCTCGAACTCCTCGGGACGGATGCCGATGGTCACCTTGCGCCCGACGTAGTCGGCGAGCTGAGGATGTTTGGCAACGGACTCATGGGGCAGAGCGATGCTCTGCGAACCCAACCGCATGAGGTAATTGTCGCCGTCCCGGTCCAGCTGACCCTCCATGAGGTTCATCGACGGCGAACCGATGAAAGCCGCAACGAACAGGTTGTCCGGCTCGTCGTAGAGCTTCTGTGGCGTGTCGACCTGCTGGAGGATGCCGCGGTTGATGACCGCCACCCGGTCGGCCATCGTCATGGCCTCCACCTGGTCGTGGGTNNCTGGAACACCATCGCGATGTCGCGATCCTTGGGCGGCACGTCGTTGACCACGCGGTCGCCGATGTAGAGCTCGCCACCGGTGATGTCCTCGAGACCGGCGATCATCCGCAGGGTCGTGGACTTCCCGCAGCCGGAAGGACCGACCATCACGAGGAACTCGCCCTCCTCGATCTCAAGGTTGAGATCCGTCACCGCCTTGAAGCCGTTCGGGTACGACTTCTCTACATGCCGGAATTCCACATCCGCCACAGCGACTCCTTTGCCTCGATCTCGCGACTCGTACCGTACCCGACGCGGAGGCGACCCGCCACCTGTGGGATCGGGCAATCGACCATGCCACCCTCCTCAGGCGATCGCCTCCAGAAGCGACGGTGACGACGGCGCCTGCCGACGGGATTTGGGTCAGCCGGCGAGCTCTACGCCCACGCCCTGCTCGGTGGCCGCGTCGAGGGCGGCGACCGCGGCGGCCACGTCTTGTGGGGCGATGCCCACCGACTTGAACACCGTCACCTCGCGGTCTGGGCCGGGACGGAGACCGGCAAGCACGTCGTCGGCGGAGGCGTCGGGACGGCGGGCCGCCTGGAGGAGGTCGCCGGCCTCGACGGCGGCCGCCTCCCGATCGTCGACGACGACGAACGCGCGACGCAACAGGTCGGCGGGCAACTCGGCCATCTCGGGCGTGTACGCCCCGACGGCGTTGAGGTGCGTTCTGCCGCGGACCGCGGAGGCGTCGAACAGCGGGGCGTGCGCCGGTGTCGCCGTGGTGACGACGTCGGCGGCAGCGACGGCCTCGTTCGCGTCGGCCACCACGGTCCCGCCGACGGCGGCGGCGAGCGCCTCGGCCCGGGCTGCGGTGCGGCTCCACACGAGCACCTCGCGGATGGGCCGCACGGCGCGCACTGCGGCCACCTGATCGGCCGCCATCGCCCCGGCCCCCAGCATCGCCATCACGTGGACGTCCCGCGGTGCGAGCAGATCGGTCATGAGCCCGCAACCCGCCCCGGTGCGAATGGCCGTGAGCGTGGCACCGTCGACCATTCCGAGCGGAGTCCCGTCTGGGCCGAACACGGCAACGACTCCAACGGGGTTCCCGGGAACGACGGAGACGACCTTCACCCCCGTGTACGAGCCGGCGCGACCGGGCATGAACAGCGAGGGACCGACGAGGGTTCGCTGCGGCACCTCCCGATCCGGCCCGAACGCCGTCCGCATCGCGGCGATCGCCGAGGGCATGGTGAGCACCGCCCGCACGGCGGCGGCGTCGAGGTAGCGCATCCCGTCAACGCTACCGCCCCGAAACCACCCGCCGCAGGCTACGAAGGGGACGTCGTGATGCGGTCGGGTCGGGAGTAGACGTTGAACCGGCCGCGTCGGGCGAAGCCGACGACGGTCACCCCGAGACGCTCGGCCGCGGTGACGGCGAGCGACGAAGGTGCGGAGACGGCGACGACGATCGCGATCCCGGCGATCGCCGCCTTCTGGATGATCTCGAAGCTGGCCCGGCCCGACACGACGAGCAGGTGGTCGTCGAGCGGCAGCGCGCCTTGCTGCACGGCCCACCCGACGACCTTGTCGACGGCGTTGTGACGCCCGACATCCTCCCGCACCACGCGGAGTCTCCCCGTCGTCGTGAAGAGACCGGCGGCGTGCAGGCCGCCCGTCTGCTCGAACAGCGTCTGGCGTTCCCGGAGGCGGGCGGGCAGATCGGCGATGAGGGAGGCGGCGACCGGCGCCGCGGCCGGCACGTGGGGACAGGCGACCTCGACGGCATCGATCGACGCCTTCCCGCACACGCCGCAGCTCGATGTCGTGAACATCGTGCGACGGTGGCGGTCGAGGTCGACCTCGCCGGAGATGCGCACGGTCACCACGTTGTACTCCTGCTCCTCCGGCGGCAGACCGCAGTAGGCCACGCTGCGGATGTCTGACGGCTCGGCCACGATGCCCTCGGTGACGGCGAAGCCGGCGGCGAGCTCGAAATCGTTGCCGGGGGTGCGCATCACGACGGCGAGCGCCGTGAGCCCCTCGTCGGGAGCACCGGCAGGCCCGGCCCGGATCTCCATCGGCTCCTCGACGACGACCTCGTCGCGCCCCGGACGCACGTCGCCATCCTCCACGCGCCGGACGGCGAGACGCTCGGTCGACGTCCGGGGACGGTGGGGTGCCGTCATCCGCGTGGTTGCCCGTCGCCGTTGCGGGGAGTGGCCATCGCCATGATCTCGTCGTCGCTCGCCTCCATGTTGTGGATGCGACGGCCGTGCTCTCGGGTTGCGGCGACGACCTCGGATCGGGGACCGGAAGCCACCCAGCCGCAGGCGCACCGGATGGTCACGTCGCGGCCGTCATGCGCCACGAGCCCCTCCTCCCAGTTGACGAAACGGCTCCGGGGTGAAGCCGGCGAGCACATCGTCCCACAGCCCACCGAGCGCCGCGGCCACCCCGGCGTCGTCCTCGACGAGCCACGCCAGGTGGCGCAGCGCGTGATCCAGCACC
>DKBA01000280.1 GCA_002450985.1 Acidimicrobiia bacterium UBA6912
GTGGTTGATGAGCAGGAACTCGAGGATGCCCTCCTGCGCCTTGGTCACGACATCCGACGTCGTGTCCACCACCATGCCCTCGTTGACCGGCATGGTGCACGACGTGGTGAGCACCTTGCCGCGCGGAGTCTCCACCTCGACCAGGCACATGCGGCACATGCCGACCGGCTTCATTCGCGGATGCCAGCAGAAGCGAGGGATGTACGTGCCGGTGTCCTCGGCGGCCTTGATGAGCAGCTCGCCGGCGGGCACCTCGCGCACCTCACCGTCGACGGTGATCTTCACCTTCCTCGGGCGCTCAGCCAACGGTGGCCCCTTCCCGCGTCGTCATGACCTGTTCTGGCGGGATCATCGCCTCGACCTCGTCGCGGAAGTGGGTCAGGATCGACCGGATCGGCGACACAGCGGACGGCCCGAGCGGGCAGATCGTCGTCTGAGCGGGCGGCCACCGCAAACCGGGGCTGATGTTGTCACACACGTCGAGCAGGAGGCCGATGTCGGAGGGCCTGCCCGCGCCGTTGAGGATGCGCCACAGGATGCGCTCCAGCCAATCGCAGCCCTCGCGGCACGGCGTGCACTGCCCACACGACTCGTGGGCGAAGAACTTGACGACTCGGTGGGCGGCGGCGACGACGTTCGTGGTGTCGTCCATCACGACCACGGCGCCCGAGCCGAGCATCGACCCATGCTTGCCGGTGTCGTCGATCGTGACGGGGAGGTCGAGGTGCTCGGCGGGAACGAACCACGGTGCAGAAGCGCCGCCCGGGATCCAGCACTTGAGGTCGCGGTCGTTGCGGATCCCGCCTCCGATGTCGTAGATGAACTCTCGCCACGTCATGCCCATCACGATCTCGTAGTTGCCGGGACGCACCACGTGGCCGGACAGGGAGAAGAGCCTGGTGCCGGCGGAGGTCTCGGGACCGATCTGGGCGTACGCATCGCCGCCGTTCATCAGCATCCACGGCACGTTGGAGATCGTCTCGACGTTGTTGACGATGGTNNCAGATGTAGGCGCCGGCGCCGAGATGGACGGTGATGTCGAGGTCGAAGCCTGATCCGAGGATGTCGGTGCCGAGGTACCCCTTCTCGTAGGCCTCGTCGACGGCGCGCTGCACCCTGCGGGCGGGACGGGGGTACTCGCCCCGCACGTAGATGAAGGCGTGGTGCACGTCGAGGGCGTAGGCGGAGAGGATGACGCCTTCGACGAGCTGGTGGGGGTCGCGCTCGAGGAGCTGGCGGTCCTTGAAGGTCCCCGGCTCGGACTCGTCGGCGTTGATGACGAGATAGCGGGGCCGCGTCGCCGCAGGGAGAAAGCCCCACTTCACGCCGGTCGGGAACCCGGCGCCGCCCCTCCCCCGGATGTTGGACGCCTTCACCGTCGCCGCCACGTCCGCGGCCTCCATGCCGAGACCCTTCCGCAGCGCCTCGTACCCCCCGGTCGCCTCGTACCGCGAGATCGTGTGCGAGTCCTCCCGATGCTCGGACATGCGGGCGGTGAGGATGAGGGGAGAGGTCATGGGCGCTCCTCCCTGCCCGTAGCCCGTAGCCCGTAGCCCGTACCCCGACCGGAGACCGAACGGGATCCCGAATACGGGATACGGGATACGGGATACGGGATACCAGTCATCACGACTCACTCCCTGCGGATCCGTACGGCCCGAACGCCGGCACCGGCGCCACCGCGCCCTCGTGCTCTGCGGGGCCCCAGTCGAACGACCGCTGGCCACCGAACAGGCTCTGCATCTCGTCGCCGAGCACCACCGACGGGCGGCCGGTGCGGAGCCAGTTGCACAGACCGACGGCCTTGTCGGGCTCGACGCCCTCGATCAGCTCGTAGTTGACCTGGACCGCAGGGGCCCCGCCGCAGGCGCCGAGGCACTCGACGTGCTCCACGGTGAACAGCCGGTCGGTCGACGTCTCACCGTCGTGGGCGCCGGTGGCGTCCTCCACTGCCTCGAGCACCTCGTCTGCGCCGAGCAAGAAGCACGAGATCGACGTGCACACCGACACCAGATAGGTGCCGACGCCGTCACGCTTGTACATCGTGTAGAAGCTGGCCACCGACTGCACCTGGGCGGCGGTCAGCCCGGTCAGCTCGGCGACCTCGCGCATCGCTTCGTCGGTGACGTGGCCGTGCTCCATCGACGCCAGGTAGAGCAGCGGCATCACGGCACTGCGCCTCTCGGGATAGGTGCCGAGCATCCGGGCGGCGCGCTCGCGGTTCGGCGCACTCCACCCGGGCACGATCTTGTCGACGGTCCGCGACGTCATCGGTCGACGTCCCCCAGCACCGGGTCGGTGGACGCCAGCGTTGCGATCGTGTCGGCGACGAGTGAGTCGGTCATCATGACCGGCAGTGCCTGGACGTGGGCGAATGACGGCGCTCGCACGTGGACCCGCCACGGCTTGGCCCCGCCCTCGGAGACGATGTAGACGCCGAGCTCTCCTCGCGCCGACTCGACGGCTTGGTAGACCTCGCCCGCCGGCACCTTGAAACCTTCGGTGAAGATCTTGAAGTGGTGGATCAGGGCTTCCATCGATTCGTCGATCCGCTTGCGCGGCGGCGGGGTGACCTTGCGATCGTCGGTGCGGTAGTCGCCCGCCGGCATGGTCTCCATCGCCTGACGGGCGATACGCAGCGACTCGTAGATCTCGAGCACCCGCACCATGTAGCGGTCGAACACGTCCCCGTGCTTGCCGAGCGGAACGTCGAACTCGTACTGGTCGATGCCGCTGTANNCCGGTGACTCCGTAGGCCTTGCACTCCTCGGGCGTGATGATGCCGACGCCTTGGGTGCGGTCGAGGAAGATCGGGTTCTCGTCGAGCAGCTCCCGATACTCGCCCACGCCCGCAGGCACGATCTCGAGCAGCTCCTCGACGTCGTCCTCCCAGCCGTCGGGCAGGTCGGCGGCGACGCCCCCGGGGCGGATGTAGTTGTGATTCATCCGCAGCCCGGTGACCTTCTCGAAGAACCTGAGGCAGATCTCCCGCTCCCGCCATCCGTAGATCATCATCGAGACCGCACCGATGTCCATGCCCTGGGTGGCGAGGAACAGCAGGTGGCTGGATACCCGGTTGAGCTCGGTCATGAGCACCCGGATCGCCTGGGCGCGCGGCGGGATGTCGACGCCGAGCAGTTGCTCGACGGCCAGCGAGTAGGCCAGCTCATTGTGGAACGGCGAGAGGTAGTCCATCCGAGTGACGTTGGTCGGTCCCTGCAGCCACGTCAGCGTCTCTGCGGTCTTCTCCATGCCGGTGTGCAGGTAGCCGATGATCGGCTTCACGCGACGGATGGTCTCGCCCTCGAGCTCGAGCTGGAGGCGGAGCACCCCGTGTGTCGACGGGTGCTGCGGCCCCATGTTGATGATCTGCCGCTCTTCCTCGTCGGCGATGTCGTCGGTGGTGTAGTCGTCGGTGACGAGCACGCCGCGCTGGATGGCGAGTGCCGGCTCCTCGGTGTCGGGGAGCAACTCCTGGGCTCCCTCGTCGGTGGCCCGGCGCACCCACTCCGGCTCCTCGGTGCCGGCGACCCAGATGTCGTGGAGTCGGCGGCGCGACACCGCCGTGTCGGGCTCGGACCGTGCGGCGACGTCCTCGGGTGGTGCTTCGACGGTGGGGGCTTCGAGATCGCCGGTGACGACGTTGGGGGTGTCACTCATGAGACTTTGTGCGCTCCCTTGAACTGGACGGGCACCGAGCCCACCGAGTAGTCCTTGCGCAGCGGGTAGCCCTCCCAGTCGTCTGGCATGAGGATACGGGTCAGGTCCGGGTGGTCGTGGAAGCGGATCCCGAACATGTCGAACGTCTCGCGCTCGTAGAAGTTGGCGCCGGGGAACACCGGCGTGATGGTGGGCACCACGGGATCGATCCCGGAGACGCCGACGCGGATGCGAAGCCGCTTCCGCAACGTGTGCGACAGGAGGGTCACGACGACCTCGAATCGGGGCCGCCTCCGCAGGTAGTCCACGCCGCACAGGTCGATGAAGGCGTCGTACCCGGCGGTGCGGGCGGCGGCAACGAACTCGACGTACACGTCTGCCGGCACGTGGGCGACGTCCTGGACCGGGCCGGCCGGCGGGGCGAACGACGTGAAGGCGACAGACGGGAACGCACCAGCGAGGCCGGCGAGCACCGGATCCTCGGGAACGGGGAAACGAGGGGCGGGCGGGACCGCGGCTTCGCTCGTGTCGGTGTCGTGGTCGGTCACTGGTCCTACGCGCTCTTCGTGTAGCCGGACTCGCGACGGATCTCGCCGCTCATGATCATCTCCTGCAGCGTGAGGATCCCGTGCATGAGGGACTGTGGGCCCGGAGGACATCCCGGAACGTAGATGTCGACGGGAACCACCTGGTCGACCCCCTGCACCAAGGCGTAGTTGTTGAACATCCCACCCGTCGAGGCGCAGGCACCCATCGAGATCACCCACTTGGGTTCGGTCATCTGGTCGTACACCTGGCGGAGCACCGGCGCCATCTTCTGCGATACGCGCCCCGCCACGATCATCAGATCGGCTTGGCGCGGCGACGCCCGAAACACCTCCATCCCGAACCGGGCGAGGTCGTAGTGGGCGGCGCCCGTCGCCATCATCTCGATGGCGCANNGCGAGACCGAACGACGCCGGCCACATCGAACGGGTACGCGCCCAGTTGACCCCCTTCTCCAGGGTGGTGAGCAGGAAGCCGGGAGGCTGGGTCTGGCCCGCCATCAGGCCGCTTCCCTGGGGGCCACCTCGGCGTCGGGGGCGACGACCCGCCGGTAGCGCTCCCGGGAGGCGACGTTCCAGTCGAGGGCGCCGCGTTTCCACACGTAGACGAGGGTCTCGATCAGGAGCGCCACGAAGATGGCCATCGCCCCGATGCCCGCCCAGCCGAACTGGTCGAATCGGACCGCCCATGCGAACAGGAAGATCAGCTCGACGTCGAAGATGACGAAGAGCATCGCCACGATGTAGAACTTGACGGGGAAGCGCTCCACGGGCTCCTGGAGGGGCACGATGCCGCACTCGTAGGGAGCGAGCTTCTCGGGGGTCGGCCGGTTGGGGCCCAGCCGCCACGAGGCCAGCATCATCACGGCGGCAAAGCCAACGCCGAGGATCAGCATCAGCGCGATCGGCAGATAGTCGGCCAGCGTCATGTGGGCTATCGCTCCTCTCCGGTGCGGGAGATTAGGAAGGGCGGCAGACCCTCCAAAATCAATCTAGACCCCCTCACTGCGTTCGGGACCGTCGCCCGACTCCGTCGGGCCCA
>DKBA01000157.1 GCA_002450985.1 Acidimicrobiia bacterium UBA6912
TCTGGCATCTGTCGTCTCTCTGCACATATGCCCCTCGTCTGCCCCGATCGCCACTACCGTGATCGCATGGAGTTCAGGCGGATCACCAATCTCCCCCCGTACGTCTTCGCCCAGGTGAACCAGCTCAAGCTCGAGGCGCGGCGCGCCGGGGAGGACGTCGTCGATCTCGGCTTCGGGAATCCCGACCTCCCGACGGCGCCCTTCGTCGTCGACAAGCTGGTCGAGGCGGCCCGTGCCCCGCGCAACCACCGCTACTCGGCGTCTCGCGGTCTGCCCAACCTGCGCAAGGCGGTCGCCGACCGCTACCTGCGCCGCTTCGGGGTCGAGCTCGACCCGGAGCGTGAGGTGATCAACACGATCGGGGCGAAGGAAGGGCTCTCCCACCTCATGTGGACGCTCGTCCAGCCCGGCGACGTCGCCCTCGTCCCGGAGCCGTCGTACCCCATCCACATCTATGCGGCGGCGCTCGCAGGCGCCGAGGTGCGGAGAGTACCCATCGCCCTTGCGTCGGACTTCTTCGACCACCTCGAGGAGGCCTTCCTCGATTCGTGGCCCCGGCCCCGCGTGATCGTGACGTCGTTCCCGCACAACCCGACGACCAAGTGCGTCGATCTCGCCTTCTTCGAGAAGCTCGTGGCGTTTGCGCATGAGCACGAGGTGATGCTCGTCCACGACTTCGCCTACGCCGACATCACGTTCGACGGCTACAGCCCGCCGTCGTTGCTCCAGGTGCCCGGGGCCAAGGAGGTCGGGGTCGAGATCTACAGCCTGTCGAAGAGCCATTCCATGGCGGGATGGAGGGTCGGCTTCGTCGTCGGCAACGCCGAGATGGTCTCGGCGCTCGCCCAGCTCAAGTCATACCTCGACTACGGCACGTTCCAGCCGATCCAGATCGCCGCCATCCTCGCCCTCAACGAGGGTGACGACCACATCGAGCACGTCAACGCCGTGTACAAGGCGCGGCGCGACGTACTGGTCGACGGGCTCAACCGCGCCGGGTGGAAGGTGCCCAAGCCGCAGGGCACGATGTTCGTGTGGGCGGAGATCCCCGGACCGTACAGCGAGATGGGCTCGCTCGACTTCGCCGTGCACCTCATCAGGGAGGCGCGGGTGGCGGTGAGCCCCGGCATCGGCTTCGGCCCGAGCGGCGAGGGCCACGTGCGCTTCGCCCTCGTGGAGAACGAGCACCGCACCCAGCAGGCGATCCGCGGGATTCGACGGACGCTCGACAAGCTCTGACCTCGATCCGTTCGTAACCCGTCGCCGACCACGGAGGTCTGATTCCCCACATGCCGTACGCCGTGTTGTTCCCCGGACAGGGGAGCCAGTCCGTGGGGATGGGCGCAGACGTCTTTGCGGCCCGTCCCGACCTGCTCGTCGACGTCGCAGACGACATCCTCGGGTGGTCGCTGCGCGACATCTGCGCGGTCGGGCCCGAGGAGGAGTTGACCCGTACCGATCGGGCGCAGCCGGCCCTCTACGCCGTGGCGTATGCACTGTGGGCAGCACTGCGCGAGGCGGCACCGTCGCCCACCGCCGCCGCCGGGCACTCGCTGGGCGAGTACACGGCGCTCGCCGCCGCCGGAGCGCTCGACTTCGCCACCGGATTGCGCCTCGTTGCGGCGAGGGGTGAGGCGATGGCGAGAGCGGCCGCGGCAACGGACTCTGGGATGGCCGCGCTCCTCGGGGCGGATGCGGCGTCGGCCGAGGAACTCACGGCTACGCGGCGCGCAGAGGGCGGAGCGCTGTGGGTGGCCAACCTGAACGCTCCCGGACAGGTCGTCATCGCAGGCGACGCGACGGACATCGAGTGGGCGGGTGTCAACGCCCGTACGTTCGGGATCCGGCGGGTCGTGCCCCTCAAGGTGTCGGGCGCGTTCCACACGCCGCTCATGGCTCCGGCATCGGATGATCTGATGGTGTCGTTGAAGGAGGCCGATTTCTCCGCGCCGGGGTTCCCCGTGTGGGGCAACGCCGATGCGGCACCCGTGGTGAACCCCGCCGATGCCCTCCACCGCCAATTGACCAGTCCGGTGCGCTTCGCCGAGAGCCTCGCCGCCATGGCGGCAGCCGGGATCGACACGTTCGTCCACGTCGGCCCGGGCGACGTCACGGCCGGCCTCGCCAAACGCACCGTTCCCGAGGCGACCGTCCACGTCGTCGCCACGCTCGACGACGTGTCCGATGTGGCCTCGGCCGTACAATGATCGGCGAGGAAGGGAGACCAATGCGTCGCGCCACCATCACCGGCTGGGGCAAATGCACGCCGCCCGCCGTGCTCACCAACGAAGACCTCGAAGCCGTGATGGACACGAATGACGAGTGGATCACGACCCGCACCGGCATCAAAGAGCGTCGCATCACCCACACCGAGACGTCGGACATGGCCACCGTCGCCGGGCGTCACGCCATCGCCACGGCGGGTCTCGAGCCCGAGGACATCGACCTCCTCATCCTCGCCACCTGCACCCCAGACCGCATCATCCCCTCGGCGGCGAGCCTGGTGCAGGCGAAGCTCGGCGTCACCAACGCCGCGTGCCTCGACGTCAACGCCGCATGCAGCGGGTTCGTGTACGGGCTGAGCCTCGCCAACGGGATGATCGCCACCGGAGCCGCCCGCAGAGTGCTGCTCATCGGCGCCGAGAAGCTCTCGACGCTGCTCGACATCGAGGACCGCAGCACCGCCGTGCTGTTCGGCGACGGCGCAGGCGCCGTCGTGCTCGAGCCGGCCGGCGACGGGGACGGCGTCCTCGCCCTCAACCTCGGAACCGATGGCGGGCTGGCCGGCATCCTCACCGTCACCGGCTTCGGCACCGAGGAGATCGGCAACGTGGCCGAGCAGTTCAGCTTGTACATGGACGGCCAGGAGGTGTTCCGCAACGCCGTCACGCAGATGGGGGAGGCGGCGACTCGGGCGGTCGCCGAAGCGGGCCTGTCGCTCGAGGACGTCGACATCCTCATCCCACACCAGGCCAACACCCGGATCATCGATGCGACGGCGCGCCGGATGAAGCTGCCGCCGGAGAAGGTGTTCGTCAACATCACGGGCTACGGCAACACCTCCGCCGCGAGCATTCCGATCGCACTCACGGAGGCGCTCGAGTCGGAGCTCATCCGCCCCGGTGCCGTCATCGTCTTCGTCGCCTTCGGCGGTGGCCTGACCTGGGGGGCGGCCTGCCTCCGGTTCGGTGACAGGGTGACACCCCTCGGGACGAGCGATGCCCGGCTCCCGGCGACGAGCTTCACCGGCCTCGATCTGCTGCTGCAGCGTCAGGACGAGCGGCGCAGGCGGCGGGGGCTGGCGTGAGCAGGGTCGCCCTCGTCACCGGAGGCTCNNAACGTCGCCGATGCCGAGGACGTGACCACGATGTTCGAGACGGTCGCTTCCGAGGCCGGTCCCGTGGAGGTGCTCGTCGCCAACGCCGGGATCACCCGAGACGACCTGCTGCTCCGAATGTCACGCGAGGAATGGGACGAGGTCATCGCAACGAACCTCACGTCGCAGTTTCTCTGTGCGAAGGCGGCGTTGCGGGGGATGCTGAGGGCGCGCTGGGGACGCATCATCATCGTCGGTTCCGTGGCCGGGCTGCGGGGTAATCCCGGGCAGACGAACTACGCCGCCAGCAAAGCGGGCGTCGTCGGCTTCGCCATGTCGCTGGCGAAGGAGGTCGGCTCCCGCAACATCACGGTGAACGTCGTTGCGCCCGGCTACATCGTCACGGACCTCACGGCGGATCTCAGCGCCGACGCTGTTGCCGCCATGCAAGACAGGATCGCTCTCGGCCGGCCCGGCCGTCCGGAGGAGATCGCATCGGCCGTCGGCTATCTTGCCTCGGACGATGCGTCGTACATCACGGGACAGACCATCGTCGTCGACGGTGGGATGTCGTTGTGAACCCCCCTAGCGCCAAGGAGGCGTCGCCAATGGACCGTTCCGAGATCGAGACGAAGCTCGTCGATCTCCTCGTCGACGAGCTCGGCTTGGAGCGCGACAACATCACGATGGAGGCCAAGTTCGAGGAAGACCTCGAGGTGGACTCCCTTGGTGTGGTCGAGCTGCTCATGGCGCTCGAGGACAATTTCGACGTCAAGATCCCCGACGACGAGGCCGAGAAGATCACGACGGTCGGCGAGGCCGTCGCGGTCGTCGCCGCCAAGGTCAACGCCTGACCCGATCGGTGGTTGCTTCGATGTCCCGTCGTCGTGTCGTCGTCACCGGTCTCGGCACCGTCAACCCGCTGGGTCTCGGCGTCGACGACTTCTGGAAGAAGGCCGTCGCCGGCGTATCGGGCGTCGGCCGCATCACGGCGTTCGATCCGACCAACTTCAGCACGCAGATCGCCGCGGAGGTCACCGACTTCGACCCCGACGCCTACATGCCCCGCAAGGCGTGGCGCCGGATGGACCGCAGCGCGCAGTTCTTCTGGGCGGCGACGCAGCAGGCGCTCACCGACGCCGGGATCTCCTACGAGGAGGACGCCCCCGAAGCGGAACGCGCCGGCGTGGTCGTCGGCTGCGGCATCGGTGGGCTGATCACGACGCAGGAGGAGATCGACGTGCTGCGCCAGCGCGGCCCCGACCGCGTGTCGCCGCTCGCCATCACGAAGATCATCTCGAACATGGCCGCCGGTCTGGTGTCGATCGACTTCCACCTGTACGGGCCGAACACCTGCACGGTGACGGCATGCGCCGCGTCGGCGAATGCGATCGGCGACGCCGCGGAGATCATCCGGCGTGGCGACGCCGACGTGATGGTCGCCGGGGGCACCGAGGCCGGTATCTGCGAGTTTGCCCTCGCCGGGTTCGCCTCGGCCCGTGCCATCTCGCGGCGCAACGACGATCCGCAAGGCGCCAGCCGGCCCTTCGACGCCGACCGTGACGGCTTCGTGATGGGCGAGGGAGCGGCGGCGCTGATCCTGGAGGACTACGAACACGCCGTCGAGCGGGGAGCGCAGATCTACGCCGAGGTCCAGGGCTACGGGATGTCGGCGGACGGCTTCCACATCACGTTGCCGCGGCCGGGTGGCGGAGGCGCCGCCCGTGCGATGGCGCATGCGCTGCGCGACGCCGGACTCGGTCCCGAGGACATCGACTACATCAACGCCCACGGAACCTCGACCGAGGCGAACGACGCTACGGAGACCGCGGCCATCAAGACCGTCTTCGGCGACGCCGCGTATCGGGTTCCGGTGTCGTCGACCAAGTCGATGACGGGCCATCTCCTCGGCGGGGCGGGGGCCCTCGAGTCGATCGTGTGCATCCTCGCCATCCGCGACGGCATCGTNNATCTTCTCTCGCGTCTGAACCCGCGGACGTCCGCGTCGGCGCGGCCGCCGTGCGGTCAGCGCCGGCGCAGATCGTCCGTGAGGTACAGGGCGAGCGACAAGACGGTGGCGGCGAGGGCCACGACGAAGATCGAGGCGATCGCCGGCGGCACACCGCGAGGAATGGTGGCGAAGGTGACGAGGCCACTCAGCAGCGTCACGGGGCCGGACACGGCCAGGCCGAGCGTGGCGACGGTCCGCATCCCCGAGTCGGGCTCCCGGCTCACCGTGCGTCGTCGCCGGTCTCGCAGCCGGGCGTCGGCGGTGGACGGTTGGCGGCGATCGCCTCGTGGTACTCGTCGAACGAGCGGGTGACGAGCGCCACCACCAGCCCCACCCCGACCAGCGCACCGAGCCCGGTGAGCACCGCCGCCGTCGCCTCGAAGGCCGGGCACGATCCTGGAAGGCACAGGGCGCGGACGATGCCCTGCCCGACGAGCGCCCCGGCCCCGGTGCCGGCGGCGACGGTGAGCGCCACCGTNNGAGGAGCGCAGCGCTACGGAGCGGCGTCACGGTGCCTCACTCTCCTCCGGGCGGGCCGTGCCGTAGCGGGGTCCGGGAAGCGTCGCCATGAGGGGCTGGACGGCGAGCAGCGCCTCTCGCGACCATGCGAGCCACACGAGCGCAGCGGTGCCCACAGCGAGGGCGAGGGCGCCAGGCCAGGGAGAGGCCAGCACGGCGGGCAGCGCGACGACCGGGAGCACGATTCTCGCCGCCCACAGGCTCCAGACCTGCGCCTTGCTGTACGCCCAGGCGAGCAGCAGGCCCGCGGCGCCGAGGATGCCGTGGGCCGTCGTGAGCCGGTCGGGCGATGCCAGGCCGACCGCCGGAGCCAGCGCACCGAGGCCGAGGAGGAGCACCACGGCGAGTGGATCTGGCCCGGTTGCGGATGGGCGGAGCCGAAACCACCCGTCGAGCCAGCGACCGAGCAGGCCCCCGAGCGCGCCGAGGGCGGCGACGATGGTGATCCACCCGAACAGATCCAGCTCCCCGACGGCGACGACGGCCAGGTCGAGCACGACGACGACGATCGCCAGCCGCCGGGCCCACCGTCCCCTCACCAGCGAGACCCCGGTGACCGCGATCACCGTGTACACGGCGATGCCGACGGCGATCACGGCCGCCGACGGACCCGAGAAGGGATCAGGACGCAGGACGAGATGGACGGCCGCCGCGGCCCCGGCGATGGCCGTCAGCGCAGCGACGAGCGAAGGGATCAACACCATGGACGTCCATTATCGAGGACGCCGGCTGCTGCGGCGCCGTCGGTGGGTTACTGCTCGGGTCGTGTGTCGATGGACCCGGGGATCCGGGTGCGACCGATGGAGGCGAAGTAGCGGAAGATGCCGGGCTCGAAGTCGCACACCGGGAACTCGAAGGTGTCGCCCGTCTTGAGCGGAGGGCTGATGAACTCGCCGCCGCGGGCTTCGAGCACGTATTCGCGATCGGAGGTGTCCTCCTGCCGCCATTCGACGACCGAGTCGACCGTGCAATCGACCTTGAGGTTCGATGGGCGGAAGGCGCCGTTCGTGATCCTGACGATGACCACGCCCTCCGGAGGCGCCTCGGTCGTCGTTGTCGTCTGGGGGGTGCGGTTCTGCTCGATGGCAGACGCCGAGGGGCCGCTGCCGCAGCCCGCGGCGACGAGCGCCGTCGCCGTCAACGCCATCACGATGCGCCCCCGCACAGTCCTCCTCGGTCGGGCCGGGGCAGTCTAGGGGGACCGGCACCCCGCAACGCAAGCGCCGCCGTCAGCCGGTGTCCGGCGTCCACACGTCCAGCTCCTGCCAGCCGTCGCCGTCGGGGACCAGCGTCACGATGCCGGCGTGGCCCGGCTTGGCGGCGTGGAAGTCCTCGAGCCCGCTCCCGCACAACTCCCTGCGCCCTGCCTCGATGGGATCCTGGTGGCCGACGAGCACCACGTGGCCGGGCCGGGGGCGCGAGCTCCACGCCGCCTCGGCCGCCTCGGCCATCCGTGCCGCGACGTCGGCGAGCGACTCGCTCGAGAACGGGAGGTTGGTGGGGTCGGCCAGGTACGCCTCGAGCTCGCCGGGGAACTCGGCGGGCAGCACCTCCCACGGTCTGCCCGCCCACCGATCGCCGAGCTCCCACTCCCGGAGCCTGGCGTCGGTGTGCACCGCCACGTGATGCGGCGAGGCGATGGCGGCGGCGGTCTCCACGGCGCGCTGGAGCGGGGATGCGACGATCGCCACGACGTCGAGCCCGGCGAGGTGGTCGGCGGCGGCTTCGGCTTGGCGCCAGCCGAGCTCGCTCAGCCCGAACCCGGAGCGAGCCGCATACACGACGTGGTCGGGGTTCTCCACCTCGCCGTGGCGGACGAGGTGGAGGGCGGACGGGGTGGCTTCCGTGGGCATACGGTCAGTGTATGAGATCGTGCGGGGCGGGCGGTACCGTGGCGGCGTGGAGCGTTTCGCCGAGCCCATCCTGCACGTGGACATGGATGCGTTCTTCGTCGAGGTCGAGCGGCTCGACGACGCCCGGCTGCGGGGCCGGCCGGTGATCGTTGGAGGTCTCGGAGCCCGCGGGGTCGTGGCCTCCGCCAGCTACGAGGCTCGTCGCCATGGCGTCCGCTCGGCGATGCCGATGGTCGAGGCGCGTCGTCGCTGCCCGCGGGGCGAGTTCGTGGCACCCCGCCACGGGAGGTACGGCGAGATCTCCGCGCGAGTGTTCGAGGTGCTCGAGTCCTTCACGCCGTACATCGAGCCCCTGTCGGTCGACGAGGCGTTCCTCGATGTGAGTGGGCTGTGGCGCCACCACGAGAGCCCCGAGGCGGTGGCGATCGCAGTGCGGCAGCGGGTCCGCAGCGAGCTCGACCTCCCGGCGTCGGTGGGGATCGCTCGTACCAAGTTCATCGCCAAGATGGCCTCCGAGGATGCCAAACCTGACGGCTGGCTGAAGATTCCCGCAGGGGAGGAGCTCGACTACCTCCACCCCTTGCCGGTGCGGAGGCTCTGGGGCGTCGGGGAGGCGACCCATGCGTCTCTCGAGGGCCTCGGCGTGGTCACCATCGGAGATCTCGCCGCGCTCGACGCCACGACGCTGGAGCGGCGGGTCGGCGCCGCCATGGGCGCCCATCTCGGCGCCCTGGCACACGGGATCGACGACCGGCCGGTCTCGGTGGATCGTGAGACCAAGTCGGTGTCGGTCGAGGAGACGTACGAGCGGGACCTCGCCGCCGATGGCGCCGTCGACGCGGCGCTCGTCGCCCTCTGCGACCGCCTCACCTCCCGGCTGCGACGGTCGGGCCATCGGGGGCGCACCGTGACCCTCAAGGTGCGATTCGCCGACCTTACGACCATCAGCCGGTCGACGACCCTGGCACGTCCCATCGGAGGCGCCGACGACCTCCTCCCCGCCGTTCGCGGGCTCTGGCAGCGGGTGGGGAGGGAGGGCCGAGGTGTCCGGCTGCTCGGCGTCGGCGTGTCCGGTCTCGTCAGCCGTGACCAACCTGCGCAGTTGCTGCTGGATGCGCCGAGCCGGGCGGCAGCCGCTGCCGTGATCGACGAGATCAGGGACCGTTTCGGGGACGGTGCGGTGCTCCCGGCACGGCTCGTCTCCCCTGGCGAACCCGGGGTGACGGACTCCTCCCGGCCCGAGAGAAGCCAGGGTCTGTAGCTGCGGGCGGCGGTATACTGACTCAGCGACGCCCCTGGGTGAAGGAACGGAACGCATGCCGCTCAACGAGCGAGAACAGCGCATCCTCGAAGAGATCGAGCGACAGTTCTACCAAGAGGATCCCAAGCTGGCCCAAACGGTGGCCAACACCACGTTGGAATCCGTCACCCGACGCTGGAACCGCGTCGCAGTCGTCGGATTCGTCGTCGGTCTCGTCGTGATGCTCGCCTCGTTCACCCAGTGGACTGCCGTTGCCCTCGGAGGCTTCCTCCTCATGGTGGTCAGCGCCGGCTGGATCGCCATGAACATCCGGCGGCGGCGTGGGGAGGGAGGCGGATCCGGGCCGCTCGCCGGTTGGCTGGAGCAGGCTCGACAGAGGTGGCAGCGCGACCGCTAGAGTGCTCCACCCTCGCCCTTCCGCAGCGGGGTCTACATGGAGCGACACGCAGGTTGCCGCATGCCGAGCGGCGCAGCCTGCGGGGATGCGTAGGGAGGATCGTTGGAAGGTTTCACGGCGCAGCAGGCGTCAAAGCTCACGGACTGTACGGCCCATCAGCTGCGCTACTGGGACAAGGTCAAGCTCGTTCAGCCGTCGCTGCAGCAGACCGGCGGGCGTCCGGGTCGGAGGAGGCTCTACTCGTTTCGTGATCTCGTCGCGCTGCGCGTGGTCAAGAGCCTGCTCGACAACGGGATGTCCGTGCAGCGTGTCAGACGGGCGTGGGATTACCTGCGCCGCACGGCGGACATGGAGCAACACCTCGCCGAGGTGAAGTTGGTGACGGACGGTCAGAGCATCTTCCGGATCGCCAGCGACGACGAGGAGCTGCTGGATGCCCTCCGCCAGGGTCAGCTCGCCTTCTTCGTGGCGATCAATGAGATCGCTCGTGCGGTGGAAGACGACGTGACCCGCTTCGAGCTCGATCGTGAGCGCTTCCTCGAGCTGTTGCGCCGGGTCGAGGACGACGTGCTCGGCGAAGCGGAGCACGGTTAGGAGTTTCGTTGCGTGCCAGGGCACGCAACGAGCTGCGCCTCACCCTTCGGGCTCGGCTCCGATCTGGCGGAGCGGCCTCTCGGCCGC
>DKBA01000342.1 GCA_002450985.1 Acidimicrobiia bacterium UBA6912
ACGATGGCGCACTTCCAGGTCATCAACATCGCAAGCGCCGCCACCTCACCGAGGTTGACGTCGGCGGCATAGCGGATACCGCCCTTGGTGGGCCCCATGGTGAGCAGATGCTGGACGCGGTAACCGCGGACGGTCTCGACCTCGGCATAGTCGTCGCGCCGGAAGGGGAAGGTCACGGCCAGCGAGCTGCGGCATCGCAAGCCGCTCCCGAACGTTGTGGTCGAGGTTCATCAGGTCGGCCACTCGCTCGAACTGACCCCTGGCCTCCCGGTACAACGGAGAGTCCCACTCCGTCGGAGCCCCGATCTCGGCAGTCAGCGACACCACACACCTCCCGATCGCCGGCAGCGGTACCCTACCGATTCGCCCGATCCGGAGCTGGGATACACGTGACCGTAGCTTCGACCATCGCCACCATCGGCCACGGCAACCGCTCGTTCGGAGAGATTGCCGCGGCACTCTCCGAGCACGGCGTCGGCTTCATCGTCGACGTGCGCTCCATCCCGTACTCCCGTCATGCTCCCGATTTCACCAAGGACCGTCTGCTCCATCTCGCCGCCGAGCTGAACCTCGGCTATCGCTGGCTCGGCGACCGGCTCGGCGGACGGCCCGAGGATCGATCGCTGTGGCGCGACGGGAAGCCCGATCTCGAGGCGATCGCGGCAACCGAGTCGTTTGCGGCGGGCATCACGGAGGTCGAGGGACTGGCCGAAGCGAACGGGATCGCCCTGCTCTGCTCAGAGGTCGACCCCGCCGCCTGCCATCGCACCACCCTCATCGCCCCCGAGCTCGAACGTCGCGGCCACCACGTCGTGCACATCCTCGGTGACGGCACGGCCGTTCCTCACCAGCCGCCGCTCGGACTCGAGTGAGGGACGTTTGATGGCTGCGATCCGCCATCATCCGGCTCGCTGCGGCTGAGCCCGCAAGCCGCCCCGCCGACTCACTCGTCGATCGTCAGGTCGGGTAGGCCCGGCTTGCCGACGTGCTCGAACACGAGCGACGTCTCGATGTGCGCCACCTCGGGGAGCGTGGTGAAGCCGCTCACGGCGAGCTGGCGGAGGTGCGAGGCATCGCGCACGACGGCCTCGACGAGGAAGTCGTTGGCGCCGGTGACGTGCCACAACCGCACCACCTCGGGCATGGCGAGCGCATGGTCCTTGAAGCGGTCGACCTCGGCCGCCGAGTGCCGGCTGAGGCGGATGGCGACGATGGCCCGCAGCCCGATGCCAAGCGCCGCCGGGTCCACGTCGGCGTGGAACCCGGTGAACACGCCGCCGTCCTCGAGCCGTCGCATCCGCTCGGAGCACGTCGACGGGGCGAGCCCGATACGGGCCGCCAGCTCCTTGTTGGAGCGCCGCGCATTCTCCGTGAGGAGCGCCACGAGCTCGCGGTCTGTTCGGTCGAGCGTGCGTGCAGTCGAGTCCATCCGAATCTCCTTCGCTTGATCTTGCAGTCTACCGGCGATCTCATAGGCTTGTAGACGGATAGCCGTGCGCGTGTCCGGAGAACCAGGTCCCCGGACGAATCATGCGCGATCGAGGATCGGAGGAAGGGATGCGCAAGGACTGGAAGGACTCCATCGACGGGAGAACCCTGCGCCCGGAGAGCCTCATGATGGGGTTCGGCTACACGCCCGCCTGGTCCGAAGGCGCCCTGAAGAGCCCGATATTCCAGACGTCGACCTTCGTCTTCGAGTCCGCCGAGCAGGGCAAACACTTCTTCGAGCTCGCTACCGGCCAGTGCGAGTGCGCCCCCGGCGAGCACATCGGCATGATCTACAGCCGGCTCAACAATCCCGACCTCGAGATCCTCGAGGACCGCCTCACCCTTTGGGACGACGCCGAGACGGCGCTCGTCTTCTCGAGCGGCATGGCGGCGATCGCCACCACGTTGCTCGCCTATCTCAAGCCGGGACGGGTCCTGCTGCACAGCGCCCCGCTGTACGGCGGCACCGACCACCTCGTCAAGCACACGCTGCCGGAGCTCGGCATCCCGACCGTCGAGTACGTCGCCGGGATGGGCCGGGAGGAGATCGAGGCGCTGCTCGCAGCCGAGGCTCCCGACGCCCAGCTCGGGCTGATCTTCATCGAGACCCCCGCCAACCCGACCAACGATCTCTTCGACATCGGCCTCGCCGCTGCGATCGCCGCCGCCCACGCCACGGACGACTTCCGGCCGCTGGTCGCCATCGACAACACCTTCCTCGGCCCGCTGTGGCAGCACCCGCTCCAGCACGGGGCCGACCTCGTCGTCTACTCGGCGACGAAATACATCGGCGGCCACAGCGACCTGGTGGCGGGCGCCGTCGTCGGCTCACAGGCGGCGATGGCGCCGATCGCCACCCTGCGCACCTACCTCGGCAACATGGCGACGCCGCAGACGGGCTGGTTGCTGATGCGCAGCCTGGAGACCCTCGCCATCCGTATGGAGCGGCAGACGGCGACGGCGCAGCGCGTCGCGCAGTTCCTCGCCGAGCACCCCAAGGTGCGCACCGTGCACTACCTGGGCCTGCTGGAGCCCGGGGACCCTGGTTACGAGCTCTACAAGCGCCAGTGC
>DKBA01000223.1 GCA_002450985.1 Acidimicrobiia bacterium UBA6912
ATCGTCGCCAACTTCACCAAGCCGACGGCGGCGATGCCGTCGCTTCTGAAGCACGACGAGGCGCTGACGCTGTGGCACGAGTTCGGGCACATCCTGCACTTCTGTCTCAGCACGGTGGACACCTACCGGTTCTCCGGGTACGACACCGAGTGGGACTTCGTCGAGGCGCCCTCACAGATCATGGAGAACTGGATGTGGGAGCCCGAGGTGCTGCGTCGGTTTGCCCGCCACCACGAGACCGGAACCACCATCCCGAACGAGATGGTGGAGCAGCTCGTCGCCGCCCGCGACCTCAATGCAGCCCTCTTCGACATGCGGCAGGTCTTCCTCGGGAAGCTCGACCTCGGCATGCACGCCGTCGCCGAGCCGCCCGATCCGATGGACGTGTACCGCACCGCCTATCAGCACACGCTGATTCCATTCCACGAGGACACGTTCTTCCCGGCAGGTTTCGGACACCTCATGGGAGGGTACGACGCCGGTTACTACGGCTACCTGTGGGCGCGGGTCTACGGCGACGACATGTTCTCGGAGTTCGAGCGAGTCGGGATCACGAGCCCCGAGGTCGGCCGCCGCTACCGCAATGAGGTGCTGGCCACCGGAGGGTCGCGCGATGCGATCGACCACCTGCGAGCGTTCCTCGGGCGGGAGCCGACCAGTGAGGCGTTCCTGCGCAGGCTCGGGCTCGCCGGCTGATGCCGGGGCCGCTCCATCCATCGACCACAGCGGCGTCGAAATACTGACGAGGCGTCAGATGTTGTCGCCTGCGTAACCGAAAGCGAGGAGGTCATGCGTACATTCCGCGTCGGCACGTTCAGGGGGATTCCCGTCCAGGCGCACTGGGGCGCCGCCGTCATCGCCGTTCTCGTCGGCTGGCTGGTCGCCGGGTCCGTTCTCCCCAACCTCGCTCCCGGCGCGTCGTCGCTGACGTATGCCGCTGCCGGCCTCGCCGCCGGACTCGGCCTGCTCGGCTCGATCTTCGTCCACGAAGCCGCTCACGCCCTCGTCGCACGTCGCTACGGCGTGTCCGTCTCCTCGATCACGCTGTGGCTGCTCGGCGGCATCGCCCATCTCGAGGCCGAAGCGCCCTCCCCCAAGGCAGAGGCCCGGATCGCCGGTGTCGGCCCGGCGAGCAGTGTGGCTCTCGCCGCCGTGCTCGGCCTCGGCGCATGGCTGTGGCAGACCACCGGAATCTTCCCGGTACTGGGCGCGACCCTCATGTGGCTCGGCGGGGTCAACCTCATCCTCGCCGTCTTCAACCTGCTCCCCGGTGCACCGCTCGACGGCGGCAGGCTGCTCCACGCCTGGCTGTGGCGGCGCAAAGGCAGCCGGGATCTGGCCACGGTGGGCGCGTCCCGCGCCGGTCGCGTCCTCGGCGGCATCATCGTCGGTGTCGGCATGCTCGAGCTGTTCGTGCTCGGCAGCGTCGGCGGCCTGTGGACCGCCCTCATCGGTTGGTTCCTCGCCACCGCTGCCCGCCAGGAGCAGCAGGCCGGCAACCTCGGTGCGGTGCTCGCCGACAGGCCGGTCAGCGACCTGATGCGTCCGCTGCCGCCCACGGTGCCCGACTGGTTGCTGGTCGGCGACGTACTCGCCGGCCCGCTCGGCACCACAGACCGGTTGGTGGCCGTCTCCTTCGACGGCACCCCGACCGCGGTCATCATCGTTGCCGACCTCTCCCGTCTCGCCCCGGCGCTGGCGAAGCGCACCTCTGAGCCGGTGCGGATCCGCGACCTGTCGCTCCAGCCGCCCAAGATCGTCGATGCGAGGACCTTGGCCCGCGAGGCGTTGCGGGATCCGAGAGCCTCGATCGTCGTCACCGACGGCGAACGGCTGGTCGGGATCGTCACGCCGGCGGACGTGGCGCGGGCCACCGCGCTGCACCAGCTGGGCACCGAGGACGCTCCGACCGACGAGCCCGTGCACGCCGCCTGAGGCCAGGCCGGCCAGGCCAGACCCGCTACATCACGGCGTGGATGAGACCGCCGTCGACCTGGAGCGTTGCGCCCGTGATGTAGGAGGCCGCATCCGAGAGCAGGAAGATCGCCGCGTTGGCGTACTCCCCCGGCTCCCCGTACCGCCCGAGCGGTATGGCCGCCTCGCTGGAGTGCTGCACCTCTTCGAGGGCCACTCCCCGTCGAGCGGCGGTATCGGCGTCGAGCTTGGCGACACGTTCCGTGGCGATGCGCCCCGGGATCAGATGGTTCACCCTGATGCCGGCAGCCGCCCATTCCACAGCGAGCGTCTTGGCGAGCGCGGCGACACCGGCCCGGTAGACATTCGACAGCACGAGGTTGGGAATCGGCTCCTTCACCGACGCCGACGTCATGAACAGCACGGCCGACCCACTGGCGAGGTGGGGTCGGGTGTGCCTGGCGAACGACACCGCCGATGCGAGGGTCAAGCGGTAGCCGGTGTCCCAGTCCTCGTCGCGGAGTTCGCCGAAAGTCCCGTACGGCGGGCCCCCTGCATTGGGGACGACGAGGTCGATCCCGCCCATCGCCGCCGCAGCCTCCTCCACCCAGGCGTGGATGGAG
>DKBA01000132.1 GCA_002450985.1 Acidimicrobiia bacterium UBA6912
GTGTGTAATGCGTGTCCGACGCTCACGGAGGAGCAGCGGGTGGCGCTGCACCGGTCGGATGTCTCGCCTGCGGAGATCGCCCACATGAGCAACGACTACATCGTCTGGTTCCAGGACTACCAACCCTCCGACAAGGGCCGGGTCGGCGGGAAGAACGCCTCGCTCGGGGAGATGATCGCCGCCGGGCTTCCCGTGCCACCCGGCTTCGCCCTCACCACCGAGGCGTACCACACGCTGCGGGAGCACTCCGAGATGCGGGCCAAGGTCAACCGGGCGCTCAAGGAGATCGACTTCAAGGATCCGGTGGGGTTGCGCCGCACCGCTGCCTACATCCGGGCGCTCATCGAGGACGTGCCGATACACGCGGAGATCGAGCGGTCCATCCGGCGCGCCTACGCCGACCTCTGCGACCACTGCGGGGTACCCGACGTGCCCGTCGCAGTGCGGTCGTCGGCAACCGCCGAGGACTTGCCTGACGCATCCTTTGCGGGCCAGCAGGACACGTTCTTGTGGGTGCAAGGCGGCGACGCCGTGGTCGAGCACGTCAAACGATGCTGGTCGTCGATCTTCACCGACCGCGCCATCGCCTACCGCCACGAGACCCACCACGACCACGAGATCATCTCGATGAGCGTCGGGATCCAGAAGATGGTGCGGCCGAAAGCGGCAGGGGTGGCGTTCACCCTCAACCCGTCGGACGGTGACCGTTCCCAGATCGCCATCGACTCGTCGTGGGGCTTCGGCGAGGCCGTCGTGTCCGGGGAGGTCACGCCTGACAACTTCCTCGTCGACAAGGTGATCTACGAGGTCGTGAAGCGCACCATCTCCCCCAAGACCGTTGAATACCGCCTCACCGACGACGGCAAGGTCGAGCCGTGCGAGATCGATGGCGATCGTTGCACCTCGCCGAGCCTCGATGACCACGAGATCAAGGCGGTCGCCGAGATGGCGCGGCGTGCCGAGCGGCACTACGGGAGCCCGCAGGACGTCGAGTGGGCGATCGACGCCGACCTGGATCCGCCGCACAACGTGATCCTGCTCCAGAGCCGACCCGAGACGGTCTGGTCGCAAAAGAAGCGGCGGGTCGTCGCCTCGCCAGGCCAGGGGTTCATGGACGGCATCGTGTCCACGCTGATCTCCCCCGTCCACAGCCGGAAGAAGTCATCGACCGTCGACGAGGATTGAGGCGGTCCGCACCGCATCGAGCATTCGCACAGAGAGACAACCGAAAAGTGGCCGGGCCCGTCGCCCGGCCTGGAGGGGCCCGTAGCGGCCCGGGAGGAAACACACATGGCTGAGCGGTTCCCGAGCCCGTTCGACATCGAGACCCCGGCAGGGGCCGAAGGCTGGCAGGACCTCTACACGTACTCGCTGCCGTTCTCGGAGGACAGGCGGGCGTACGAAGACGCCGGATTCTGGTTCCAGGACGGGATCCACTGGCCCGAGGTGCTGACGCCCTGGGACGCCACCTTCTACGAGTACGCCCTCGCCTCCCTGTCGCAGTACAACACCCGCCACTACCTCATCCCGCCGGCGCTCGGCGTCGACTTCCGGGTGCTGAACGGCTACGCCTACCTGGCGCCGGTGGGGGTCGCCGATCCCGAGGAGATCGGCGCCCGCGTCCCCCACTTCATGGAGCGCGCCGGGTACTACTTCATGAACTGGAACGACCTCTACGACAAGTGGTTGGTCAAGATCAAGGCGCTCGCCGCCGAGATGGACGCCATCAGCTTCGAGCCGCTGCCGCAAAAGGAGGAGATGGATGTCGTCACCGACGGGTGGGGCTACGGCTCGGGGCTGACCATCCAGGAGAACTACCGCAGCCTGCTCAACCTGGGGCTGCGGCTGTGGCAGTACCACTTCGAGTTCCTCAACCTCGGGTATGCCGCCTACCTCGACTTCTTCGGGTTCTGCAAGGAGGCCTTCCCCAACATCCCCGACCTCGCCATCGCCAAGATGGTGGCGGGCGTCGACGTCGACCTCTTCAAGCCCGACGAGTACCTGAAAGAGCTGGCGCACGCCGCCATCGAGCTCGGGGTCGCCGACGCCTTCGACCACGACGACCCGGCCGCCGTGGTCTCCGCCATCTCGGCTGCGCCCCGCGGTGCCGAATGGCACGCCAAGTGGGATGCGGTGAAGGACCCGTGGTTCAACTTCTCGTCCGGATCGGGCTTCTACCACACCGACCAGATCTGGATCGAGCACGTCGAGATCCCCTTCGGGTTCATCCGCAACTACATCGCCAAGATCCGCGACGGCGTCGACCTCGCCCGCCCGACCGAAGCCATCAAGGCGGAGCGGGACCGCATCATCGGGGAGTACCGCGAGCTGCTCGGCTCCGATGAGGACCGGCAGGCGTTCGACCAGAAGCTCGGCCTCGCCGGCGTGGTGTTCCCCTACGTGGAGAACCACAACTTCTACGTCGAGCACTGGAGCCACTCGATCCTGTGGCGCAAGATGCGCGAGCTCGGCTCCGTGTTCGTCAAGGAGGGCTTCTTCTCGGATCCCGACGACGTCTTCTATCTCAAGCGCGACGAGGTGAACGAGGCGCTGTGGGACATGTACGGGGCGTGGGCCGTCGGCGTGAAGCCGCGGGGGCCGGTGTACTGGCCCCGCGAGCTCGAGCGGCGCAAGGGCATCCTGAACACTCTGCGCCGCTGGTCGCCGCCGCCGGCACTCGGCCAGCCGCCCGAGGTCGTCACCGAGCCGTTCACCATCATGTTGTGGGGCATCACCTCCGACTCGATCGAGATGTGGCTCGGCGGCGCAGACGAGACGGGCGGGCTCAAGGGCTTCGCCGCCTCACCCGGCGTGGCCGAGGGGCCGGCTCGGGTCATCTTCTCCGCCGACCAGATCGGAGAGGTGCAAGAGGGCGAGATCCTCGTCGCCCCGCTGACGGCGCCGTCGTGGGCCCCCATCTTCTCCAAGATCGGGGCGACCGTCACCGACATCGGTGGGATGATGAGCCACGCCGCCATCGTGTGCCGCGAGTACGGCCTGCCGGCCGTCACCGGCACGGCCTTCGGCACGAAGACGATCACCACGGGAACGATGCTCCGAGTCAACGGCTCGGAAGGAACGGTTGAAGTGTTGGGGTAGAAACGGGTACTTGGTACTTGGTACCTAGTACTTAGTACTCAGAGCGAAGCGAGGATTTGATGCTGTCCAAGGAACAGAACGAGCAACTGACCCGGGTGGGGCCGGGAACCCCGATGGGCGAGCTGCTCCGCCGGTACTGGTACCCGGTCGCCTTCGAGCGGGAGCTCGCGGAGTGGCCCATCAAGAAGGTGCGGCTCCTCGGCGAGGACTTCGCCCTGTGGAAGACGCCGCAGGGCGGCTACGGGATCATGCAGGAGCGCTGTCCCCATCGTCACGCCTCGATGGTGTACGGCGTCGTCGAGGAGGACGGGCTGCGCTGCGGCTACCACGGGTGGCTGTTCGACTGCGCGGGGCAGTGCGTCGACCAGCCCGCCGAGCCGGACAAATCGACGTTCAAGGACCGCATCCAGGCGTTCGCCGGCAAGGCCGAGGCCCTCGGCGGCATGGTGTGGGCCTACATCGGCCCCGATCCGGCGCCCGAGTTGCCCCGCTTCGACGTGTTCGTCGACGCCGGGTTCAAGGACGTCGGCCACTCGGTGCTGCCGTGCAACTGGCTCCAGATCATGGAGAACTCGGTGGATCCGCATCACGTGGAGTGGCTCCACGGGCGCTACTTCAAGTTCCTCGGCGAGCAGCAGGGATTCCTCGCCCCCGCCGCTTTCCAGAAGAAGCACGTCCAGGTGGGCTTCGACGCCATGGAGTGGGGCATCCTGAAGCGCCGCGTGCTCGAGGGCAGCACGGAGAGCGACGACGACTGGGCGGTCGGCCACCCGCTCGTCTTCCCGTATTGCATGCGGGTGGGCGGTGCCGGCATCGACCAGATGCAGATCCGCGTGCCGATCGACGACACCACGACGTGGGCGCTCTTCTACGCCAACCACCATCCCGACGGGCTCGGCGAGTACCCGGAGCAGGTGTACCCCACCGACTACGAGTACCAGTGGATCGACGACAAGGGCAACTTCATCGTCGACTACATCGAGGGGCAGGACGTGATGGCGTGGGTCACCCAGGGCGACATCACCGACCGGTCGGCCGAGCACATCGGCAAGTCGGACATCGGCGTGATCATGCTGCGGCGCATGTTCAAGGAGCAGATCGCCCTGGTCGAGGAGGGGAAGGACCCCAGCGTCGGGTTCACCCGGGAGCCGCATGAGCGCATCGGGCTGCCCTGCGAGAAGAACAAGTTCGGCGCAGGCGTGGGCTTCGCCCTCTCCTGGATCGACATGGGCTCGACCCGCTACTCCCCGGACAAGGACACGCTGATGAAGATCCACATCGATGCGGCGACGGCCCGTGGTGAGGCCCCCGCCGCAAAGGAGTGATGACCCCCTGACCGCACTTCCCCGATACCCGAACCACGTCGAGCCGCCGGATCCGATCGCGGACCGGCGGCTCTCGGGTGCCCATTGGTGGGATCCCGATCGCATCCACCACCTCGAGGACATGCCTCGCCACTGCCCGAGCTGCGGCGCCGGTCTCGGCTCCGGCATCTCGGTGGAGTACTGGCAGGCCGACCAGCGGGTCTACCACACGTGGTGCCACGACTGCGGGTGGACCGGCGACATCATCCGCGTCCGCCGCATGATCGGTTTCGAAGCCGNNGATTCGATGCAATCGAATCGCCGAGGGCTTGTGAGATCAGCTTGCCGTTCTGATGCAATCGGAACGGCGAATGAGGTTCGCATGCGGCCGCTGGCGGGATGACGCTCGGCTTCCCCAGCTCCTCCGGTGGCTCGCTGACTGGGTCGAGGCCGACCTGTCGCAGATCGGCTGACCGTCACCGTTCAGTGGATCTACCGCCAGAACGCTCGTTCCCCGCCGAGTGCTCGGGTTCGGCACGTACGAGTGCGCCTACAGGTCCCGCAGGCGGAGGCTCCGAACGGGCTCGAAGTCGGATCGATTCCTGGTGGCCAGACCAAGCCTGTGTTCGATCGCAGTTGCCGCAATGAGGGCGTCGGCAAGACGGATGCCGCTCTCTCGACGGATTCGACCAGCACGTTCCGCCACGGTGCGATCGACCGGGATCTCCCGGAACGGGGCAAGGAGGGTGCTGACCAGATCGGAGGCGGTGTTGCCGGCGAAGAGCTCGGCTCGGGTGATGACCGAGTAGTGCAGTCGGTGACGGCCGGGAGCGAGCTGGCGAGCGCCTCGGAGGTGGTCGATGAAGATGTCGGTGTCGACAAGGATGTCAGCCACGATCCCATTCGTCCCGGCTCGGCACAGTGGCGTCCGGAGCTACGCCGAACGTGGCCGCCAGCGCCAGCTCGGGATCGGGTGNNATACAGCATCATCCCTCCCAGATCAACGGATCCCGATCACCAACGCGCACCCCGTCAAACCACGCAAACCGCCACGTCGAGGATCGGTTCCGTCAGTTGGTGGGGAGGAGCTCAGCGACGGGCGAAGCAGCTGCGAGGCGCGCATCGGTAGTCACGACGGGGACCTCGAGTCGGTTGGCGAGCTCGACATACAGGGCGTCCACCAACCTCAGGTTGTGACGGAGCTTCCAAGCGCCGCTGAGCAACGGGGCAAGAAGGTGACGCTGAAGCGGAGCCGCGGATATGCGCTGGAGTCGGGTGGTGACCTGACGGACAGTCAGGTGACCGTCTCGCTGCAGGCGGCCCAGGGCGGAGAGCACTTCGGCATCGAAGTGTGCCGGAACATGGAGCTCGTGACTGCGGAGTCGATGCTGCACTGCGGCCGCCAGCGGTGACCCGACGAGGAGATCGACCATTGCGGAGGCGTCGACGATCACCGACTCAGCCACGCTCGAAGTCGTCCTTTGCGGCGGCCACCGCATCGGCAACGGCGCGGTGGTTGATGCCGAGCGGACGCATGGCTGCGACGTCGTCGAGCCAGTCATCGACTCGGCTGGCAGCGAGCGCGCTCCGCAGCGCCTCTTGGGTCAGATTGGAAACATTCAACCCGGCGGCCTTGGCCTCTGCGGCAAGATCATCGGGGAGGTAGACGTTGACACGGGCCATGCGCATAGAATACACACCTCACAGCCCAGCTCAACAGGTGTGCACCATATCGCCCACACGTCCAGCCCACGCAGAACGCCACATCGGAGCGCGCCCCATATTGGGTCGACAGCAACTCAGGGTGGCACATGGGCGCTGGACCGACCCGGTTTGGTCCATTTCGTATGGAGACCCCGTCTGAGGGCATGCAGCGCTCTCGGGTTCGGGTTCTCTGTCGCCCGCTCCGAGGTCGACGACTATGTCCTCCGAGGCCGTGCGTGCAGGGGCGAGCGGCTTCCTCCTCGAGCGCACGCCACCAGAGGATCTGCTCGAGGGACTGCGTGTGGTGGCATCGGGCGATGCGCTGCTGGCGCCTTCCGTGACGAGGTGGTTGATGAACGAGTTCGCCACCGCTACCGGAGGCGGCCCGCGGCCGACCGATGTGCGCAACCGGGAGCTCGACCGGCTGACCGAGCGGGAGCGAGAGGTCCTCGTGCTGATGGCGCAGTGTCTCGCCAACCGCGAGATCGCCGACGAGCTCTTCGTGAGCGAGAGCACGGTGAAGACCCACGTGAAGCGCATCCTGATGAAGCTGGACNNAAGCGCCCCCGCCACTCGTCGTTGGTCCAAGAGGAGGGATCAGCCCTCCACGAGCCCACAGGAGGAGACCATGGCCAAGTACGTGTTCTTGTATGGCGGCGGTGCCTACCCCGAGACGGAGGAGGAGTCGGCGAAGGTGATGGCGGCGTGGACCGACTGGATGGCGTCGGCCGGCGACAAGCTGATCGACGGCGGGAACCCCATCGGTCAGAAGCGGACCATCGCCGCCGACGGCTCGATCTCTGAAGGAGGCAGTGCGATCAACGGCTACAGCCTCTACGAGGCCGACTCGCTCGACGACGCCGTCGCCTTCGCCAAGGGCTGCCCGCACCTCAATGCAGGCGGGACGGTCGAGGTGGGCGAAGCCGCCGAGATGTGAACCAGAGCTGGTGTCGTGCCCGCTACGCAGCCCGTGGCGGGCACGATCCGCTCACTCCCCCACGAACGAGCCGTCGGGCGCCATGATGAAATCGCGTGTGAGCGGGCGCAGGGCCGACCGGAAGCTGCCGTCGTCGATGCCGGCCAGGATGCGGAGGTCGCCCGGCTTCCCCCGATCCCACACACCCTGGATCTCGATCTGGTAGTCGACGCCGGATACACCGACGAGGGAACGGACGTCGGTCTCCCCCAGATACTTGGCCACCAGCGCCGGGTAGGACTCGCGGCGTAGCTCCACCATCACCTCTGCCAGCAGCCGCTCCGGTTCCCTCATGGCCGTGATGATGGCAGCGCAGACCGTCCGTGTCTCGACCCACCAGGTGGCTTCACGCCAGCCCGTGGCGGACTGCGAGAAGGCCGGCCTGGGTGCGATCGGCGACGGAGTCGAGCCTGGCGGCCGAGCTCGAGCGAGATCCGCTCAACGAGAACGTGGTCGTGGACGTCCAGGAGGGCTACGTGCTCGTCGAGGTCGATCGCCTCGACGCCGCCGGCAGCGCCAACGCCGTTGCCTTCCGGGTCGACGTCGGGGTCGCCGACGGTCATCTCGACGTTGCGGTCTCCAAAGCCACATTCGACGAGTTCCCGATTTCGGAGCCGATGGTCGAGCACTGGAACAGGGATTTGGCGAGGGCGCTGGAGCGTGCCAGCAGCCGGCATCCCGACGCAACGCTCGTGTCAGTGGCNNACCACTGACCCGAGGTGGGGACGACGAGCGGGGGCGGACGCAGTGTCGCCCCCGCTCGGCGCGACGTAGGCTGGCCCCATGGACGCACCACGAGAAACCGCAACCGTCTTCGCCGACCTCGCTGCCGAAATCGAGATCCCCGTCGAGGGCACGCTGAGCCGGGTTCTCTACCGGGACGACTCGGTGCGGGTCGTCGCCTTCGCCTTCGACGCCGACCAGGAGCTCACGGAGCACAGCACCCCGCTCGTGGCGATCATCCAGATCATCTCCGGCCGCCTCGAGCTCGACCTCGGGGGCCAGCGCGTCGACGCCGGGCCGAAGGTGTGGGTGCGTATGCCGCCGAGCCTGCCGCACGGCATCCGCGCCGTCGAGCCGAGCGTGATGCTCCTCACCCTCATTCGGGCCGGCTGATCACGAGCAGCGTTGCACCGATTCGTTCCGCGCAAGACGATGTCCTGCCGGCTCTCTCGTGCCGGCGAGTCAGCCCGGCGCCTCGAAGTGGACGACCGTGCCGACGCCGGCGTTCGAGATGACGCTGAGGGTGCCCCCGACCAGTTCGGTACGCTCGCGCATGCCGGTGAGGCCGAAGTGGTCGTGCCCCTCCTGGGCGGCGATGTCGAAGCCGATCCCGTCATCGGCAACGGTCAGGGCAACTCGGTCTTCGAGGAACGCGATCGTGACCGCCGCGTTCTCGGCCGAGGCATGGTGTGCAACATTGGCGAGCGCTTCTTGCACGATACGGAACGCGGCAAGCTCCACGTCTCGATCGAGCCGGCGCGGCTCTCCGACCACGCCAACCGCAACCGCCGCGCTTCCCGGCTCGGGCTGATGCTCGGCGAGCGATTCGAGCGCAGGCAGCAGACCGAGGTCGTCCAGGAGCGCGGGCCGAAGAGCCCATGTCGTACGCCGAATCGAGCGCAATGTGTCCCTTGCGACCTCCTGCAACTGCCACGCCGTCTCACCGCCGGACGATGACTCTCCGCCGGTTTGCGCCAGCCGCCCCAGACCGCGCGACAGCACGACCAGCGACTGAGCGGGACCGTCGTGCAGGTCACGGGCGATGCGCTTGCGCTCGTTCTCCTGGGCGACGGTCACCGCTCGGGCGTATCGCTGGAGGTGCTCACGCTCGCGCTGCCGCATCAATGCATTCTCTACCGCAAACGCCAACTCGTGGGCGACGTGGGTCAGAACCCCCGAGTCGTCGGGGCACGGGACCCGGCCGCCGCAGTCCACCACCAGGGAGCCGTAGGTGCGTTGCCCGGTCGCCACCTCCACGCGCGCGAAGCCGCGATCGAGCAGAACCCGGTGGGGCTCATCACCCACCTCCCCCTCCAAGAACACGGAGAGCCGACCCCGAGCGGACCCGTTTCCGGCGAGTACGACACCCCCCGGCAGAGCCCCGTCCGCCGGGACAAACGCCGCAGCCCGGATGCCTTCGACGCCATCGAGGCTCGAGACCACCGCCGTGATCGCCGCGTCCGGATCGTTGTGTCTGTTGAGAACGCTCGTGACGGCGTGCAACATCTCGAGCCGTCTCGACGTCGTTTCCGCGTTCTCCCGAAAACGAGCCTCGCGATCGACCATGTATGCCACGAGTACACCGACGGAGACGATGAAGACGCTCGCAGCCAACTCTCCCGCCCATGCGAAGTCCGAGGCGTGGAACAGCACAAGGTTGGGCACACTGAGTGCCGTCGCCAGCAAACCGGTGAACAGACCTCCCTCGAGCCCGTACCACCACCCCGCCAGGACGACAGGCAGCACGTAGGCTTCCACGGGGAGCTGCTGCAGTGCCTCGAAGAAGGCGATCGAGCCGCCGTTCTCTTGTGCGTATTCGGCCACGCCGTGTCCCAAGGTCACGAGCAAGACCAATGACTGCACCACCCAGAACCGGGCTTCGGAGAGGTGTCCCCTGAAGCGACGGAGAGCCCCCGCGAACGGCGCCCGACCCATCGACCGGGTCTCTGCGGTCACCATTCGGCTCCGATGTCGATGAGTCCGCGTCGCGCCGCCAGGACGACGGCCTCGGTACGGGACGTGACGTCGAGCTTCTGGAATATCTTGTGCATGTGGACCTCGACGGTCCGGGGAGAGACCGAGAGCGCCACGCCGATGCGACGGTTGGAGTAGCCGGCACCGGCGAGCTGCAGCACTTCCAGCTCCCGAGCGGTGAGCATCTCGTCCTCGGCCCCTGGCTCCTGGGGCGACGTCAATCTCACTCGTCCGATGACCACTTCGGTGACGGCCGGGTCGAGCACCGCTCCCCCGCCGCGCACGGTGTGAACGGCTTGGATCAGATCGTCGTCCGCCACGTCCTTCAAGAGGTAGCCCGACGCGCCCGCCTGGATGGCCTGCAGCACGTACTCGTCATCATCGTGAACGGTCAGAACGACAACGGCGACTCCCGGCCACCGGGTCTTGATGGCTCGCGTCGCATCGACGCCGTTCATCTCGGGCATACCGATGTCGAGGAGCGCCACATCGGGTTGAAGGTCGGCGACGAGGTCCACCGCCTCTACCCCATTCCTCGCCTCCCCGATCACTTCGACCGAGCCGTCCTGCTCCAGGATCTCCCTCGTCCCGCGACGCACCAGCCCGTGATCGTCGGCGATTACGACTCTGATGGGAGCTTCCATGCTGCGTCCCCATTATCCCTTATGGGGCCGGTCCGCAGAATACGCGAATTCCCCTAACGGGAACCGCGAGGAAGCACGATATCTGACGTGCTCGGCGTACCTACTCCTCCGTCCCTCGGCTTGTCACCATGTGCGCAAGGTCACACACGGAGGCGATCATCGGAGGTCCGTGCCCTCGCGATACCGGCGTTACCCTGCCCTGCACCGGAATCCCGACCTGGCCGGGGCCCCCACGCGGTGGAGACAATGGGAGGGCGTCCACAAGTCGGCTGACTTCCCGCCGCCCGGAGACCCACTGATGGTGCCGCTGCTGCTCGCTCTGGCGGCGGCGGCCATCGTGATCGGCGTCGTCGTACACGTGGGGCATACGCTGGCGGACGAGTTGCGCCCACCGCGCGCCCCCAATGGGGCCGGAACGGATGGGATCGGAGCCGCCGCAGAACGCCGCCGGTTCCTCAGACTGATCGGCATCAGTGCGGTCGGCGCGGTGCCCGCGACGATCCTGCCGGTCGCGCTCAGGACCCACGGTGACGTCGCCGCCACGGCAGAGGAGCCGGCGCGCGGCCCAGGAGGGCGAGTCCGGCAGTGGACGATGATCATCGACCTGAGGTTCTGCGACGGGTGCCAGAGCCAGGGCACCCCTCCACGGTGCACGACGGCATGCATCGAAGGCCACCTCGCTCCCGAGCCCATGGAGTGGATCCAGGTCTTCGAGCAGGAGTTGCCCGGAGGCGGGACACAATTCATCCCGACGCCGTGCCTGCAGTGCCAGAACCCACCATGCGTGAACGTCTGTCCCGTTGGCGCGACCTTCTCGACCCCGGAGGGAGTCGTCCTGATCGACCAGGAGCGTTGCATCGGATGCCGAATCTGCATGGCAGCGTGCCCGTACGATCGGCGGTTCTTCAACTGGTCGGATCCGCCGGTGCCCCCGGAGGCCCTCCTCGCCGACTACTCGCCGGATCACCAGGTCCCGGCCACCAGGGGCACGGTCATGAAGTGCGACATGTGTCCGGACCTGGCACGGGCCGGCACGCTGCCCTACTGCATCCAGGCCTGCCCGAACGATGCCATCTACTACGGGGACCTGGAGGAGGACATCGCCACGAACGGCCGCTCCGTCGTGGCCGTCTCCAAGTTCCTCACCGACAACCAGGCGTACCAACTCAAGGAACACCTCGGTACCAAGCCGAGGGTCTACTACGTCGCGGGTCACGGTCAGGCCGTCGGTCGTGACCCGTACACGACCGGGCGCTTGCCCACCGAGTGGCCGTGGCTGCGCCGCGTCGAAGGAGCGCGGGTGTGGAACCGGTGACGGACTACCGGCGCCGTCTCGAAGAGGCCACGGTCCGGCCGGCACTGGGCGTGTCTCGAGGGTTCTGGGTGCTGGTCGCCGGATTGCTGACCGTGATCGCATGGGGCCTGTACGCCTGGACCACGCAGCTCCACGATGGCCTGATCGTGACCGGGATGCGAGACCGCATCGCCTGGGGTCTCTACATCTCGGTGTTCGTGTTCTTCATCGGCATCAGCCACGCCGGGACCTTGATCTCGGCAATCCTTCGCGTCACGAAGGCGGGATGGCGAGCGCCGATCACGCGAATCGCAGAATTCATCACCGTCGTGGCCCTCGTGTGCGGCGCCTCGATGATCGTCGTCGACATGGGCCGCCCGGACCGGCTCGCCAACGTGCTGATCCACGGAAGATGGCAGTCCCCCATCCTTTGGGACGTGCTCGCCATATCGACATACCTGACCGCAAGTCTCGTGTATCTCTACATGCCCATGATCCCCGACCTCGCCTTCTTCAGGGACCGGCTCGCAGGTGAGGTGCCGAGGTGGCGCTCCCGTCTCTACCGGATGCTCGCGCTCGGATGGCGCGGCCTCCCCGGCCAGCGCACGGCCTTGCTCAAGGCCATCGGCATCCTGATGATCGTCATCATCCCCGTCGCCGTATCCGTCCACACGGTCGTGTCCTGGATCTTCGGCATGACCCTCCGAGTGGGATGGAACAGCACGATCTTCGGCTTGCTGTTCGTCGCCGGCGCAATCTTCTCCGGCATTGCGACCCTGGTGATCGTCATGGCTGTGCTCCGCAAGCTGTACCACCTCGAGGAGTACATCACGGAGAAGCACTTCGTGAATCTCGGGTACCTGCTCGCAGCATTCACGCTCATCATGATGTACATCAACGCATCGGAGTACCTCACCACGGGCTTCAAGCTCGAAGAGGGTGAGGAGTTCCTGTTCCGACAGCTCTTCCTCGGGCAGTTCGCCGGGCTCTACTGGTTCTACTTCCTCGGCGGTCTGGCAATCCCAGGCCTGCTCATCCTCGTCAAGCGCACGAGAACGATCGCCGGGGTCGTCACCGCAGCAGTCCTCGTGGACCTCGCCATGTTCGTGGAGCGCTACTTCATCGTCATCTCTGCACAACGAGTCCCGCTCATGCCTTACGTCCCGTTCGAGTACACGCCGACCTGGGTCGAGTGGTCGATCTTCGGGGCCGGCTTGGCGCTGTTCGTTCTCATCATCGCCGTCTTCGTCAAGGTGTTTCCGATCATGGCCGTGTGGGAGATCGTCGAGGAGCACGAAGGCACCCATGCGGAGGAGCAACGACTCGCCAGCGCCGAGGACCGGCTGTGACCTCGCCGCGTCGCCGTGCGCTCCTCGTCGCAGCGCTGGTCGTCGCCGGTCTCGCCGCGGGGACGCCTGCGTTTGCCGATCATCTCGATCTGGACGCGACCTTCCCGCAGAACGTGGCCGTCGGCGACGTCCTCGAGGTGAACGTCGTCGTCCGCTCGGCGGAGAGCGGTGCCAGGATCTCGGGGGCGCGCGTGGCGGCGTATCGCGACGCATCCATCGCCGGCGTGCCGGGCCGGGTGGAGCTCGCCGCTGCAGTCACCGACGAGCTGGGAGCCGCAGCACTTCGCTGGCAGCATCGAGCGGGCGGGGAGCACACGCTCCTCGTCACCTATTCCGGCCCGAGCGACACCGAGTTCGAGTCGACGACCATCACGATCATCACGATCGGAGCCGAGCCTCAGGTCGTCCGCTCGGAGGCGGGCGTGCAGATCCCGGGCCTCGGCGCATGGGTTGTCATCGGCGTCCTCCTGGCGGTCTGGGGTCTCATCCAGTTCTCTCTCCTGGGACCCATGACGGTGGCCCGCGAAGGCGTACGCGCCCGGTCATCCGAACCTTCCACGGGAGGTTCAGGACCGACATGAGCACGCGCATCAACCTCGCGGTCTTCGTCTTCTTCGGCGCATTGGTCGTGGCGACCACCCTCATCGGGATCCTGCTGCGCAACCCCGCGACGCACTCCAACCTCGAGGACCCGGAGCACTACGACCGGACGGAACTGGCCTACCTCGACACGAAGTACACCTATGCCGGCTATGCCTCGGGCGAGAACGCCGAGGTGGTCGGCGGCATCGACATCGCCGGACGCGTGCTGTACGTCCGCCTCGGCTGCATCAGCTGCCACGGCGAATACGCAGAGGGGGGGACCATCGCACCGGCACTCTGGGATTCCGGGCGCGGTGACTTCGCCCGCGACGTGCGCGACGGGCCGAGCGGCATGCCGGCCTATCCCGTCGACGTGCTGGGCGAAGACGACCTCGAACTGCTCTACGACTTCATTCGGACGGTGCCGGCGGAGGCGGAGGCGCTCGGGGTGACCACGACGACCGCTGCGCCGCCGATCCCCGTCGTCACGACGGCGACCGGAGATCAGCGCACGACCGAGGCTTCCGAGCCGCTGGAGCCCGTTGCAGCCGATTTCGAGGCCCCGGTTGCGACCATCACCGTGGACGGCGATCCTTCGGAGTGGGACGGTGTGACCGGGTTCGACATGGTGCTGGAGCCGATCGAGATCGCCGACGTTGCGCCCGTGCCGGCCACGATCAAGGTGGCCCATGACAACACGAGCATCTTCGTGCTCTTCGCGGTAGCCGACGATTTCGACTGGAGCCCCGTGGACGCCCACCTGTCGGGTGCCCCTGCAGTGATGTGGTCGGTCGAAACGGCCGCTGGACCACACATGGGCGGCGACGATCCCTCGGGGAGGCCCGGGCAGGGCATGGTGGACATCTGGTATTGGAGGCTCGAGTGCCCGAGCGGCCGGCCAAGCGGAGGCGCCGTCTCCGGGCCCGGCGACGGCGATCCGGGAGACGACGCCGCTTGTGGCCTGGACGACGAATGGGCGACCGACCCGTCCACGAACGAAGATGATGCCGGACCCCTGGCCGAGAACAGCCTGCTCGGAGTCTTCACGCATTCCAACCCGATCGACGGCGGAGAAGGCACGTGGTTCTTCGAGATGAGCCGGCCCTTGAAGACGGGCGACCCTCAGGATGCGCAGTTCACGGTCGGTGGCGTTGCGCACCTCGCGCTCGCCTACTGGGATCCCGATGCTCGCGACGACGGATGGGGTCGCATCGACCATCTACAGAGCTCCTACCTCGGGTGGCTCGACGTTCGGCTCGCCGGTTGACGAGGGGCGGTAGAGGCTCCTCCAACGGCAGCGTCGACAGTGACGAGGCCGCACCACGCCACACGGAACAGGCCCGTGGGCGGGTGCCTGATCGTGAAAGCCTTCGCAAGGGACGGCCGCCGCTCACTTCGGGCCGAACGGCGCACCCTGAGAGCTTCCGCAGCCGATCGGGGCGTTCCGACGCCAGTCGTCCTGTCCACTCCTGTGCCGAGCGGATGACCCATGCCGTCCGCAAAACCACGTACTCGAACATACGGGTGTGTCCCAGGCGGTGCGGGTCTTGTGCGGCTGGGCGGCCGTCGAGTCACTGAGCAGCATTGGGGCGGAACGGTCAGACCAGTGCCGCACCGCGACGGGGTGTGGCGACGTCATGTGGAGGGAACAGTGCGCACCATCCTCACCGGTGTGGCAGGGATCGCCATTGCAGCCGTTGCGTTCGCAGCGAGCATCGCCGACGACGGAGCGCTCGGCGCGGGGGCGTTCGTCCTGGCGATCTTCGTAGCGCTCGTGACCCTCGGACTCGTGATGGCGGCGGCGGTGAACCTGTTCGTCGAACGATCCAACGACCGCTCATTCGCTCCGCGCCGCCAACTGTTGCGAGGGCGGGCGCCCGGCGGAGATCTCGACACCGTGACGTGCAGCTCCTGCGGCCGGGAGATGGTGCGCACCGACCACATCTGGCTCTGCGAACGCTGCGATCGGTTTTCCGCCGTGCGCTGACGGCGCGACGCGCCCGCGCGACCGGGGGCGCAACAACGGACGAAGTCCCTCGCGTCTCGGGTCGTTCGCCCCGGGGCCACGCCGGCAATCGAGACCTAGCGTGATCGCTGGAGTACGGCAGGACCGTCAGAGCTCCCGCCGACTCGGAGGCCACGTGCAGACAGGTCGGAACCTCGATTGCGGACTGGAGCCGTCGGAACCCGGACTCCCGGCGTCCGCACATCCTGCAGACCCGGGGCCGAGTGGCGAGCGTCTGGTGCGCGGCGCCCTGGCGGTCTGCGCGGTGGCGGCTCTCTTGAGCATCGCGCTTGGGATCCCGGGGGCTGCGTCCGCCCAGGAGGAGGATCGCTTCGACAACGAAGTATGTTTGGCGTGCCACGACGTACCGAGCGTGGAGGTGCCTCTGCCATCGGGGGAGACGCTCAATGCGGTGGTGGAGCGGGAGACCTACGAGACATCGGTCCACGGTCGGCTTGATCTCCCGTGTGTCCTCTGCCACACCGCGATCGAGGGCTTCCCCCACCCGTCGGTCACGGCCGAGAGCCTGCGCGCCTACGCCGTCGAACGCTACACGGCGTGTTTCGGGTGCCATCAGGGCGAGTACACGGCGACCGCCGACAACGTGCACGCCAAGGCACGCGCTGCCGGCGATCAAGAAGCTGCGATCTGCACCGACTGCCACGGCGCCCACGACGTGGCTGCCCCCAGCGGGAGTGGCATCGACATCGCCTTGACGTGCCGAACGTGTCACTCGCAGATCTACGACCTGTACGCAGACAGCGTGCACGGAGCCGCACTCACCGCCGGCGAGACCGACGTGCCCACGTGCACGGACTGCCATGGCGTGCACGATGCCGAAGGGCCCGAGAATCCCGAGTTCCACCTCTTCTCTCCCCAGATCTGCGCCACATGCCACGCCGACGAGGAACTCATGGCGAAGTACGGGATCAGCACCCAGGTGTTCGACACCTACGTGGCGGACTTTCACGGAACGACCGTGTTGCTCTTCGAGGAGCTCGCCCCCGATCAAGAGACCAACAAGCCGGTGTGCATCGACTGCCACGGCGTCCACCACATCGTGGCCACCGACGATCCCGACAGCACCGTGTTCAAGGAGAACCTGCTGTCCACGTGCCAGCGTTGCCACCCCGAAGCCACGGCCAATTTCCCAACCGCTTGGTTGAGCCACTACCAGCCGACACCCGACAAAGAGCCACTCGTCTTCGGCGTGCGCATCTTCTACCGCATCCTGATCCCACTCGTCATCGGAACGATGCTCCTCTACGTGCTGCTCGACATCGCGCGCAGGGCCCGGACCAGACGGAGGCCGGAACGTGTCGCAAACGTCTGAGACGCGGGGCTACTTGCGGTTCTCGCTGTCCCACCGCCTCGAGCATGCCGCGCAGCTCGCCACCTTCATCCCCCTCGCCGTCACGGGTCTCGTGCAGCGCTACCCCGGCAGCAGCCTCTCCCAGTGGACGATCGAGATCCTCGGCGGGATCGAGACGGTCCGGATCATCCACCGGGCGTTCGCCGTCGTGCTGATGCTCGCCGTCGTGTACCACCTCGGCGCCATCGGGTACCGGCGCTTCGTGCTCCGCTTGCCGCGTACGATGGGCCTGGGCATGGCCGACGTGCGAGCCGCCGGTCAGACGATCGCCCGCAACCTCGGGTTGCGGGACACCAGACCCCAACAGGGTCGCTTCACCTTCGAGGAGAAGATCGAGTACTGGTCGCTCGTGTGGGGCACGGTGTTGATGGTGGTCACGGGATTCCTCCTCTGGAATCCCATCGCCAGCACAAAGCTGCTCCCCGGATCATTCATCCCGGCAGCAAGAGCTGCCCACGGCGCGGAAGCCGTGCTGGCAACCCTCGCCGTGATCATCTGGCACGCCTATCACATTCACATCCGCTACTTCAACAAGAGCATCTTCACCGGGTACCTCCCGATGGAGCGCATGGAGTCCGAACATGCCCTCGAACTCGCGGCCGCGCAACCGGAGCTGCCGCCAGCGGACGTCGTGCGGGAGAGGCAGCGCAGATTCATCCCGATNNATCACGACGATCGAGCCGATCGAGGATCCGGTCGTCTTCGCCCCGATCACCACGACGACGCTCTTCACGGTCACCACGTCGACCCTGCCGACGACGACGGAGGCGACCGGCACCACGTCGGCGGAGGACGGCCCGATCGGGCAGGACCTCACCTGGAACGACTTCGCTCCGACGTTCGAAGAGGCGTGCGGCTCCTGCCACGTGTCGCGCCAGCTGGGTGGGCTCAGTCTCGCCGCCTACGCCTCGGCGGTGACCGGCGGCGACGGTGGGCCGGGAATCGAGCCGGGAGATGCCGACGCGAGTCTCATCGTGACGGTGATGGAAGAAGGTGGCCACCCGGGACGGCTCGATGATGACGTCCTGGCGGCACTCCGAGCGTGGATCGTGGCCGGTGCGGCCGAGGGCTGACCAGACCCGTGCGACCCATCCACGTGCCCTCTCGATAGGGACGGTGTCCCCTAATGGCAGGCAACGCCCCCGGCTACGGTCGTGAAGGGATGGAGCGGGAACCCGACTCGACCGGCGTGTCACCTGAGAGCGGCGACGAGACGCATCGCCCCGAGGCGCCAGAGACCCGCAGCCTCTACCGCCACCCGCTCGCCGCCGTCGGGGGCGCCCTCGTCGTCGCCGGGCTGCTGGCCTTCGCCGTACTCGTCATCGTCGACATCTTCGCTGCCGGCGAGAACCCCTACCGGTCGCTCGTCACCTTCATCGGCACCCCCACAGTCGTCCTGATCGGCATCATCATCTTCCTCGTCGCCGTGCGCATCCAGGTGGTTCGGGCGCGCACGCGGGGCGAGCACGTCCGCTTCATGCTCCGCGTCGAGCCGTCCGATCCTCGCTACATGCGCAACCTGTGGCTGTTCCTCGGATTGAGCGCCTTCTTCGTGACGATCGCTGCCTTCAGCGGCTTCAAGGCATACGAGGCAACGGACTCCGTGGCCTTCTGCGGGAGCGCGTGCCACGAGGTCATGGGGCCCCAGGACGTCACGTACCTCGCCGGACCGCACGCTCGCGTGCCGTGCGTCGATTGCCACATCGGCCCCGGTGGTTCGTTCTGGGTCAAGTCGAAGATCGATGGAATCCGTCAGGTGGTGGCGGTCACCACAAACAGCTTCGACCGGCCGATCGCGACGCCTGTGGAGAGCCTCCGCCCCGCCCAGGAGACATGCGAGGGCTGCCACTGGCCGGAGCAGTTCCTCGGCCAGAAGCTCATCACGAAGAGCTACTTCAGGACGGACGAAGCGAACTCACCGTGGACGATCAGCATGCTGCTCAACATCGGCGGGGGTAACCCGCGCACCGGGCGACTCGAAGGCATCCACTGGCACATGCTCAGCGCCCAACAAGTGGAGTACATCGCTACAGATGAACGACGGCAGCACATCGCATGGGTCCGCGTGACGGATGCATCGGGCAACGAGATCGCCGTCTACACCGACCCGAACGCGGAGCCNNCCACCGGCGACGGCGATCAACCTCGAGATGTCCAAGGGCACCATCTCGCCCGACCTGCCCTACATCCGCAAGGTCGGTCTCGAGTTGCTGAACGCCCCCCACGAGACGACGACCGATGGCATCGCGGCCATCACCAGCGGTGTGCAGGACTTCTATCTGCGCAACTACAACGATCGGTACGAGGAGCTGCGAGTCGAGATCGAGCGAGCCATCGACGTCCTGAGCGACATCTACACCGCCAACTTCTTCCCGGAGATGAGGACGGACTACCGGGCACGCGACAACGACCTGAGCCACTTCGTCAACGAGGGTTGCTTCCGCTGCCACTTCTCGGACCTGGAGACGGCCGGCGGCGAGCAGATCTCGAGCGCATGCGACTCGTGTCACTCGATCGTCGCCCAAGGCCCGTCGGCAAACGTGGCCGACCTGTCGAGCGACATCAACGGGCTCCCCTTCGAGCATCCGGTGCCCATCGGCGAAGTGTGGCAGACGATCCGCTGCACCCAGTGCCACACGCCGGCCTCCGGATACTGAGCTGACCTCTCGGCAAGCGACACCGTCGTCCCCGCGCACAACAGCGGTCCTTTGACAGGGACCCACAACCGCGCCGGAGCCACGGTACGTCAGAAGTCGAAGGGAACCAGCTCCCCTTCGTTCGTGATGAGCACCACCGGCTGGGCCTCCCATGTCTCGGGACTCCCTCCCATACCCGGAGCATCCTGCGGCATCCCGGGAAGCGCCAGGCCGACGGCACCAGGGCGCTCATCCAACAGGCGCACTATGGCGCCCGCGGGAACGTGACCCTCGATCACGTATCCATCGACGAGAGCCGTGTGACACGAGCCGGCATCCTCGGGAACTCCGTGTTCCCCCTTGAAGGCCGCCATGTCAGGATCTTCCACAACGTCGACACTGGCTCCGAGATCTCGCAGGTACCCGACCCACCCTGAGCAGCACCCTCAGCCGGGCGACTGGTGCACGTCGATATCGACGCCGGTCAGCGAAGGACTCGCATCGTCTGCATCCGGCACCGCAGTCGCGCTCTCGCCGCACCCCGAAGCGCTCAGTACGACCACGATCACGGCCAGCATCCCAAGAATCCGGCGCACCCGTGAGCGCCCTCCCCCGTCGACTCGCTGTTGCGCCAAGACCAACTCCAAATCCTCACCATGTGGGAGACTCCCGGCCATCAGGCCGGGAGTCTCGAAGCTCTCGTTTCGTCCGCTTGCTCGTCAGCCCCCCAGAGCCGCCTTCGCGGCTTCCAGCAGCGCCTTGGCGAAGCCCGGGTTGTGCACCCCCATGCTCTGGTCCTCGACGACGAACATGTAGTTCCACATCGCCGAAACCACCGACTCCGGGTACACACCTGCGATGGAGCGGTTCTGCTCGAGCTCGCCGTCCTCCTCGTAGTCGGCCGACATGATGCCGGAGCTGATCAGCATGCCCTTGACCTCTTCGAGCAGCGCAGCCACCTCGGTCTGCGTGCCGTCGATGTCGAACGACTCCGGGTCGCTGTGGCAGGCGGCGCACCGCTCGACCTCGGGCTCATAGGTGTGGTTGTACTCCTCACCCATGTGACAGCCCACACATCCGTCAGCCACCTGCTCGTAGTGCGGGCCGGGAGCACCGGTCACGTCCGACCCGCCCTCGCCGAGCAGCATGTTCGCCTCGACACCGTGGTGCGTGCCGAACCGCGTGCTCGTGACCTCGATCGTCGCTCCCTCGGCGCCGGTCAAGGCAGGCAGCTCGTTGCGGATCTGGTGGCAGTTGGCGCACAGGTTGCCGGCACCGACATCGAACGTCCCACCCGTGTACTCCAGCGTCACCGCCTGCTCGGCACCGGTCAGGGCCCAGTCGGCGGAGGTGTACGTCATGTGGGTGTCATGACACGTCCGACACGTGAACGGCGACACGTTGACCACACCTTCGACCGA
>DKBA01000142.1 GCA_002450985.1 Acidimicrobiia bacterium UBA6912
TCGGCGATGGCGGTCTTGCCGACTCCGGGCTCACCGATGAGCACCGGGTTGTTCTTGGTGCGGCGGGAGAGCACCTGGATGACGCGACGAATCTCGTCGTCGCGTCCGATGACCGGATCGAGCTTGCCCTGAGCGGCGAGCTTGACCAGATCGCGCCCGTACTTCTCGAGTGGCGCCAGCGTGTCCTCGGGTGTCTGGCTGGTCACCCGCTGCGCCCCGCGCACGTCGGCGAGCGCACGCAACACTGCGTCCTTGGTGACGCCGGCCGTGCGCAGGACCTCGCCTGCGGAGCCTTTCGCCTGGGCGAGGGCGAGCAGCAGGTGCTCGACCGACACGTACTGGTCCTTCATCTGGTCGCGCTCGGCTTGCGCAGCGTCGAGCACGGCCACCGTCTCGGGGGCGAACCCGATCTCGCCGGTGTCGCCGTACATCTGGGGGAGTCGGGAGAGGGCGTTCTCGACCGGGCCGCGGATGTCGGCGGGGTTCACGTCGAGCGCGGCGAGGAGGGGGTAGACGACGGTGTCGGACTGGCCGAGGAGCGCCTCGAGGAGGTGCTCCGGCTGCACAGCAGAATGGCGCCTGCGCTCTGCGGTAGAGCGGGCGCCGAGAATCGCCTGCTGGGACTTCTGGGTGAATGCGTTGATGTCCATCAATCTCGTTCTTCGGTCGGTTTCCGTGCTCAACACTGAAGGCCGCATCGATATGCCAGGAAATATGAGTGCGACTATATCAAGTTTGTGTCCCTCGACGTGAACGAGCCCGGCGCACCGGGTGCGCGTCTTCGATACGCTCCTGCGGATGCAGAGCTTCGTGGAACGGGGCGGGGGATGGGTGGCTGCCCAGGTGCTCATCTTCTTCTCGTGGTTCGCCGCGCTGGCGGTGCGCGTCGATGAGCCGGTGTGGGTGCGCAGCGTCGGCTGGGTCCTGGTGCTGGCGGGTGGCGCGCTCGCCGCAGGCGGTCTCGTCGGGCTCGGTCGAAATCTGACGCCGTACCCGGAGCCGGTCAGCAACGGGAGCCTCGTCGAGCATGGGGTCTACCGCATCGTCCGGCACCCCATCTACGGCGGGATTGCCATCGGGGCCGTCGGCGGCGGCCTCGCGCTGGGCTCGCTCGTCGCGTCCGTCGTGGGGCTCGGCCTCCTCGCCTTCTTCGCCGTCAAAGCGCTCCGGGAGGAGCGAAGGTTGGAGGCGGCCTATCCCGCGTACGGTCAGTACCGGCACCGGGTGCGAAGGATGCTGGTGCCGTGGCTGCTCTGACTGTTGCGACGTGACCGAGTTGCTCGCCCTCGCCTCTGCGTGTGCGTTCGGCGCCGGCGACTTCCTCGGCGGGAGGGCGAGCCGGGACGTGCCGCCGCTGCGGGTGGCGGCGATCGCCCAGGTCGCCAGCGCCGTTGCCCTGATCCCGCTGCTCGTCGTGGTTCCTGCCCCGTCCGTGACGGCGGCGGACATTGCGTGGGGGGCGGGCGGCGGCTTCTTCGGTCTCCTCGGCATCCTCGCTCTCTATGCCGCGCTGGCGGCAGGCCCGATGGGTCTCGTGGCACCGACGACGGCGGTGCTGTCGGCGGTCGTCCCTGTGGCCTTCGGGCTCGCCTCGGGTGAGGAGCCGGGAGTGCTCGCCCTCGTCGGCATCGCCCTCGGTCTGATCGCCGTGGTCGCCATCACGGCGAGCGACGGCCCTGGTGGCCGTCTCACGCCATCCGTGCTCTGGCTGTCGCTCGGAGCCGGGCTCGGGTTCGCCTTGTTCTTCATCGCCCTGGCGCAGACGAGCGCAGATGCGGGCATGTGGCCGCTTGTCGGGGCTCGCGGCGTCTCGGTGCCCGTCATCCTCGCCTTCGCCGCCGCTCGCCGCGGCCGCACCGCCGGAGGGCTGCCCAGAGCGGCGATAGGCGCCGGCGTGCTCGACATGGTGGCCAACGGGCTGTTCCTGGCCGCCGTGCAGCGCGGCCTGCTCGCGATCGCCGCCGTGCTCGCCGCGCTGTATCCGGCGGCGACCGCGCTGCTGGCCCGGGCGGTACTCGATGAGCGCATGTCGCCCGCCCAGCTGGCGGGGGTCGCGGCAGCGCTCGTCGCCGTCGTGCTGATCGGTCTGCGGTGAGAGCGTTCAAGCGGATCGTGGCCGAGCCGCCGACCTACCTCGTCGGCGGGGCCACCCGGGAGGAGCTGTTCGAGAACGCCGGGTACGCCGTGTTCGCCGAGGGCTGGGACCTCGACGGGGTGAAACCGACGTACTCCCGGCCGGTCGTGGCGCCCGGTGACACCTACGAGGAGCTGTTGTGCAACTGGATCGACGAGCTGCTCTACGTCGCCGACGACGCAGGGCTGGTGTGGTCCTATTTCGTGGTCGACCGTCTCGAGGAGGGTGGCGTTCAGGGGTCGGCGGCGGGGATGCCCGCCGAGTCCGTGCGGCGTAGACCGCGCCGTGTGAACGGGGTGAGGTCCGTGGGTGGAGGTCTGGTGTCGGTTCCCGAGGGGTGGTGGGTCGAGGTGGAGCTCGACGTCGATGTCGTGATGCGAGATCGTTGAGAAACCCCGAAACTCATATTCGGCAGCGGGGTCGAGTCACCGGGTACATTGCGTCCCATCGGCCCCCACAAGGAGGAGTGTTCGTGAAGAAGCTGGTCGACGAGTTCAAGGCGTTTGCCTTGGGCGGCAACCTGATCGAGATCGCGGTGGGCTTGGTGCTCGCCCTCGCGTTCGCCGCCGTCGTCGGCGCGTTGGTCGACTTCCTCATCATGCCGATCGTCGGGATCATCTTCGGTGAGCCGAGCTTCGACAACCTGACGCTGACGATCAACGACTCCGTGATCTTGTACGGCTCGTTCATCACGGCGGTGGTCAAGTTCCTGATGATCGCGCTGGCGCTGTTCCTGTTCGTGGTCAAGCCCTACAACATGTGGAAGGCGCGTACGGCTGCGGGCGAGGAAGAGGCGCCGCCGCCGCCCGAGGACATCGCGCTGCTGCGTGAGATTCGCGACTCGCTGAAGACTCGCGGCTGACCGCTGTAGGCATCCAACGTCGAGGAGGGCCCCGTACTGAGTGCGGGGCCCTTCCGCGTGCCGGAATGGTCTCCCGCGATCGAGCGTTCACCGACAAGACCCGACGAAGAGGGAGCACACAACCCCATGGCAAAGGCTGTCTGGAACGGCGTCGTCCTCGCCGAGAGCGACGAGACGGTGATGGTGGAGGGCAACCACTACTTCCC
>DKBA01000152.1 GCA_002450985.1 Acidimicrobiia bacterium UBA6912
CCGAACGGCGCGGGGAAGACGACCCTGCTGAGAACGCTCGCCGGCGAGCGGTCGCCGGACGAGGGGCACATCGCCAGCAGCGGACGGCTCGGCTACCTGTCGCAGGAGGCGGCGCTCCAGGAGCTCGAGGACGCCGAGGTCACGGCCCTCGAGCGAATCCTGATGGCGCGGGCCATCGGCGCACTGGAACGGCGTATGGAGGTCGTCCGGACGCAGATGGAGGCGACGACCGGTGCGGAGCGGGATCGACTGATTGCCCGCTTCTCCCGCCTCGAGGACGAGTTCACCGCCGCCGGCGGCTACGTCGCCATCGCCGAGGCCAAACGTTTCGCCTCGGCGCTCGGCATCTCGAGCGCCGAGCTCGATCAACTCGTCGTCACGATGTCGGGGGGGCAGCGGCGCCGGGTCGAGCTCGCCCGCATCCTGTTCGCCGAGACCGACACGCTGCTGCTCGACGAGCCGACNNGACGAGCCGACCAACCACCTCGACCTCGACGCCAAGGCGTGGTTGATGGACTTTCTCAGCACCTACAAGGGCGGCCTCCTCGTGATCAGCCACGATTTGCCCCTGCTCGACGAGTCGATCACATCGGTGCTCGCCGTCGAGCACGGCACCCTCGAGCCGTTCCGCGGCAACTACTCGTACTTCCTCGCCGAGCGGGAGCGGCGCAGGGAGCAGCGGATCCGGGAGCGCAAGCACCAGGACGAGAAGATCGCCCGTCTCGAGGAGGGGATCAGGCGGTTCAAGGGGAAGACCGAGAAGATGGCGAAACGCGCCCGCTCGTGGGAGACCAGGGTCGAGAAGCTGAAAGCGCAACGGACCGAGATCTCCCGCCGTGGTCGACAGGTCGCCGTGCGATTCCCGCAGCCGCCGCCATCGGGGCGGACGCCGATCAAGGCACAGGGCCTCGCCAAGGCGTTCGGCCAGAACGTCGTCTTCGTCGACGTCGACGTGGACATCGACCGCGGAGAGCGGATGATCATCATGGGCCTCAACGGCGCCGGCAAGACCACACTGTTGCGGATCCTCGCCGGGGTCGAGCACGCCGACATCGGTGAGGTCGAGCTGGGCCACCAGGTCTCGCTCGGCTACTACGCCCAGGAGCACGAGCAGATCCGCGCCGGGGACTCCGTCCTCGATCACATGCGGACGGTCTCGGCGCTGCCCGATCGTGAGCTGCGGTCGATCCTGGGGCACTTCCTGCTCGCCGACAAGGTGGATCAAGATGCGGGGACGCTGTCGGGCGGGGAGAAGACCAAGCTCGCCCTCGCCCAGGTGGCGGTCGGCGCCCACAACGTGCTCCTGCTCGACGAGCCGACGAACAACCTCGACCCGCAGGCCAAGGAGGCCCTGCTCGACGCGCTCGAGCAGTACGAGGGGACCCTCATCCTGGTGAGCCACGACACCGACTTCGTCGAGGAGCTCGCTCCCGACCGGGCGATCCTCATGCCGGACGGGGCGACGGCCTACTTCGACGAGTCGATGCTCGATCTCGTGGCGCTGGCCTGAGTAGGTACTACGTACTAGGTACTACGTACTACGAATGCCCGCCGCTGGCCGCAACACCCGGACGGACACGAGGCCCGGTCTTGGTACCAAGTACTCAGTACCTAGTACCGAGTACGGCGAAGCCTCACGGCTCCGCTCGGCCGGCTCTCTCGGCCGTTTCGACCTCGAGTCCGTCCGAAGTGATCGTCGCCAGGAGCGAGGAGAGATGGGCCCCGTTCCAGAAGGTCACCGTGAGCTCGTCGCTCCGGTCGAAGCGAAGATCGGCGACGAAGCCGGGACGGGGCGTCGCCCAGTTCAGCGTCAACGCCCCGTCGATCTCGGAGACGCTCACGCTGCCGCCGATGAGCTCGACGACGTACGGCTCGGGCGGGCGCGGGCCGATGGGGGGTATGACGGCGTCCTCGGGGAAGCGGCCCTCGGTACCGGGGGCGGCGATGTCGTCCGCGGAGACGGCCGGATCGGGCGGCGGTACGACGTCGGGTCCGGCCGGGTCGTAAGGATCCTGGTGTGCCTCGATGTCGCCGAGGGCGAGCGCAAAGGTGGTGTCCGAGGGCTCCTTCTCCGCCGGCCGGGCTGCATCGTCGCCCGGCGTAGAGAGGCCGACGCCGCCAACCCGGTCGAGACAGCTTGATGAGGTGGGACCGCCGGAGGCAAGGGGTCCGTCAGCTCCGCAGGCATCCTCGTTTGTCACCGGGAGAGCAGCTACTTCGGCCGCCGACAAGGGGCGGAGAGGCCGATCGGTGACCTGCCCCCCAGCTACCGCTACGGCACCCGCCGAAACCAAACCGGTGGCGACGGCTGCTGCAGCCCAGCCGGCGACGAGAAGGAGTCTCTGCCGCAATGACGTCATTGTGCGTCGGAGCTCCTTGTGACGTGTTCAACAACTCCTTAAGGATTCTATAACGGGAGGGGACGTGAGCCCCCCGGGACGCGGTGCGGCGGCGGCTTCGTTTCTGCATGGTCTCGGGCGCCGAACGCTCCTAGCCTTCTGGCGATGGCAGCTGTGCTCATCATCGAGGACGAGCAACGCATTCGTGAGCTCGTTGCCCGCGTGCTCGCCGACGGCGGGCACGACGTGGTGGCGCTCGCCACTGCGATGGAGGGCCTTCAGGCCGTCGTCAAGGGAGGCCCCGACGTGGTGATCCTCGACATGGGCTTACCGGACCTCGACGGGGCGGAGCTGCTCAAGATGATCCGTGCGGTGAGCGACGTCCCCGTGATCGTCGCCACGGCGCGCAACGAGGACCGCGACATCATCCGCACCCTCGATGCGGGTGCGGACGACTACCTCGTCAAGCCGTTCTCCGTCGATCAGCTCGTCGCCAGGGTGCGGGCCGTGCTGCGGCGGGTGGGGAGCGAAGGACGCTCGATGCCGATCGTGGTCGGCGGGCTCGAGATCGATGCGGCCGCCCGGGAGGCGATGCTCGACGGACAGCTGCTCGAGCTGAGTCCCAAGGAGTTCGATCTGCTCACGTTCCTCGCCGAGCGGGCAGGCGAGGTCGTCACCAAGCGGGAGTTGCTCGCAGAGGTGTGGCGGCAGCCGTACGGCGGCACCGAGAAGACGGTCGATGTCCATCTGTCGTGGCTGCGTCGCAAGATGGGCGAAACCGCCGCGGACAGCCGGTATCTCCAGACGGTCTTCGGCGTCGGGGTGAAGCTGGTCGACCCGACATGAGGCGGAGCCTCGCCCTGGTGTCGCTTGCGGTGACCGTGCTCGTCGTCCTGGCGTTCCTCGTTCCGCTCGCCTTGCTCGTCCGCAACCAGGCGGCGGATCGGGCGCTGTCGAGCTCGGAGCGCGACGTGCAAGCGATCGCTGCGGCGCTCGCCGTCGCCCCGGCGTCTGGCGAATCCGACGTGACCCCCCAGCTCGCGGAGAACGTGCTCGATGCCTTCGGGAATCGCGGGGAGGTCTCGATCGTCTTTCCGGACGACACCACCGTCGGAGTGCCCTTCGCGGACTCGCCGAGCCTCGCCCAAGCTCGCAGCGGCGCTGCGTTCACCGCACAGATCCCCGGCGGTGCGGAGATCCTGGTGCCGGTGCTCGTCGCCGATGCCCCCGCCGAAGGGTCCACGGTGGTGGTCCGGACCTTCGTGTCGAACGACGACCTCACCCGGGGGGTGGGCATCGCCTGGGCGATGCTCGCCGCCCTCGGCGTGTTCCTGGTCCTCGTCGCCACTCTCGCCGCTGACCGGCTCGGGCGCACCATCGTCCGACCGGTGAGCGCCCTATCCGCTGCGGCGCGGTCGCTCGGCGACGGCGACCTCGACACCCGGGTCACCCCAGGGGGGCCTCCCGAGGTCGCCGAGGTGGGCGAGGCGTTCAATGCCCTCGCCCGCCGGCTCGGCGCGCTCCTCAGCGCAGAGCGCGAGTCCGTCGCCGATCTGTCGCACCGGCTGCGGACCCCGCTCACCGCGCTGCGGCTGCAGGCGGAGACGCTCTCGGACAAGGACGAGGCGGCGAGCCTCCTCGCCGACATCGACCGATTGGAGCGGGCGGTCGACCGCATGATCGAAGAGGCGAGACGACCGGCGAGCGATTCGTCTGAGGGTGCGGCGCCGGCCGACCTCGCCGCCGTGGTGCGTCATCGGGCCACGTTCTGGAAGGTGCTCGCCGACGAGCAAGGGCGCGGCGTCGACGTCCACACGACCGGAGGGGAACTGTGGGTGCCGCTCACGGCCGATGAGCTGGGTGCGGCGCTCGACACGTTGATCGAGAACGTCTTCGCCCACACGCCGACCGGAACCGACTACGCCATCGCTGCCCGGCCCGGTCGTGACGACACGGTGGTGCTCGAGGTCGTCGATCGGGGGCCCGGCTTCCCCAACAGGAACGTCGTGGCACGTGGGGCGAGCGCAGCGGGCTCGACCGGTCTCGGGCTCGACATCGTNNCGCCGGACCGCGGTCCGTGGAGGTGGTGACATCGAGATCACCAACGATCCGGGCGGCGGCGGTCGGGTGACGGTCGTCCTCCAACGAGCACGACGAACGGCAGAGCCGGTGCGCCGTGCCGGCGAGCGCAACGCAGGCGTTGCCCCCAACCGTCGGTGACGTGAAGATGGGGCTCGCGTCGCGAGCCCCATCGTCTGTGCCCCCCGAGCGATGCTCTCCTCCAACACGCCGGGGAAGCTGGTCNNACGGAGTTAGCGGCGCATCCACGGGTCCACAAGATCGCCCTAAGAGGCCGGGAAGGGGTGCCGGCCGACGGGCGGACGGCAGGCTCTCACGGTCATCGACCGCGGCTCAGCCGCCGATCTCGGCGGCCCAGTCCTCGAAACCCGCCTCGGGAAGTCCCGAGGACGTGAGGGCGAGCGTCTCGGGTGGCACTTCCACGAAGGCGCCCGCCGTCCAGATGCCCGCCTCGACGGCGACCGACTCGCGGCCGTGGTCGGCGGCGCCCCACTCCACGTAGTCGACGATGGCCGTCGGCGAGTCGAAGGTGGGGGCGGTGTAGAGGCCGAGCTCACCGTCGGCCCGGGTGATCACCCCGAGCGCCCTGCCCAGATCGACACTCCCGGCGAGACCCACCAGGTCGTCGGGGGGCGGCGTGTCGCCGAGCCCCACCGCCACCGTGTCTCCCGGTTGCATGGTGAGCTGGGGAAGCTGCTTGTACGCGGGCCTGCGGCACAGCCAGTGATCGCCGAGGTCGACAGGGGCGGCACCGACATTGGTGATGAGCACGTAGGGCACCGGCTGGAAGGAGAGGCGGGTCATCGCCAGCACGCCGCCGCCGGGCGCAACCGTGGTGGTGGTCGTCTCGATGCCTGCCGTCGTCGTCGGTGCGGACGTGGTGGAGGAGGGAGCGGACGTCGTCGTCGGAGCCGGCGTGGTGACCGTGGTCGTCGATGCCCCCGCAGTGGTCGTGGTCGCGGCGAGCGAGGTGTCACCGGCGTCTCCGTCGCCGCACGCAGCAGCGACGAGCACGAGGAACGCCACGGCCAGGATACGTTGCATCGGCGTGAGCCTACTGGGCCGGGCAGCATCCGCATGCCGGTAGGCTCGTTCCCATGACAGCCGATGCGACGACCGCAGTGCTCCCCGACGGGTACCCGAGCGAGTGGGAGACGGACATCCTCCTCAAGGACGGGTCGACGGTGCATCTCCGTCCCATCCTTCCCACCGACGGCGAGGGGCTCAACGATCTGCTCTCCCGCATGTCCCGAGAGAGCGTGTACCACCGCTTCTTCCGGGTGAAGAAGCGGCTCGATCCTGAGGAGATCGAGTACTTCACCGTCCTCGATTACGCCGACAGGATGGCCTTCATCGTCGAGCGCGACGAGAAGGTCGTCGGGGTCGGCCGCTACGACCGTCAGAAGACGGGCAGCAACGCCGCCGAGGTCGCCTTTGCCGTCGCCGACGCCGAGCAGGGTCGCGGCATCGGCACCCGGCTGCTCGACTACCTCACCGCCTACGCACGTCCCAAGGGCATCACCGAGTTCCGGGCGTTCGTCCTCGCCGACAACCACGCCATGATCCGCGTGTTTCGCGGCGCCGGCTACCGGATGCGCCGCGAGCTCGAGGAGGGTGTCTACACGGTCGAGTTCCCGACGGAAGAGTCGACCGAGACGATCGCCGCCGCCGAGGAGCACGAGAAGCGGGCAACGGCGGCGAGCATCACGCCGCTGTTCTATCCGTACTCCATCGCCGTGATCGGAGCCAGCCGTGACCCCGAGTCGATCGGGGGACGGCTCATGGCCAACCTGCTGTCCGGCGACTTCACTGGGCCGGTCTACCCGGTGAACCCGAAGGCCGAGGTGGTGCGCTCGATGCTCGCCTACAAGTCGGTGCTCGATTGCCCCACCGTCGTCGACCTCGCCTTCGTCGTCGTCCCCGCCCGCCACGTCATCCCCGTGGCCGAGCAGTGTGCCGAGAAGGGCGTGAAGGGCATCGTCGTCATCTCGGCCGGCTTCGGTGAGACGGGCACCGAGGGTGCAATCCTCGAGGACCGCCTTCTCGAGGTGGCGCGCGAGCACTCGATTCGGATGGTGGGCCCGAACTGCATGGGACTCGTCAACACCGACCCGGCCGTGCAGCTCGACGGACAGTTCGGCCCGGTACGCCCCAAGCGGGGCAACGTCGCCATGTCGTCGCAGAGCGGCGCCCTCGGCATCGCCATCCTCGACTACGCCACGAAGCTCAACATCGGCATCTCCAGCTTCGTGTCGGTCGGCAACAAGGCGGACATCTCGGGTAACGACCTCCTCCTCTACTGGGAGGACGACCCGGCGACGGACGTGATCCTCCTCTACCTGGAGTCGTTCGGTAACCCGCGCCGGTTCGCCAGGATCGCGAGACGTATCGGCAAGAAGAAGCCCATCGTGGCCGTGAAGTCGGGACGGACGACGGCGGGTGCCCGTGCCGCCAGCTCGCACACCGGCTCGCTGGCCAGCCTGGACATCGCCGTCGACGCCCTCTTCCACCAGTCCGGCGTGATCCGCACCGCAACGCTGTCGCAACTCTTCGACGTCACTGCGCTCCTCGCCAACCAGCCCCTCCCCGCCGGGAGGCGGGTTGGCATCATCACCAATGCCGGCGGCCCGGCCATCCTGGCGGTGGACGCCCTCGAGTCGCGCAACCTTGAGGTCGTCGAGTTCTCGCCCGATCTCCAGGACCGGTTGCGCGACCTGCTCTCTCCCGAGGCCGCCGTCCGCAACCCGGTCGACATGATCGCCTCTGCCGGCCCCGACCAGTTCGGCGCCTGCATCGATCTGGTCATGACGTCCGACGAGGTCGATGCGGTGATGGCGATCTTCATCCCCGCCTCGCCGCAGGGTGCCGACGAGATCGCAACGGCGATCGGGGCGGCAGCGGCGGCCCGGCACGGCGAGAAGCCGTTCGTTGCCGTCTACATGAGCTCGGAGGGTGCGCCGGACACACTGTCGGCGGGGGACAACCGCATCCCGGTGTACCCCTTCCCCGAACAGGCGGCGCGGGCGCTCGGCCATGCCGTGGAGTACGCAGACTGGCGTACCCGGCCGACCGGTGAGGTCGTCCGTTTCGAGGACGTGGACTTCCCCGCCGCCCAGATCGTCGTGACCCAAGCCGTGCTGCGGGTCGGAGAGGTCGGCGGCTGGCTCGACCCAGACGAGGTGGAGGCGCTGCTCGGCGCGTACGGACTGCGGCTTCCGGCGAGCGGCATCGCAAGGACGGCCGACGAGGCAGTGGCCCTCGCCGCCGGATTCCGCGGCTCGGCCGTGCTCAAGGTCATCGCGCCCTCGGCGGTGCACAAATCCGACGTCGGGGGGGTCGCGCTCGACGTGAAGGGCGAGGAGGCCGTGCGCCGCGCCTTCGAGCAGGTCACGGGGGCCGTCCCCGATGCGGAGGGCGCCCTCGTGCAGGAGTTCGTCGCCGGCGGTCACGAGGTCCTGATCGGAATGACCCAGGATCCGACGTTTGGCCCTCTCATCGTGTTCGGGCTCGGTGGCGTGTTCGTCGAGCTCATCGGCGATGTGGCTTTCCGGATCCACCCGCTCACCGATCTCGACGCAGAGGAGATGATCAGCGACGTGAAGTCGAGCAAGCTGCTCGAGGGATACCGCGGCGGGGAGCCGGGTGACCTGGAGGCGGTGCGGGAAGCGCTGCTGCGAGTCTCGGCCCTCGTCGAGGATTTCCCCGAGATCGCCGAGATGGACCTCAACCCGGTGAAGGTCGCCGGCCCCGGCCACGGGCTCACCGTGGTCGACGCGAGAGTGAAGGTGCGCCCGGCGCAACGGGCGTGGGTTCCCGAGCCCGAGCTGAGGTCGGTGCGGGCCACGCCGCCGCGAATGGCACAATGAGGATCCACACCCCAGTGGGAGGCCGGACGTGCAAGTAGTCGATGTCATGACCACCGATGTGATCTCGGTCACGCCGGACACGCCCATCAAGGACGCGGCACGGTTGATGTTCCGCAACCGAGTGAGCGGCCTGCCCGTGTGCGACGAGTCGTCCTGTCTCATCGGGATCATCACCGAGGCCGACTTCCTCAGGCTCGAGGTCGCCCGGCAGGAGGCCGATGAGCCGCAACCGATCGAGACGGTCGGTGAGGTGATGAACCGCTCGGTCCTGACGATCGGGCCGGACCACAGCATCGCCGAGGCGGCGCGCAAGATGGTCGTCAACGACGTGAACCGGCTGCCGGTCGTCGATGCCCGCTCCCACATCCTGGGCATCATCTCGCGTCTCGACGTCGTCGCCGTCTTCACCCGTCCCGACGACGTCATCGAGGACGAGATCCGCGAGGACGTCATCCGTCGGGTGCTCTTCGTCGACCCGGACTCCGTCGGTGTCTCGGTGGCCAACGGCATCGTGACGTTCGAGGGCGAGATCGGCACGAGGACCGAGGCGCGCCTGCTGGAAGAGGTGGTGCGGCGCCTCGACGGCGTGATCCGCGTCGAGAACGGGCTGTCCTGGCGCATCGACGACGAGGCGCGTTGAGACGCACGTGGCGGCGCAGGCCGGCGGCGGGCATCACGCTCGCCACCGAGACCACCGAATGGGGGGAGGCGCCGCGGCCGCTGGTCGTGGCCTCCCATGCCACGGGCTTCTGCAAGGAGGTCTTCCATCCCGTCATCGAGGAGCTCGCCGCCCTGGTGCCGGCCGCCGAGGTGCTCGCCTTCGATCACCGGGCGCACGGTGACTCGGATGCTCCTGAGCCGCCGTTCGATTGGTGGAGCCTCGGCCGGGACGTGCTCGCGCTGATCGATGGACGGACCGCCGCAGTAGGCGTTGGCCACTCCGCCGGTGCCGCAGCGCTCGTGATGGCCGAGTTGCTCGCCCCGGGCACTTTTTCCGCGCTGGTGCTCGTCGAGCCGATCGTGTTCCCCGGCCCCTACGGCCACTTCGACCATCCGCTCGTCGACGCCGCCCTCAAGCGGCGGAGGACCTTCGTCGATCCCGCGGCCGCCTACGACAACTTCGCCGGCAAACCGCCGTTCGACACGTGGGATCACCGCGCCCTCGACGCCTACATCACAGGCGGGCTCGTTCCGATCGGGAACGAGTGGCGGCTGAAGTGCGAGCCGGCGCTCGAAGCCGAGTTCTATCGGGCGGCGACGGCACACGGTGCCTGGGAGCGGCTCGTCGAAGTCGGCTCCGAGGTCGTCCTCGTCGCCGGTGAGTACTCGGATTCGCACCCCGGCCCGTTCTTGGAGGAGACGGCGCGGCGGCTCGGCGCCGGCCACGTCGACGTCGTGCCCGGGGCGACGCACTTCGTCCCGATGGAGCAACCCGAGCGCATCGCCCGTCATGTCGCGACGGCGCTCGGCTCCGCTGAACGGCACGCGCCCCGGTAACATCTCGCCCGATGCTGCTCACCCCCTTCGCCCTCGCAGACGTTGCCGCGCAGGTGAGCGGCCCCACGGAGCGGTTCCGCTTCGCCGTCGTCCCCGCGGCCGTCGATCCGCTCGATTTCGTCACGGCGGCGGCTCCACTGTTCGCCTCGGCTCGGTACCTGGCAACGCCGGGGGGAGTTCGCATCGGCGGGGTGGGGACGGCGTGGCGCGCCGAGGCCGGCGGGCCGCGCCGGTTCGAGCAGCTCGACACCGCCCTCGCCGGCCGACCTGCGCTGCCGGATGAGGCCAGGATGCTGCTCGGCTTTGCATTTGCGCCCGACGGGGCAACCGCCGAGGAGTGGAGCGATTTCGCCTCTGCCGAGGTAGTCCTGCCGTCTGTTACCGCGATCGACGACGGCACGCGTCGGGTGCTGGTCGTGGCGGTCCCCCCAGGCGCCGAGGCGGGGGGCGTCGTCTCCCTGCTGAGGAATCTCGAGCCGGCGGGTCCGGCTCGACTGCCGGGATACGGCGACCATTCGGTGCAGTCCGTGCCGTCGGGCGCCGAGTGGTGTGGCGCGGTCGACGAGGCGGTCGAGGCGATCAGGGCAGGATCGCTCTACAAAGTGGTGCTCGCCCGCTCGGTGGTTGTGAAGACCGAGATGACGATCGATCCGTTCGAGGTGGTGCACCACCTCGGCGAGCGCAATCCCCAATGCCACGTCTACGGATGGCAGATCGGCGACACGGCCTTCGTCGGCGCCAGCCCCGAGCTCCTCATCGCAGTGCGGGGCGACCAGATTCGCGCCAACCCGCTGGCGGGATCCGCACCCCGCGGCGACGGCGACGAGGAGGACCGTGCCGTGGGAGCGGCGCTCATGGCGAGCGCCAAGGACCGTGCCGAGCACGCCCTGGTCGTCGACGACATCGCCGCCCGGCTCCGTCCGCTCACCTCCGAGCTCACCGTGCCCGCTGCCCCGTCGCTGCGACGCATCGCCACGGTGCAGCACCTGTCCACGGAGATCACCGGGACGATGGCGAACGGGACGTCGATGTTCGGGCTGCTGGACCGGCTCCATCCGACACCTGCGGTGGGCGGGACGCCGCGGGCCGAGGCGATGGCATTCATCGACAAGGTCGAGGGCATGGACCGCGGCTGGTACAGCGGCGGTGTCGGCTGGCTCGGTCCGGACGGTGGCGGCGACGTCGCCGTGGCCCTGCGCTGCGGCCTCCTCTCGGCGCGGACCGGGCGGCTCTACGCAGGAAACGGGATCGTCGCCGAGTCGGAACCCGAGGCCGAGCTCATCGAGACCCGGTGGAAGTTCCGGCCCATGTTCAATCTGCTCACGGCGACGTGACCAACGCCACGTCGTCGCCATCGGTGGTGGTGGCCTGGCGGCGGATGCTCTGCTCCTCGAGGAGTACATCCGGGACCTGGTTGTCGCGTCGCGACCGAGAGTCTGCTTCGTCCCCACCGCGTCGGGCGACGATCCCGGCTACGTCCTTGCGTTCTTCGAGATGTTCACGAGGCTCGGCTGCGCCCCGAACGTCCTTCGCCTGTTCGGGCGGGAGATCCGCGACCTCGAGGGATTCATCGCGGATCAGGACATCGTCTACGTCGGCGGCGGCAATACGGCGAACATGCTCGCAGTGTGGCGACGGCACGGCCTGGATGCCGTGTTGCGCGATGCCTGGGCGAACGGCGTCGTCGTGTGCGGCGTCAGCGCCGGGGCCAATTGCTGGTTCGAAGCTTCGACCACGGACTCGTTCGGGCTCGGCAGAGCCGACCCGCTCGACGACGGTCTCGGGCTCGTACCCGGCAGCTTCTGCCCGCACTACGACGCAGAGCCGGCGAGGCGGCCGGCATTCCTCGACCTCGTCACCACCGGTGTGCTCCCGCCCGGGTACGCGTGCGACGACGGCGCCGCCGTGCATTTCGCCGGCACGGAGATCGCCGCTGTGCTCTCGGCGCGGACGGGCGCAACCACATACCGCATCGATGAGGCGGGCGTCGAGCGGGCGATGGCGATGACGACCCTCGCCTGACCGGAGACGGCGCAACAACCGACGCACGTTGGGCTGCCGCCGCCGTGGAACCCAAGTCACCCGGCGGGAGACACGGCCACCGCCTCTCTGAGCCTCGTGTGAACCGCCGCCAGCTCGCTGCGTTCGGTGCGCACCTCGACCACCACGGGGCCGGCGCCGCCCGAGACGAGCCGCGCGAGCTCGTCGGCATCGGCCGTGCGGTGTGCCACCACTCCGAGCGCCTGCGCGACGGCGACGAAATCCGTTCCGTGGGGCGTGGCGATGTGGCGCTCGAAGAGCTCCCGGTCGATGCGCTCCGGATCGGCCTGGGAGAGCAGCTCGAAGATCCCCCCGCCGTCGTTGTGCACGATCACGAGCGTCAGCGGGAGGTCGAGCCGGCGCATCGTGGCCAGCGCCCCGAGGTCGTAGAGCGCGGCCACGTCGCCGATGAGGGCGACGGTCGGCCGTCCCGTCGCCGCGATGCCGAGCGCGGTGGAGATCGAGCCGTCGATGCCGTTGGTGCCGCGGTTGGCCAGCACCGTCGAACGTGCGGGTCGGGGGGCGGCGAACGCGTCGAGATCGCGGATCGGCATCGACGATCCGGCGAACAAGAAACCGTCTGCGGGCGCCGCAGCGGCGACCGTCCGGGCCACCGCCGGCTCGGTCGGGAAGGCTTCGGCGGCGAGCGCCGTCTCGATGGCCGCCTGAGCAGCCGCGTCGCGGGCTCGCCAGCCGTCTGCCCACTCCGGAGGACCGCCCGGCGTGTGGATGCGTGCTGCAGTGGGCGCCACGTCGGCGCGCACCACGAGCGATGCGGAGCGCAGTGGGTCCCTTTGGGCCCCGGGATCGACGAGCACCTGGAGCGTCCGCGGATGCATCTCGAGCCAGTGCCACACGGGTTTGGAGGTCGGGAGCGCCCCCCAACGTACGACGACGTCGGGGGGATCGGCGTCGAGGGCGCCGGTGGCCGTGAGCAGATCGGCGGCGGCGACCACCGCCGAGACGCGCTCGCCGGAGCGCAATCCGGACTGCGGGTCGGCGAAGACCACGGCGTCGAGCGCCTCCGCCAGTGCATCGAGCGCGGCGTCGATGGCCGTGCGCAGCCGGGGNNCTCGGCACCGACCCGACGACGAAGAGCGCCTTGCGCCCGGCGAGGATGCGGTCGAGCTTGGCGATGGCGGGGTCGCCGGGCACGCGGTTGCCCGCGATCACCGCGCTCGCCGCCACGGGTGAAGGCCCGGGTGACCAGCCCAGTTCCGGGACGAGCGGCTCACGGTACGGCAGGTTGAGATGAACAGGCCCTGCCGGGCTCTCGATGCACTCGCCCCAGGCATGGGCGGCGAGCGCCGGTGCCGCGGAGATGGCTGCCGCATCGGGCGGCGCCGCGGTGTGGCTCCATTTCACGTGGTCGCCGTAGAGCTTCACCTGGTCGATGGCCTGGGGTGCGCCGACGTCGCGCAGCTCGGGCGGCCGGTCGGCGGTGAGGACGAGGAGAGGGACACCCGATTGCAGGGCCTCCACCACTGCGGGGTGGTACTCGACGGCGGCCGTCCCCGAGGTGCACACCACCGCCACCGGCCGGCCGGATGCCCGTGCCAGCCCGAGGGCGAAGAAGCCGGCGCTCCGCTCGTCGTGGTGCGACCAGCTACGCAACTCCGGATGGTCGGCGAACGCCAGCGTCAGCGGAGTGTTGCGCGAGCCCGGTGAGATACAGACGTCGCGCAAGCCGAGAGCGGCAAACGATGCGGCGAGGGCGTGGCTGAAGTCCGCGTTGGGGTCGGGCACGCCGAGAGGTTACCGGGGTCCCCGGGGAACGAAGCTCTGAGGGTCACACCGGGGCGGGTGCGGACGTCCCGGGGTCGGCGAGCTTGGCGGCGACCGGGCCGGCCACGGCCATGAGCAGCACGTACGCCGCAGCGAGCGCCGACAGCTCTTCGCCATGCGACGTCGAGGCGCCCAGGCCGGCGATGATGATCGAGAACTCACCGCGGGCGATGAGGGCGAGTCCGGCCCGCCTCCGGCCCTTCGGGCTCCTGCCGTTGCGGCGGGCCGCCCNNGCCGAGGACGACGGCAATCGCCAGCACCGCCGGGATGTCGCGGGGATCGGTGGACAGACCGAAGAACACGAAGAACACCGCCGCAAACAGGTCACGCAGCGGCGTGAGCAGTGTCCTGGCGCGTTCTGCGCCTTCGCCGGCGAGGCTGATGCCGACGAGGAACGCCCCCACCGCCGCCGAGACGTTGACACCCTCGGCGATGCCGGCGACGAGCAATGTCAGGCCGAACACCGAGAGGAGGCTCACCTCGTCCGAGCGGTGGAACAGCACAGACCCGAAGCGGTCACCCGCTCGGTAGGCCCCGGCGATCGCCGCGGCGACCAGGGCAATGGCGATCACGATCGTCAGCGCCGCGCTGCCGACGGTGCCGCCGAGCGCCAGCACGCCCAGCACCGGGAGCAGCACGGCCATGGCGAGATCCTCGAACACGAGGATCGAGAGCACCACCGGCGTCTCCCGGTTTGCGGTCCATCCGAGATCGTTGAGCAGCTTGGCGATGACTCCGCTCGACGAGATGTAGGTGACGCCGCCGAGAAACAGCGCCGTCACGGGGCCCCACCCGAGGAGCAGTCCGGCGACCAGGCCCGGCGTGAAGTTGAGGGCGAGGTCCACGAGGCCGGCCGGGGCCACGGACCGCATGCTCTGCACGAGCTCAGACGCCGAGTACTCGAGACCGAGCATGAGCAAAAGGAAGATGATCCCGAGCTCGGCGCCGACCTCGATGAACTCCTCCGACGTCACGATCGGGACCAGTCCTCCCTCGCCGAGCGCCAGCCCCGCCAGGAGGTAGAAGGGGATCGGGGAGATGGCGACCCGTCCGGCGAGGCGTGCGACGACGCCGAGGGTGAGCACGACCGCGCCGAGCTCAATCAGCAGGAGGGCGCCGTGATCCATGCGGCTACCCCGTGCTCAGGATCTCACGCACGTTCTCGATGCCTTCCGGGGTGCCCACGACCACGAGCACGTCGCCTGCGTCGAGGTGGAAATCGGGGCCCGGCGCCGGGCTGGCGTTCTCGTTGCGGATCACGGCAACGACGGAGACGCCCGTTCGGGTGCGGATCCTCGCTTCGCCGATGGTCTTGTCGGCGTACGCCGTGCCTTCCTCGACGGTGAGCCAGTCGATGGCGAGGCCCTCGATCTGCTGCTGGAGCTGGGTGAGGCTCTCGATGATGCGCGATCCACCCAGGGCGTCGGAGAGGGCATGGCTGTCGTCGTCCGTGAGGTTGAGGGTGAGCGACGTCGTGTCGGGGTCGTCGGGCGGGCAGATGAACAGCTCGCGGCGCCCAGTGCGATGGTGGATCACCCCGACGCGCTGGCCCTCCTCGGTGACGAAGTCGTATCTGATCCCGAGCCCGGGGAGCGGGGTCTCCTCGATCCGCGCCACGACAATCGACCTCCTCGACGCTGGTGGGGCGGCACCCTAGCCCTAGCCGGGGTTCGGCTGCTGAGACGAGTGGCGCTCCATCAGCCAGTCTGGCGCAGGTCCCTCCGTTGGAACAGCCACACCGAGGCGGAGACGAGCACCGCCGCGGCGGCGGCCAGGACTCCGGCGTGGGCCCAGTTCATGCCGTTCGCCAGCGGATCGCTCTCCAGGTAGTAGTAGAAGGGCGTCAGCCGAGCCAGACCGGCGAGGCTGTCGTTGAGTGGCAGCAGCGCCTGGGCGAGGTAGAGGACCAGCGCGGCGCCGACCGTGCCGAAGGTGGCGATGCGGGCCCGTCCGGTGGCGGCACCGAGGGCCAGGGCGAGCCCGCCGAACACCAGCCCGAGCAACGTGACCAGGAGGCAGATGGCGGCGATGTTGCCGACGTCGAGGCCGAGATTCCCGAGCAGCGAGCCGATGGTGACCCCGGCGAAGGTCGCAACGCCCACGATGGCCACGAGCAGCACCATGGCCACCGCCTTCTCCCGCAGCACCGAGGCACGCGACACCGGGTTGGACAGCAACAGCCCCATCGTGCGGTGTGACTCCTCGCCGGCCAACGCCTTGGCGCCGACGGCGATGCCGACGGTCATGACCGCGATCGGCGCCATCAGGCCGAACGTCTCGCCGCGATACCAGCCCACCGGCGTGCTCATGTCGCCGGTGCCGCCGCCGAGCATCGTCTTCACCGCATCCGGCAGACCCGAGAAGTCGAGCAGGCTGGTGTCTATGAGGTTGAACATCGGGCCGATGGCGACTCCCATCAGGCCGAACATGAGCCCCGCCACCACCATCGTGAGGCCCTGGTGCTCCGAGGCGGTCTTGATCCAGATGCGAGACACCCGGGTCGACCCGGCGAGGCGGTCGGCGAACTGCTTGGTCATCGGGTTGGCCCGGAGCCGGTCGACGAGCGACACCCCGACGCTGCGGTCCCACAGATCCCGCCGGTTGACCCCAACGACGGCGGCGACGGCGAACAGCGCGCCGCCGGCGAGCAGCACGGCGACGTGGCCCCAGGCGACGCCGTTGTTCACCGGGGCGGCGCCGTCGTAGTAGTACCACGGGAACACCTTGGCGACGTTCTCCCACCCACCGACGAGGGGGAACAGTCCCGCGCCGAACAGCGACACCACCATCACCCCAGACGCGGTCCCCGCCGCGGTGGTGGTGCTGCCGGTCCAGGCGCCGACGGCCAGCGCCAGCAGCCCGTAGAAGATGGCGTTGACGAACATGTGGAACATCAGCGCCTCGATGTGGAATCCACCCACCGCCACGTCGAAGAGGGCCGGGGCGATGCGGGCCCCGGCCCACGCCACGACGGTGCCGAGGGCGGCGATGAGCACCAGCGCTCCGGCCTTGGACACGAGGACGTGGGTGCGGCTCTTCGGGTTTGCCAGCAGCAGGCCGATGGTGCCGTCACGCTCCTCGCCGGCTATGGCCGAGGCGCCGATCGCGATGGCGATGCCGGCCAGGGTGAGGGCGCCGTACGTTCCGTACACGGCGCCGTAGGCGATCCCGGCGAGGTCGGATCCCTCGGGGAAGTTGAACAGAGACCGCACCGCCTCCGGCAAGTCCGAGTACACCGACAGGTCGAACTGCTGGTACAGCGGCATCGCCAGGATCAGCATCGCCGCCAACGCTCCCGAACCGATGACCATGCCCCGCCAGCGGTCGCGCGCGGTCTTGGTGAGGACGGTGGCGAGCATCAGGCGGTCACCTCCGCCACGTCCCGGGCCTCGTCCCGGTAGTACGTCAGGAAGATCTCCTCGAGGTCGGCCTCCTGGGTGTGGATGTCCACGACGTCATACCGGTCGGCCACCGTTTTGAGCAGCGCCGCCATCTGCCCGTCGTAGGAGAGCACGGCCCGGTGGTTCTCGATCTCGACGTCGCGGACCCCGGGCACGGCGGCGAACACCGAGGCCTCGACCGGCGAGGTGAAGTCGAGCTCGACCCGGCGGATCGCCTTGGAGCGCAGCTCGGACACGCCCTCGAGGGCGATGAGGTGGCCGTGGCGGATGATCCCCACCCGGTCGGCCACCCGCTGCACCTCGGACAGGGTGTGGCTGGAGAGGAACACCGTCCGACCCTCGGCGGCGACCTCACGCATCATCGTCTGGAACTCCCGCTGCACGAGGGGGTCGAGCCCGGAGCTCGGTTCGTCCATCATCAGCACCTGGGGCCGGTTCATGAACGCCTGGATGAGGCCCACCTTCTGGCGGTTTCCCGACGACAGGTCGCCGACCTTCTTGGACAGGTCGGCATCGAGCCGATCCGCCAGCGTGTCGACGTAGCCCCAGTCCACGCCGCCACGAAGGTTGGCGAAGTAGGTGAGGGTGTCCTGCCCGGTCAGGTTCGGGTACATCGCCAGGTCCCCGGGGACGTACCCGATGTGGCGCCGGATCTGGACAGATTCGGTGTGGGTGTCCATCCCGAGGATCGACGCCTTCCCTGCGGTGGGACGGATCTCGTCCATGAGCGTGCGGATGGTCGTGGTCTTGCCGGCACCGTTGGGGCCGAGGAACCCGAACACCTCGCCGGTGCGCACGTCGAGGTCGAGGTCGACGAGGGCGTGGACTTCGCCGTAGTGCTTGGTCAGGCCCTCGGTGTGGATGGCGATGTCGGTCATGTGGTTCCTCCGGTCGGGCCGGTCATCCCGGCGACGGCGTCGCGAATGTGGCTGGCGAAGGCCTGGGTGAAGATGCCTTCGCCGATGATCTCGTAGGCAGGCCCTGCGTACGCGGGGAAGGACGGGTCGGTGCCGAATCCGGGCTCCGTGGGGTCGACACCGAGCAGGCGTTGCATGTGCCTGTGGAGCACGAGGCCGCCGAGCGACCACAGCACCATGACGGTGGCGGCACCGTGCAGATCGTCGAGGGGGCGCACCAGGCCCGTCTCGATACCCTGCGTCAGGTAGTCGACCGCGTCGGTCACGAGGTCGTCGACCAGGCGATCGACCGCGGGGGAGTCGTCGACCAGCACGTGGGCGAGGTAGCCGCCGAGGTGGCCGATGTCGGCGTCCCGCCACGCCGCCGTGACATCGAGACCCAGGCCGGCGCCGATCGCCTCCTGTTTGGTGTGCCGGATGACGGCGGCGACGTGCTCGTCGCAGGCGGCCCGCAACCCGTCCATCGACCCGAAATGGTGGATGACCAGCCCCGGCGACACTCCGGCCTCTCTCGCCACCCTGCGGGCCGTCGTTCCGCCCACGCCGAACCTGGCGTAGCACTCGATGGCGGCGTCGCGGATGCGGGCGGAGGTGGTGCGGTCGTCGGTTGGTGCTCCGACGGCGGCGGACGGGCGTGCTGAATCCATGTTCAGTATTTTAAACGTTCGTTCAGCTCGATGTCGGCGGACGGAGGTCCCTACTTCAGGGGGAAAGGTGGCTGGAGCCACCACGGGAGATCGGAGGTGGTGATCTCGCCGACCCACTTCACCCACCAGAAGCCTCGCCGGCCCGGTGCCACCAGCCGGGCGGGGAATCCGTGGCCGGCGCTGAGCGGGGCGCCGCCCACGTCGAACGCGAGCCAGAGGCGCGATGCGTCCCCGGCCGGGAAGCGGCGCGAGTACCCGGTGACGGAGCGCACCTCGATGCTCGCCGCCTCGCTCACGTCGAGCAACCGATCGAGCCGCACTCCCCGCCACTCCTGTTCGGCGTACCAGCCGCTCGTGCAGTCGAGTGTGGCGGTGACGGTCTCGACGGGGAGGGTCGTCACGTCGTCGTTGGTGAGGGTCAGGTCGCCGACCTGTACCTCCCAGCGGTCCGGATCGATGCGCTGGATCTCGTCGGTGAACCACTGGGTCGCCGGCATGGCAGCCGGGTCGCCGGAGCCTCGCTCGTGCGAGCCGGTGAAGCGCCGTCCGGCGCCGGGCCAGCCGGCGACTCTGGCGATGCCCTCGGCGCCGACCCAGGCCATGCCGGAGCCGATCCCGAGCACCGCGGTACGGAGGAACGTGCGCCGGCTGAGGTCGGTACGGCGAGGCCGGACCGGATGGCGGACGTAGTGGGCGACGGCGAGGGCGGCGGTGGCGACGGCGCTGCCGATGTGCAGTTGTATGGTGGTGAGCGGCCCGAGCCGGGTGACCGCACCGCTCATCTGGGCGATGCCGGTGGCCACCGTGAGCAGCGTCGTGGCGGCGAGCGCGAGCGACCACCACCGGCCGGCACCGCGCCGCCTCCGTCGGAGGCCCTTGCCGATGATCTGCGATTTCCGCGGCACCAGCGTGAGCAGGCCGAGCGCCGCCGCCCCATGGACGACGACGGGGATGCGTCCCCACTCGGTGCCGACGGCCTGGGCGACGAGCCCCGTGGCGACGGCCACCGACAGCAGACCGGCGAGGGCGAGGTTCGTGTAGCGCCGCATNNGGTGAGGGACCGCCGTTGGTGCTCGTGGTCGGTTGGACGACGCACCTCGAGTGGTTCTTCCGGCACCCGACGACGCTGCTCGTCGAGCCGTTGACGCAGCACCTGCGGCTCATCACGTTCGACAAGCACGGGTCGGGGCTATCGGATCGGGACCGCACCGTGTTCACCCTCGAGTCGGAGGTGTACGACGTCGAGGCGCTGGTCGACCATCTCGGCCTGGAGCGCTTCTTCTTGATGGGGATGTCGGAGGGCGGTCTCGGCGCAGCAGCGTATGCCGCCAAGCATCCGGACCGGGTGGAGAAGCTGGTGTTGTATTCGACGACCGCCAACGGGACGGGGCTGGGGGCGCCCGAGTTCACCCAGGCGTTCGTCAACATCATCCGCTCGGCGTGGGGGATGGGCTCGAAGGCGATCACCGACATGATCATGCCGGGCGCCAGCAAGGAGGATCAGGAGCTGTTCGCCGCGTATCAGCGACACAGTGCCTCTCCGGAATTCGCCGCCGACCTGATGGACATGCTCTATCACACCGACATCCGGCCGATGCTGCCGCAGATCCAGGCGCCGACGCTGATCATTCATCGGCGCAACAGCCGGTCGTTTCCGCCACGCAACGGCCGGGAGATGGCGGCGGGGATCCCGAACTCGAAGGCCGTGATCATCGACGGGGTCACCCACTTCCCGCCGACGCCGGGCGACCCGAACACGATCGACGTGGTCAACGAGGTCCTCGGGTTCCTCGTGCCTGGGGCGAGCGCCCAGGCAGTGCGGCACCGGGACACGTTCCGCACCGTGATGTTCACCGACGTCGAAGGGTCGACCGGGCTCACCGACCGGCTCGGCGACGAAGCCGCGCGCGAAGCGCTGCGCCGCCACGAGGCGGCGAGCCGGCGAGTGGTGACCGAGCATGGCGGCACCGAGATCAAGACGATGGGTGACGGGTTCATGGTGTCGTTCGCCTCTGCGTCGGCGGCGCTCGACGCAGCGGGGGCGATCCAGCGGGCGATCGCCGCCGAGTTCGCCGAGGACGGCCTGATCCGGGTTCGGATCGGCATCAACGCCGGCGAGCCGATCGCTGAGGGAGACGACCTCCACGGCACGGCCGTGATCCGAGCATCCCGGATCATGGACGCTGCCGACGGTGGGCAGATCCTGGTGTCGGCGCTGGTGCGGGAGTTGGTGGCGGGCAAGGACTACCGCTTCATCAGCCGCGGCCTGAAGAAACTCAAGGGTTTCGAGGACCCGGTCGGCGTGTTCGAGCTCGACTGGCAGCATGAAGGCCCGGCATCACCGGCAGCCGCCGCGGCCGCGGCGCTGCAGGCTCGAGTTGGGGTGGACGCAGGCCCTGGCGAGTGGTTCACCATCACGCCGGGCGTGGTCGCCGACTTCGCCGCAGCCGTTGGAGGGGATTCCGACGGTGAAGTACCGCCGTACCTGGTGCTCTCGCTCTTGACACACCTCACGGCGTCGGTGCGGGGTTCGAGTCCACCGCCCGACGGCCTCATGATGGGCATCAACTACGGCTTCGACGGGGTCCGGTTCGGCACCCCGGTCCCGATCGGATCCAAGGTCAGGGCTCGGTCGGTGTTCGACGAGGTAACGCTGGAAGGCACGACCATCCGAGCCGTGTCAGCGGTCGAGGTCGAGGCCCACGGACGCCACGAACCGGTACTCGAGGCACAGTGGGTGATCCGGGTCGTCTATGTGGGCTGACTACGGCCTACCGATCACGGGCAAAGCGGACTGCATGCGCCGTCCTCGCACTTGCTCAGCCCTCGGCTGCAGCGAGCACCGGAGCGCGGCGGCGAGCCTCTCGGCGGCCTCATCCGCATGAAGGCGCCTGTTTGGGTCCCACTTCGCAGAAGATGCGATCCGGCGAGGTTGCACGACGCCTGAGCTCACTCGGCCGGCGGGAGTTCGAGGACTCCACGCCGTAGGCAGCGCCGATCGCCCAATCCGGTACACGAACACCCATATCGGCACCTCCAGCGCTACGGGCCGGAATCAGGGCACCGTCGACCATGATCAGCCTCGCAGTGTGATCCACCGGTCGGCACGATCATGGTGTTCGCAGCCATCGTGCTCGAACCGCACATGAGCATCGAACTCAGTCTGTCCCGGCCCCGAGCCGCCGAATCCCGA
>DKBA01000135.1 GCA_002450985.1 Acidimicrobiia bacterium UBA6912
TCGAAGTCGGCGCTGCTCACCTCGGGTACCCCGGTGCGGCGGAACAGGGGAGCCGCGGTGGATGCCGGGTCGTACTCGAAGAGGGCGATGAACACGTCGCCTGCTCGCATCCCTTGCACCGCTCCGTTCCCGAAGTCACCCCGTCCCGGCGGCAGCGGGAAGTTGGCGACGTGGGCCACGACCCGGCGCACCGCGCCGTCGGGTCGGATGGCCGGCAGGGCCTGCGTGGAGCCGTCCTGCGGCGTCTCCCGCCAGGTGCCCTCTCCCGGGTCGATCTGCCCTTCCCAGCCGGCGGGCAACTCGAAGCCGATGCCACCGCTGCTCAGCCGTGCCACGTCACACCACTCCCGAGGCGATCCCGGCGATGCCGGCGACGATCGTCGTCGCCGCCAGGACGCGGAACGCCGGTGCCGCCAGTCTGCGCATCGTCGCCGAGAAGCCTGCGAGCCGGCTCGGCCGGTCGATCCAGCGTCCGGCCAGCACCGGGATGGCCCGGCCGGCTCCGAAGGCGAGGCCGATGACGGCGCCCGCCGCCGCCGACCCGCTCATCACCTCGGCGGCGAAGACCACCCATACGGCCCACGTCACCACGTAGGTCGCCATTCCGGCGCCGAGCTGCGCACCGAATCCCAGGCCGTAGACCCATCCCCGGTAGACGCCGATCCAGCGCTCGTTCACTTGACGGTGCGGTCCCGGCGCGTGCGCACCGGCCAGATCGAGGGCGCCTGCGGCGAGCACGGCCGCACCGAGGATCACCAAAGTGACCGGCGATGGAGCGCCGACGATCAGCGCCCCTGCGCCGCCGAGGAGTCCGCCGATCACGCCGGCCGTGACCATCGACCCGATGGCGAACGCCGTCGCCGTGATCCCCCACCGGTTGTGCCGTGCCCGCTCCCCGAGCGGGTGGATGCTCGACAGCATCGATTCCCCTCATGGCGACCAGTGGGAACGCAGCGCCGCCAGCACGGCGACGAGGACGCCGACCGAGGTCACGGTCACGAGGCGCCTCCGTCGCCCGGCGGCGACCACAAGCTGGCGTCGCCTGGATCGATGCCGGCGCGACGCAGCTCCTCGTCGGTGTCCTCGATGCGCTGCGCGGTGCCCGCATGGAGGCGGGCGTCGTCAGCGGCGTCGCCGAGCGCTCGCCCGGCGAGCTCGGCGACCTGCGACCACGACCCGGCGGCACCCTCGCCGATGACCCTCCCCCGAGTGGCGTCGACGAGGGCGAAATAGGGGGCGACCGGAACCTGGAACGCATCCCACGCCGCGCTCGACATGATGACGGTGGCGCCGCTGGGGGCGAGGTTGCGAATCGTGGCGGGGCTCTCCTCCTCGGGACCCTTGGTGACGACGACGGTCCGGATGTCCTTCCGTGGCATCGTCACCGGCCGCCCGAGCCCGCGCCACAGGGGACGGCACGACGAGCAGCCCGAGGTCAGGAAGGTGGCGAGCACGAGACCCCGGGACCCGGCCAGCGCGACGGTTGCGGCGCCGCCCGTCGGGGTCACGCCCGACAGCTCCGTGATCATCAGCGTCTGCGAGCCGCGGGGCGCGGCAACCATGGTGGGCACGTCGGGGACGGTCTCGCCCGCCCCGAGCTCGTGGAGCCTGCGCAGGATCTCGGCGTGGCTGCGCAGGAGGCCGGCGACGAGCACCACGAGGAGCGCGATCACCACGGCCTCGAGGACGACGAGCGCGGTCATGGGACTCGCCCCCAGACGACGGGGCGGCCGGCGGCGTCGCCGAAGGAGAAAGCGCGGTCCGCGAGCCCGTCGGAGAGCGAGAAGCGGAGCTGCCACGAGCCCGCCACGAACCGCCCGGGTAGATCGCGTCCCTCTCCGGTCCAGTCGCCGACGACGGGGATCCCCGAGTCCGGACCGAAGTCGAACTCGACACGGGGCCCCGCCGGGTCGAAGCCGTTCAGCAGGATCCACCGGGTGCCGCGCACGACACCGGGCGTGTCGACGCCGTCCCCGTTCCAGTCGCCGACCACGGGGATGTCGCCGGGCTCCCCGAAGACGAGGTCGATCTCGGCGTCGCCGCCGCTGTTGTGGTTGCGGAGCAGCCACCGATTCCCGCGGACGACCCCGACGGTGTCGACGCCGTCGCCGTTCCAGTCGCCTGCGACGGGCATGTCGCCCGGCTTACCGTAGGACAGGATGAGGTCGGGAGCGCCCGGTCCGGGCACCTGGCGGATCAGCCAGCTCAGCGCCCCGGTGTCGAGCGTCCCGTGGCGGGCTCCGCGAACGACGGCGGCGGTCTCCAGCCCGGAGCCCGACCAGTCGGCCATGAGCGGGATGTCGCCGGGGACACCGTGGTCGTACGCCTCGGTCGCCGGCCCGGAACTCAGCGCGTCCCGCATCGCAAACGTCGCCCCGGACACCACGCCAGGGTATGCCTGCCGCACGAGCGACGGTCGCAGGCAGGCGGCGTCGTGGAACCGGGTGTTGTCGTCGCGGGCGTCTGCCCTCGAGCACGACGAGTCCCACTCCCAGGGGGGGAGACACGTCACCACCCTGCAGATGATGGGCCCGACACACTCGATGTGCTGGTTGCACTGGCCGTAGCGGAACCGCACGCAGCAGGCCTGGCGGAGGCCGCAGTCGTTGTTGGCGCAGCCGCACGTGCAGTCGACGCACGAGTCCGAGCAGGTGCCCGAGTAGCCGCAGCCGCACCCGCCGCAATCGGAGCTGTTGCAATCCATGTAGTAGCGCGACCCGCCGCCGCAGTACCCGGACCCCTCGGCCCGCCACCAACCGGCGATCACGCTTCCGGGAGGGCAGGTGTTCACCCCGGAGATCGTGCAGCAGAACTCGGTGTAACCGCCGCAGCAGCGTGACCCGGAAGGGCAGTTGGCGCACGTCGTCACGATGGCCGAGTAGGCGGAATTCGGTCTGAGGACGTACGCCGCCGGAGCCGCCGCCAGCGCCGAGCCAACGATGGCAGCGCGCCGCAGGAAGCCGCGCCGGCTCGTCGTCCGGCTCAGGAACCCGGCGGCGGCGTCGACGAGCCTCGTGCTCATGCGGGCCCCCGGGCGATGGCGCCGAGCCGGGGCAGCTCGGTCAGGATCAGGTACAGGGTGTAGACGCCGATGGCCACGAATGCCACGTAGGGCAGGCCCCACAGCGGCTGGTCGGCGATGACGGACGGGAGAGACGGCGCCGGGCCGAGACCGTATGCGACCGCGCCTGCCGCGGCGAGGAGATCGATGGCCACGTGGTAGAGCGAGGGCGGTGTGTCCTTCCGCCCGAAGCAGCCACAGGATTGGAGGGGGAGCCGGCGCGCCATGGCGTAGCCGACGAACGCGGTGAATCCGGCGTAGACGGCGGCGACGGCCAGCGCCGCAACCAGGCCTCCGGCGAGCAGCCCGAACGTCCCGGCGACGATCTCTATGGCGCCCAGGCTCATCGCGGCGATCCGGGTCGACGGGAGCGACGCCGCCGCCAGCGCACCCTGCGTCGGTGACGGGTCACGTACCTTGCCGAACCCGGCGCCGACCAGCAACGCCGCTACCACGAAGAACCACCCCTCCATGTCCGGGCGAGCATACGTCGGAGTCGCCCGGTGGTCGATTCGACGGCGGCGGCGCGTGGGAGAGGCCGCCGGGTAGGCTCGCCCCCCGTGATCGACTGGACGAACCGCACGCCCAGCCCGCTGTCCCGCGACGACGAGCTGCAGGTGTACTACTGGATGCGACTGACCCGCACGTTCGACGAACGTATGGTCGCCATGTGGAAGCAGGGCCGCGGGCTCGGCGGGGCGTTCAGCGAGCGGGGGCACGAGGCGATCGCCGTCGGCGTCGGGTTCGCCCTCCGGCCTGACGACGTCGTCGCCCCGATGCACCGAGATCTCGGCTGCTACCTGGTGCGGGGCATGGCGCCTGCCCGGATCTTCGGCAATCTGCTCGGCCGCGTCACCGGCGTCACCCGGGGTCGCGACGCCAACCTCCACGGCCTCGGTGACCTCTCGCTCGGCATCATCGGCTTCGTCAGCCACCTGCCGATGTCGATGCCCGTTGCGCTCGGTGCGGCGATGGCATTCCAGATGCGGCGCGAGCCGCGGGCCGCCCTCACCTTCGTCGGCGACGGCGGGAGCAGCACCGGCGCCTGGCACGAGACCTTGAACATGGCCGCCGTCTACCGGGCGCCGTTCGTGCTCGTCGTCGAGAACAACCAGTACGCCTACTCCACACCGCTCGACGAGCAGATGGCCGTCGCCGACATCGCCACCCGTGCCGCCGGGTACGGCATCCCGGACGTCGTCGTCGACGGCAACGACGTCGAAGCCGTGCTCGTGGCGACCGGGGAGGCGCTCGAACGCGCCCGTTCCGGACGCGGTCCGACGCTCATCGAGGCCAAGACGATGCGCATGCTCGGGCATGCGATCCACGACGGCGCCGAGTACGTCCCGCCGGACCTGCTGGTGGAGTGGCAGGAGCGCGACCCGGTCGCCGCCTATGCCCAGCGGCTCCGCAACCGCGGCGTCGAAGAGAGCGTGCTCCGGGCCATCGACGAGAGGGCGAACGACGAGATCGCTGCGGCCGTGGCCGAGGCGGAAGCCGCTCCCTTCCCCGATCCGTCCGAAGTGGGGCGCGGGGTGTACGCACCGTGAACCAGACGGAGACCTTCGGCTACGCGGCACCGGAGGCGGCGGCCCCGGGACGCGAGCTGACGTTTCTCGAGGCGATCCGGGAGGGTCTGTGGGAGGAGATGGCCCGCGATGCGGCCGTCTGCATCATCGGCGAGGACGTCGGCGGCGAGTTCGGTGGGGCGTTCAAGGTCACCCATGGCCTCGCCGCCGAGTTCGGCGACGCACGAGTACGCAACACCCCCCTCTCCGAGCTGAGCTTCGTCGGGATGGCCACCGGCATGGCGCTCATGGGGCTGCGCCCCGTGATCGAGATGCAGTTCGCCGACTTCATCAGCTCGGCGTTCGACAGCATCGTGCAGTACGCCGCAACCAACCATTACCGGTGGGGAGCGCCGGTTCCCTGGGTCATCCGGGCGCCGAGCGACGGTGGCATCTCGAGCGGTCCTTTCCACAGCCAGAACCCCGAGGCCTGGTTCGTGCACACGCCAGGGCTCAAGGTGGTGTCCCCGGCCACCCCGGCCGACGCCAAGGGGCTGCTGATCTCGGCGATCCGTGATCCCAACCCGGTCATCTACTTCGAGCCGAAACCGCTCTATCGAAGCGTCCGAGGCGTGGTACCCGAGGGCGAGCACGTCGTCCCCATTGGCGAGGCCGCCGTCGTGCGCCGCGGCGACGACCTCTCCATCATCACGTACGGCGCCCAGGTGCGCGAAGCGGTCACCGCGGCCGAGTCCATGGCTCGAGACGGCATCGCGGCCGAGGTGCTCGACCTGCGGACCCTGAAGCCCCTCGATTGGGACGCCGTGGCGAGGACCGTCGACCGGACGGGGAAGGTGCTGATCGTCCACTCCGCCAACCGGCTACTCGGTATCGGCGCCGAGATCGCCGCAGAGATCGCCGAACGGTGCTTCGATATGCTCGACGCCCCGCCGGTCCGTCTCGGCGGACTGGACACACCCATCCCCTTCAGCCCGCCGCTCGAGCAGGCGTACCGCCCGGCGGCAGCCAAGATCGAAGCTGCGGCGCGGTCGCTCGCCGCGTACTGAGCTCACGAGGAGGATCGCCATGCGCCCAGATCAACTCGGTGACTACCGGACGCCGTCCGATCCCCGCATGCATCCCGGGGGGACCGACGTGGCTTTCGTGGTCACGCAGATGGACCTCGCTGCGGACCGCTATGTCCGGCGGATCTGGCTGTGGGACGGCGAGCGCGCCCGGCCACTGACCGCCGGACCGGGCGACACCCGGCCCCGCTGGTCGCCGGATGGACGTCGTCTGCTGTTTCTGCGCAAGGGCGCGGCCAAGGAGGCGAAGGCCCACGTCGCCGTGCTGCCGTTGGCGGGCGGAGAGGCGGCGGTGGTCACCGACTTCGCCCTGGGAGTGACCGAGGCGGAATGGTCTCCCGACGGGACGACGATCGCCGTCGTGGCCGCCGAGTGGGTCCCGGAGCTGGCCGACCTCGACGACGCCGAACGTACCCGCCGGCCGCGGCGCATCACCGAGATTCCCTACCGCGGGGACAACCAGGGCTGGCAGGCCGAACGGGAAACCCACATCTGGCTCGTCGACCCCGAAGGCGAAGGTGCTCCGCGCTGCCTCACCCCCGGCCCTTTCGTGGAGGGGTCGGTCGTGTGGCGTCCCGACGGCACCACCCTCGCCTTCGTGAGCCGCCGCCATGCGACGCACCAGGTCGATCCTGGTTCGCAGGTCTTCACCCTCGACGTGGCGACGGGTGACGTGACCGCGGCGACGCCGGTGGGGACGTGGCAGACGCCCACCTACGATCGCGCCGGCACGCTCTACGCCATCGGAGACCCCGACCCGTGGGGTCTCCCCCGCGTGCCGGTGGTGCGCCGCATCGACGCCGGGCTCACAGACCTCACCGGCCACCTGGATAGGAGCGTCGCCTGCTTCTCGCCGCCGGTCGCGCCCGCCGGGCCGCAGTGGGTCGACGACGGGTCCGCCGTGTCGATCCTCGAAGACGAGGGCCGGATCCGCATCATCCGGATCGGGGCGGACGGCGCCACCGCGGATCTCGTGAGCGGAGACCGGGTCGTCACCGGGGCGAGCCCGCGGCGCGACGGGTCGGCCTTCGCCTTCACGGCGTCGACGCCGACCGACCCGGGGGAGCTGTGGTGGTGGGAGGGAGAGGAGGAGCGAAGGCTCACCGGGCTCAATGACGAGTTCCGCGCCTCGACTGCACTCGTCGAGCCGCAGCGCTTCACCATCGAGCACGACGGCGTTACGGTGGAGGGCTGGGTGTACCTGCCGCCGGGGGAGGAGAAGGCACCGACCCTGCTCAACATCCATGGTGGCCCTGCCGCCCAGTACGGGTACGGCTTCTTCGACGAGTTCCAGGTCTACAGCGGCGCCGGCTACGGAGTCGTCGCCGTCAATCCGCGAGGATCGAGCGGGTACGGCACCGACCACGTGCGCGCCGTCGTCGGGCGGTGGGACGAGGAGATACCGCCGGATCTGGCCGACCTGCTCGCCGCTGTCGACGCCGCCGGAGCCGTGGCGCCTCGTCTCGACACCGACACTGCGGGCGTGATGGGCGGCTCCTACGGCGGGCTGATGACGGTCCGCGTCATCGCCGTCGACCACCGGTTCCGCTCTGCCGTTGCGGAACGCGGCCTGTACTCGTGGGTGTCCTTCGCCGGGACCTCGGACATCGGGATGTGGTTCGGCAAGGCGTACACGGGTCTGCACCCCCACGAGGACCCGGACCGTCTGTGGCGGGCCGGGCCGCTCGCCCTCGCCCCGTCCATCACGACCCCTACGCTCATCGTCCATTCGGAGACCGATTTCCGAACGCCGATCGAGCAGGGTGAGCAGCTCTTCGCCGCCCTCGTGCACGCAGGGGTCGAGACGGAGATGCTGCGTTTCCCGGCGGGTGAGGGGCACGAGCTCAGCCGGAGCGGATCTCCTCGACACCGTCTCGAGCGGTTCGAGGCGATCCTCGACTGGCATGCTCGCCACATGGCACCGACCTCGAAGTGACGGGGCCACGGGGCGGCCGACCGATTGGCCGGGTGGCGGAAGACGGATACAGTTGCGGTCCAGGAAACCTCAGGGAGGATCGATGACCACCCCGTCCGCACCACCGGCCCCGAATGCGCCGTTCGGCAGCGTCTTCGCGAGCACGATGGTGGTAGCCGGTTGGTCGGACGGCGAGTGGGAGGAGCCCAGGCTCGGCCCGGTGGAGCCGTTCTCGCTCCATCCCGCGACGCACGTGCTGCACTACGGGAGCGCGTGCTTCGAGGGGCTCAAGGCGCATCGCGGCACCGATGGCGTGGTGCGGGTGTTCCGGCTGGATGCGCACGTGCGACGGATGCGCACCTCCGCCGAGATCCTGATGCTGCCGGTCCCGCCGGCCGAGATGCTGACCCGGATGGTCCTCGATGTCGTGGCCGCCTGTCTCGACGAGGTGCCTGCGGCACCAGGCTCGCTCTACCTGCGTCCGACGCTGATCGGGACGGTCCCCAACATCGGCGCTGCCGCCGTGCCGTCCACGAGGGCGCTGCTCTACGTGATCGCCAGCCCGGTCGGCGACTACTTCGCCGGCGGCGTCCGTCCGCTGAAACTGGCCCTGGAGACCGTCAGGCCGCGGACCACTCCCCAGTTCGGGATGGTGAAGTCCGGCGCCAACTACGTGATGGCCCTCGGCCCCACGATGCGGGCGAAGCAGGAGCTCGGCGCCGACCAGGTGCTCTTCGCTCCCGGTGGCATCATCCAGGAGACCGGCGCCGCCAACTTCCTCATGATCGACCCGCACCATGTGATCACCCCTGCGCTCAACGAGGCGTTCCTCCACGGTGTCACCCGCGACTCGGTGCTGACGCTTGCGGCGGATCTCGGTTACGAGGTGGACCAGCGAGACAAGCTCACCGTGGACGACCTCGTCGACTGGGCGTCGCACAACGACGCGGAGGCGGCGCTCTCAGGGACGGCAGCGGTGCTGGCCGCCGTCGGGACCCTCGTACTCGACGGTGAGGAGCTGGCGGTCGGGACCGGCGGCGTGGGAGACCACACCCTCCGCCTGCGCAAGGCGCTCACCGACCTCCACATCGGTGAGACCGACGATCCCCACGGCTGGCTGACCCCGGTCACCTCCGGATGATCCCCCCTCGAGGGGGAGCGATCGAACGTGGCTCAGCCCGGCTGCGCCGGGCAGCTCCCCCTGAGGGGGAGCCATCGAACGTGGCTAGCATGCCTCCCTCATGGGTCAGCAGCCGAACATCGAGCTCGAGATCGCCGATCTGCCCCGTCCCCGACCGGCGCCGGCGCCGGCGCGGCGGTGGCGGCCGCAGCGGCCCGGTGAGCTGACCTCGCCGGACGAGGTTCCGTGGGGCGGTGCGTTCGGCACCACCGGGCCCGACACCGGGTACGCCCTGCGCCTCGTGCGCGGCCGCGATCTCGTGCTGGCTCCCGGTGAGGATCGGCACAACGCCGAGGCGGCCATCGTCGCCCTCGCCGGCGCCCGTGCTTCGTACTTCGGTCGGGCCCCCATCGCCCGGGACGTGGACGTCGCCATCACGATCCTCGGGCTCACCGCGGAAGGCATTCCCCCGGCCATGCTGGAGACCATGGCCAAGGACCGGGTCAAGTGGCTGGCCGGACTCGGGCACGACGCCGCCAAGGCCCGCGCCCTCGTCGCCTCGGTCCCCATCGAGAACCTGGCGGCTCCGCTCGAAGACCTGCGCGCCAGGATGGCGGCGGGCGAGCGCCTGATCCTGCGGTGAACCCGCCGCCTCGCCGACCCTGGAGATGAGATGAAGATCGTGCGCGTCGACTCGGAGGTCGACGACATCACCTACGGAGCCGTCGAGCCCGAGGGCATTCGGCTGCACCGCGGAACGCCGTTCGTCGCATGGGAGCCGACCGAGACGGTCGTGACGTGGGACAAGGCACGGCTGCTTGCGCCCGTGATCCCGACGAAGATCGTCGCCGTCGGGCGCAACTACGTCGACCATGCCGCCGAGCTCGGCAACCCGGTTCCCGAGATCCCGGTCATCTTCCTCAAGCCGCCGACGACGGTCATCGGGCCGCTCGGCGCGATCAGGGTGCCGCCGATGTCGGATGAGGTGCACCACGAAGCCGAGCTCGCAGTCGTCATTGGCACCGTGACCCGCAACGTCCCCATCGAGGACGTGGGTCCGCACATCCTCGGCTACACGGCCGCCAACGACGTCACGGCGCGGGACCTCCAGCGGGCCGACGGCGGCAAGTTCACCAGGGCCAAGGGGTTCGACACGTTCTGCCCGCTGGGACCTGCCATCGACACGGAGCTCGACCCGCAAGAGGGGTTGTCGATCATCTGCCGGGTGAACGGCGAGATCCATCAGGCGGGCTCCACGAGCGACATGGTGTTCGGCGTTGGCGAGCTCGTGTCGTTCATCTCCCAGATCATGACGNNGCGTGACCGTCCGGGTCCGCTTCGCCCCGTCGCCGACCGGATACCTCCACGTCGGTGGGGGACGCACCGCCCTCTACAACTGGCTCTTCGCTCGCCGCAACGGCGGCACGATGATCCTGCGTAGCGACGACACCGATCGGGAGCGGTCCACCGACGAGTACTACCTCGACATCCTCTCCAGCATGCGGTGGCTCGGCCTCGACTGGGACGAGGGCATCGAGGTCGGAGGTCCCCACTTCCCGTACCGCCAGAGCCTGCGGATCGCGCGCTACCGGGAAGCGGCGCACCGGCTGGTGGCCGAGGGCAAGGCGTACTACTCGTTCGAGACGCCGGAGCAGCTCGAGGGCTTCCGGAGCGAGGCGCAGGCGGCAGGGAGGCCCCCCGCGTACGACGGCCGCTACCGGGTGACGGCGGAGGAGGCGGCGGCCAGGATGGCGGCGGGCGAACCGGCGCCGATCCGTTTCGCCGTGCCCCGGCCGGGTGAGACGACGTTTGCCGACGTGGTGCGGGGCGACGTGCGTTTCGACCACGTCCAGGTCGACGACTTCGTGATCCTCCGCTCCGACGGGTCGCCCACCTACCACCTCGCCTCGACCGTCGACGACGTCGACTTCGACATCACTCACGTGGTGCGGGGAGAGGACCTGTTGTCGTCGACTCCCAAGCACATCCTGCTCTCCGAGGCGCTCGGCCATGACGTGCCCGCCTACGCCCACTTGCCCCTGCTGATGGGGCCGGACGGCTCGAAGCTGTCGAAGCGGCACGGGCACACCTCGATCAGCGCCTACCGGGAGGACGGGTATCTGGCCGAGGCCGTGTGCAACTACCTGGCCATCCTCTCGTGGTCGCCCGGCGAGGACGAGGAGATCGTGCCACTGGCGACGATGGCGGAGCGCTTCGACCTGACCGCGGTGTCGAAGAGCCCGGCAGTGTTCGACGTCACGAAGCTGGAGTGGATGAACGGCGTCTACATCCGGGAGCTCCCCGTCGCCGAGTTCGTCGCCAGGGCGCTCCCGTTCGTGGCGGCGACCCTGGGCCGCGACCTCGACGTCGCGGAAGAAGAGGTCTTTGCCGGGATCGCCCCGCTCGTGCAGGAGCGCACGAAGCTGCTCACCGAGATCGGTCCCCAGGTGCGCTTTCTGTTCGGTCCCGTCGAGTACGACGAGGCGTCGTGGGACAAGGTGATGACCAAGCCCGAAGTTCCCGCGGTGCTCACGGCCGCCGCGGAGCGTCTCGCCGAAGTGGAGCCCTGGGAGACGGCAGCGATCGAGGACGCACTGCGCAGCGTGCTGGAGTATCTCGAGCTCTCTGCGCGCAAGGGACTGCAGCCGCTGCGGGTTGCGGTCACCGGGTCGTCGGTGAGCCCGCCCTTGTTCGAGTCGATGGAGGCCCTCGGCAAGCGGCGAGCCGTGGAACGCATCGCAGCGGCGTCGGCGCGCCTGTGAGCCGGCGCTCGGGGAATCTCGAGGTCGTTCCTCTCGAAGCGCACCACATCCCCCGTGCGGCAACGCTGGTCGCCGAGGGCGCTCGGGAACAGCGCCACGCCGCGCCGCAGCTTCCGTTCACCCTCGACGACTCGACGGTGGCCGCCGAACTGCTCGAGCCTCTCGCCGGCAACGGCCTCGGGGTGGTGGTGCTCGATGACGGTGCGCTCGTCGGGCTTCTCGCCGGGGTCGCCGTCCCGCTGTGGGGTTCGCCCGGCGTCTACGTGGCCGAGTGGGGCAACGCTGCTCGAGGTCCCGAAGTCGTGCTCGCGGCATACGCGGCGGCGTCGCAACTATGGGTGGCCGCGGGGTGCGCTGCCCACGTCGTCACGCTCTGGGCGCACGCTGCAGCGAACGAGGCCGCCTGGCATCAGCTCGGGTTCGGGCGTGTCGTCGTCGATGCCGTGCGCGGACTCGACGAGATCGAAGGCGGCCGCGGGCAGGTCCGTAGGGCAACCGTCGCGGACGTCGCAGAGATCGTGTCTCTCGAGGAAGCTCTCTGGCGCCATCTGGCCGCCCCGCCGGTGTCTCGAGTGCACCCTCCGCCCGCAGGCCCCGCCGGCGTCGCGGAGCGATTGGCCGACCCGCGGCGACCGGCATGGATCGTCGAAGACGGTGGCCGGGCGATCGGGTACGTGTCGCTGACATCGGGAGAGCACGAGACGACGGCGCTCGCCGCAGACGACACCGCGGTGTGCGATGGAGCGTTCGTCGTTCCCGAGGTCCGTCGCCGCGGGGCCGGCCGCTGCCTCGTGTCTGCGGCGATGGGGTGGGCGGCGGCGGAGGGCTTCGCCCGCCTCGCGATCGACTACGAGTCGGCGAACCTCGAAGCGGCCACCTTCTGGCCGGGCGCCGGCTTCCGCGCCGTGCTTCACTCCGTTGCGCGCACCGTGATTCTGCCGAAAGCCCCTTGACTCTGCACCTGCTCGAGGGTGCACACTCGGCAGTGAAGGCCTTCGTCACCATGCACGAATGTGGAGGCGGTAGATGTTCAGGATCGGCGAGTTCTCCCGGCTGTCGATGGTGCCGGTGTCGGCGCTGCGCTACTACGACACGATCGGCCTGTTGACTCCTGCGGTCGTCGACGAGGCGACCGGCTACCGCTCCTACGAGGCCGCACAGCTTCCGGCCCTCAACCGGATCCTGGCGCTCAAGGACCTCGGCCTCTCGCTCGACGAGATCGGGGACGTTCTCGCCGAGCACCTCGGACCTGCCGAGCTGCGCGGCATGCTCGTGCTGAAGCGGACCGAGATCGGCCGCCGGGTCGCCGAGGATCAGGCCCGGCTCGCCAGGGTCGAGGCCCGCCTCCACCTGATCGAGAAGGAGGGCGCCATGCCCGACAAGGAAGTGGTCGTCAAGACCCTCGACCCGCTCCACGGCCTTGCGGCCCGTGAGGTGGTGCCGAGCACGGAGGGGCTCGGTGGACTGATCCAGGATGCGATCGCCGGGGTGTTCCACGCTGGCCTCCAGCTCTCGGCTGGGCCGGTCGTGATCTATCACGATCTCGAGTTCACGCCCGACGCCATCGACACGGAGGTGGTGTGCCCGGTGGGCGCCTATGACGGCGGCCCGCTGGAGACCCCCGCGGGCCGCAAGCTGGTGATGCAGACGGTCGAGGGCGGTCTCGCCGCCGTGATCGTCCACGTGGGTCCCTACGAGGAGCTCGCCGGCACCTACCAGGCGCTGGGGGCGTGGATCGAGCAGCACGGCTATCGCATCGCCGGTCCGGTCCAGGAGACCTACCTCACGGGGCCGGACGAGCCCGGCCCGCCGGTGACCGAGATCCGGATGCCGATCGCCGAGGTCTGAGTCGTTGGTTGCGGTGTGTCAGCAGCCGTCCGGGACACGGATGTGGCGGTCGGCGGACACGTTGGTGAGAGTGAGCGGCGAGGCGCCGTGGGGCGGGGTCACGACGACGTCGACCACGGTGGCCTCGCCCAGCCCGAAGTGCGTCACCTGGAGCACGCCGGCCGTGTAGCCCAGTGACGCGGTGATCTCCCGGCTGCCCAGACGGGCGCCGGGATCGCCGGCGCCGCCGGCGGTGTACACGTCCACGCGGCTGCCGATGCCGACGAGCGCCGGATCCACGGAGACCTCCAGCCAGTGCCCCGAGGCCGATGTGTTGCGCAGCAGCAGCGACGGGATGGACGGCTCCCACTCGACGAGCAGGACGTCGAGCCGCCCGTCGCGGTCGACGTCCGCCGTGGGACCGCTGACCCAGTACTGGGCGGAACCGAGACCCGCAGGCGCCTCGAAGCGGGGAGTGCCGTCGACCAGCCCGAGGTGGCGGAACACTGCGGGTCGGGTGCCGTCGGCGGCCGACGCCGTGGTGACGATGTCGGGCCAGCCGTCGTTGTCGAGATCGGCGAGCTCGACGTGGGGTGCCTTGGTGGGAAGACCGACCAGCCCGGCGGCTTCGGTGACGTCCTCGAGCAGCGGCGCCGCCCCGGGTTCCGGGGTGCGGTTGAGGTAGAGNNCCCAGCCCGTCGACGCCGTCGCCGAGCCCGAGATCGACGGTGGCGTCATCGAAGCGGAGGTCGCCGAGGTTGCGGTAGAGGCGGCTCGAGCCACCGCGGTAGCGGTCCTCGAGGATCAGCAGGTCGAGGAGCCCGTCCTCGTCGACATCGAGGACGCCGATCGACCGGCCGCCGAGTGTCGGGTCGATACCGGCATCTGCGGCGACGGCGAAGCCGGTGCCGGTGTTCTCCAACACCTGGCTGGGCGCCCCGTCCGGGTCCCGCTCGGTGACATTGCGAGAGACGACGAGGTCCTGGTCCCCGTCGTTGTCGAGATCGGCGAACACCGCTCCGCTGCTCCGCCCGAACGTCTCGGGGAAGGCGGCGTCGACGGAGAATGCCGTGCCGTCGTCGAGCAAGAGCCGGTCGGGCGATGCGCCGGAGGCGCCGCGCACCGTGTAGACGTCCTGGCGCGCTGTGGCGAAGGTGCCGAAGAAGAGGTCGGGCAGCCCGTCACCATCGACTTCTCCCCAGGCGGCGGCATGGCCCCGCATCCCGATGAGCGGGTCGACGAGACCTACGGCCTCCGTGATGTCGCCGAGGGTGATGCCGGGGTCGCCGTCCGAGGCCGGCGAGGCCCAACAGGTGAGCCCGTCACCGGACGCTGCGGTAGTCTCGCCGGGCGCCGTCTCGCCGGTCGCCGTCGTGGTCGCTCCCGACGACGCAGACGACGATGTGCTGGGCGGAGTCTCGGATTGGGTGACGTCGCCGGAGCAGGCGGCGAGGATGACCGCGCAGGCGAGCGCCGCGGCGAGCCTCCTCACGGCAGGGTGACGACGACCAGCACCACCGCGCCGACGCTCTCGCCTGCTGCGAGATCGCCTGCGTTCAGCCCCACGTAGACCCGGTCCTCGGAGGGGTCGACGGTGACGTTGTAGGTGCCGCCGAGCTGAAGTCCGAGCGCCTCGCCGACGATGGGCTGGAGCTCTGCGATCACCTGCTCCTCGCCGCTGCCGGTGTCGACCGCGATGAGCGGCGTTCCTTCCCGCCACGAGCCGCCATGGGCATCGGGCACGTAGTAGAAGCGGCTGCCGTCGGGGGAGAGGGCGATCGAGGTCGTGTAGCCACGCCCCGGGCCCAACTCGGTGATCTCGCCGTCGGTGCTCAGGCTGAAGAACGCCGGCGGGTCCTTGGTTGCGGCGAAGATGGTGCCGTTGGCGTCGGGCACCGTCACGGCACGGAGGGTGCCGCCGGGCATGGTGACGTCGAGCGGCGTGAGCGTGTTGGTCGCCGGGTCGTAGCGAGCCAGCGACGTGTCGTTCCAGGTGATGTACGCCCGGCCCTCCGCGTCGACCGCGATGGAGCGGTAGCCGCCGTGGGCAGGATCGTCGTCCTCGAACACCTGCTCGCCGGTTGCGGCGTCGAGGACGACGAACGACCCGACCTTCTGCCCGAACGGATCTGCCGCCTCGGCGTAGAGCAGCCCACCGTCGGACCAGCCGGCCAGCGACGCCACGCCGTGCTCGGGAAGGATCACCCCGACCTCGGTGGTGGTGCGGGCAGCCGGGTCGAGGCGCAGCAGGAGGTCGCCCTGGTACTCGTCGGTGAAGGTGAGGCCGCGCCGGGAGCCCCAGTACGTGGAAACGTAGACCTCGCCGCAGCCGAACTCGACCATCTGGGCGTGGATCTTGCCGTAGCCCCACTCGCCGGGGGTGTGATCGATCAACGACAGCACGTCGGTGATCTGGGTGAGGGTGGCGGTTGCCGGGTCGTACTCGTAGATGAAGGAGTTGCCGTCGGCACCGTGGTGGTCGCCGATCGCAGAGAGGAGCCGGCCGTCGGGCAGCGCAACGCCCTGGCCCCAGTGCGACCACGGCTTTCCCGGGTAGTCGGGGTGCGGGTAGACGACGGCCTGGATGCCGGGAGCACCACCGCCGGCCTGCTGAAGCGTCGCTGCCTCGACGGCGACGTCGCCTGTCCAAGGGTGCGGCTCCCCGCCGGCGAGCTCGGTGGCGCTGCACGACGCGGCCGGCTGCGATGAGGGGGCGCTCGTTGATGCCGTCGAGCCGCTGCCTGCCGTCGTGGTCACCCCCGGCTCGGGGGAGGGCTCGCCGGTTCCGGCGGCAGTGGTCGAGGCGGGCGACGAGCAAGCGGCTACGACGAGCGCCGTCGCTGCGATGATCCCCCCGAGGCGTGTTCTGCCCTGCATCCCGCTCGCAGCGTACCCGCACCCGGGGACAACGCAATGGGGCGGCTTGGCCTTTCGGAGCGTCCTCCCTATCCTTCTGCACCGCCCTTCGGGGGTGGTGTAATCGGCAACACGACAGGTTCTGGCCCTGTTATTGGGGGTTCGAGTCCTCCCCCCCGAGCTCCGGGAGACAAGCGGCGGCGCTGCGGTGCCGTCGGTCTTCCATGAGCGGCTACCATCTGCCGCGTCTCGGCCCCGTCGTCTAGCGGCCCAGGACGCCGCCCTCTCAAGGCGGTAACGCCGGTTCAAATCCGGTCGGGGCTACGCGTACTCGCCTGCGGCGAGTCCGTTGGCAGAAACCCCCGCCTGGCGGGGGTTTCTGCATGATCGGGAACCCTGTGCGTCCGGGGTTTCGACGCGTTTGGGGGTCGGCTCGGCTGCTGCGGGGGTCTCGGGGCGCGGTGGGGGCGCGGCAGCGGCGGCACGAGTGTCCAGATGAGCGGCGATCTCGTCATCGAGCCCGTCCATCAAGTGTCCGTAGCGGTCCATCGTCACGGTGATCGAGCTGTGCCCCAGCCGCGTCTGGATCGCCTTCGGGTGCTCCCCGTCGGCGATCAGCCATGCAGCGTGCGTGTGTCGAAGATCGTGAACCCGACAGGGTGGCCCTACCGACTCGGCGACCGCTTTGCTCCAGATGCGGCCGAAGGAGCCGCGTCGCAGGAGGTCGCCTCGCTGTGTGGTCCACGCCATGTCGCCGGCGGGTGGGTGGTCATCGAAGTGTCGTGCCAGCGTGTCGACGACGAACACGGGGAGGGCGATGGTTCGCTCCGACGCTGCGGACTTCGGCGGGCCGAGCCTGGGTGGCTGGCCGGATGCCTCGATCAGCGTTGAGCGGACGGTGAGACGTCGTCGCAACATGTCGATGTCGCCCATTCGCAGCCCTGCCAATTCGCCCCACCTCAGCCCGGTGTAGGCCGCGGCGATCGCCAGTGAGCTGTACCGCTGGGGGAGGGCAGCGGCGAGAGCACGGACCTCGGCGGCGTCGAGCAGGCGCATGCCTGAA